>CAYSUM010000005.1:56286-98764 GCA_964434225.1 uncultured Rhizobium sp.
CGCCCCGGTGTCATCTCGTCTTCGAGTCGCAGACGAGAAAAGCGAGATGACGCGAAAAATTAATTAGTTATTTAAAAATGGTAAAAATTCGTTTAGCAACAGCTCAAGATTTTGATGAAATTTATCGCATTTTCAAAGCGGTGATCGCCAAGGGCGACACTTATATAAACCGCGCTGAAACCGCGCGCCAAGAGATCGCAGATAAATGGATGAGCAAAGATGCTAAAACTTTCGTTGCTGAAAATGATGGAAAAATCGTCGGCGCTTATTTGCTAAAATCCAATCACGTGGATCGCGGCAGTCACATCGGAAATGCCAGCTATATTGTTGACGAAAATGCCCGCGGACTTGGAGTTGGCAAAGCTTTAGCGCTGCATTCAATCGCCACGGCAAAAGAAACAGGCTATCGCGCCATGCAGTTTAACTTTGTGGTTTCAACAAATGTTGCTGCCGTGAATTTGTGGAAATCGGTGGGTTTTCAAATTATCGGCACTATCCCGCAAGGCTTTAACCACGCCACTTTGGGATATGTTGATGCCCACATTATGTTTTTAAAATTATAACGATGATGTCATGCTGAGTCTGTTGAAGCGTGACATGCGGAGGTTTTAATTCGGACTTGTAGCTCAGTTGGTAGAGCAGCTGACTCTTAATCAGTAGGTCGGCGGTTCAAATCCGCCCAAGTCCACCAATGCCAGTAAGGCTACAAACAAATTAGCCTCCTTCAAAAATACCTCTGTGGGGCACTCTTGGGGCACTAAATAACAAAAAACCGCAATAAATCGCCGCAATAAAAATTCTTCTTTGATTTCCCCTTCTATTTTTCTGACACCCCAAAACCATCTCAAATAAAGCATTTTTTCTAACTATTGAAAATAATTCTTTCTAAGATTGCCCCTTAATTGCCCCGCAGAAGCAAATCTGATTTATTAAATCCTTTGTTTAAAAGGTTAAAACCAATATTTCTCTTCTGATTACTTATCAGTTGTTGAAAGTTGTTGTCTTTTATTGCTCTTATTTTTAGGTTGTTTTCATCAGTCAAAAACTTTTGATAAACACCGAATGGCAAATATTGAAAAACGCACAGCTAAAAGTGGTGCAATTTCTTACAGGGTAAAAATCAGACTCAGAGGTTATCCTGAGCAAATAGCTACCTTCGCAAGAATCACCGACGCCAAGAAATGGATTCAAGACACTGAATCAGCAATCAGAGAAGGACGTCACTTCAAAACCAGTGAATCAAAAAAACATACCGCGAAAGAATTAATCGACCGCTACATGACGGAGATTTTGCCACGCAAACCTAAAAGCATTTCAGACCAAAAAACTCAATTAGGCTGGTGGAGAAATAGCATCGGCAGCTTTCTGCTTTCTGACATCACCCCTGCATTAATCACCGAACACAGAAGCAAACTTTCATCCGAAACCAGCGACCGCAAAGGCGTTAGAAGAACTGACGCAACTGTAAATCGTTATTGTGCCGCACTTAGTCATTGCTTCAGCATCGCTGTCAAAGAGTGGGGCTGGATGCAAGACAACCCTTTGCTGAAAATAAAAAAATTCAAAGAGCCGAGAGGAAGGGTCAGATATTTAAGCGACGAAGAGCGCGAAAGATTGCTGCAAGCCTGCAAAGAAAGCCAAAGCCCATTCCTTTATGTCCTCACCATTCTAGCCATCTCAACGGGTGCAAGAAAAATGGAAATCATGAGTTTAACTTGGGACGACGTAGATTTAAGCCGCAGCATGATAACATTACACGACACCAAAAACGGTGACCGACGCTCTTTGCCGTTAGTTGGTTTAGCTAAAGACCTAATGAAATCCCGCTACAAAAACCGCAACGAAAACACTAACTTAGTTTTTCCCGCAAAGAATTTGCAAAATCCAATCGACATCCGAACCCCTTTTGAAACTGCACTACAGAAGGCTGAGATAAAAGATTTTAGATGGCATGACCTGAGGCATTCCTGCGCCTCTTACCTCGCAATGAACGGCGCAACATCAGCAGAAATTGCAGGAGTACTTGGACATAAGACGCTTTCGATGGTTAAGCGTTATTCTCACATTTCCGATGCACACACCGCTGGCGTTGTGGAGAGGATGAATAACAAGATTTTTGGGAGTAATTAATGAGTAAAAAAGCAAACTACGACTACTGGCTTTCAAAGCCATTTTGGACACTCAAGGAAACTGTTATCATTCTTTCTTCTAAAGAAGAGTCTCTGCTGCCTCACCAAATAAAAAATGTCTCTGAGACTGATGAGGCTTACAACTTATTTGCAAAAAAATTGGTGCAGGAGTTGCTAAGTACAGAAAGGTACCGAATTCATGGTCATCAGTTGTACTGGAAAGAAAAGAGAGAGATAGATGGCACTTGTACAAGTGTAGAGTGCTGTCCAGCGGGATATGATGATTTTCTTAAAGAAAAAATTACTTTATCACCAATCGCTCTAGTTAGAGTCATAAACGCATATAAAGAAAAATTTTCTTCTATTTTTCCGCAATCACTTCTCAAGAAGGCTCTTTTAATAATAAATCGCGCTGATTCAAAAAGTTCAGCGACATATTTAATTAAACTGTTGAGAGATGGAGATGTCTGGGTTGGGGTAAAAAAAATATGCAGTCCTTTCGAATTTCTAAGGGCTCTTGCTAGGTTGCCGGAAGACGATCAGAAATTTAAGATGTTGCAAAAATTTTCTCAGAAAAAAATTACATACCAGTTACAAGAAGGGATTCCGCCCGATATGAAACAAATTTTTTCAGATTTGAGAATTATAGTTGACCGATTTGAGGCGTTAAAGGAATACACCTTTATTTTTCAGCAAGATGGAATTCTGGGTAAGTTAAACTTTCTTAGTTATAAAAAAGATGGTTGCGAGAAAGAGGGTAGGCTTGTTGATTTTGTGAAATGGGCTCAGGGTCATGCAATACCAATTCCTCCGGAGATGATTGCGGCATTGCAATCCAAGAATTCGTTTGAACACAACCTCTCTCGAGGTGATGACGTACCAGAAAAAGAGGTGATTCCTGTCGCTGGAACCGCTTTAGGTTTAATAATAGAGAAAGAAGTGAGATTGTTGATTGAGGGAGGAAGCGAAAATTTTAAACCTCAAAAAGTCTTTTTAAGAATTAAGGCAATGCGGCCTTTACCAGATCCAATTAAGAAAATTGATGGCACGATTGGAATTGTATGGATTGTTCCAACTACAGGAGAGGAAAAAATAATGAAAATACGTAGATTCCAAAACGTAGTTAAGGAGTACAAAGATAGGATTCTTGGAGAGGAAAAAGTAAAGAAATCAAAAGAAAATCCCGTCCGACTCCCATCCAAAAAAAATATTCCCGACCAGTTCCCACCTAGAAAATAGCTGATTGCGAAGATTATTTGTGCGACCAAATTGCTCTACAACATTTCACGAATAGTGAGTGTTGTTTATCAATTTCGTCAATCAAAGAAAATCAAACATGCAAAACAACAACCTACCCACACGCCTTCTCACAATTAACAACTTTGTGGAGGAGCACAAATCTTTCGCCACTCATGGCGGAATTCGTCATCTAATTTTTAATGCCGAAAAACTAGGCTTCAAATCTGCATTTAAGCGCATCGGCTCTCGCGTCTTAATCGACGAAAACGAGTTCTTCAAATGCGTTAACAAAGTGAACGAGGTGCAAAGTGCCTAAGACAATAAAAAAGCTCTCAGTTGTGAAGTTTGGACGCCAAACAACTGAAAGCCTTAACCCATTAGCAATTCAACCAACGGTAAAAAAATGTTAAGAAATAATTCCTCTAAGGGCAATGAAAGAATCTTTGCCAAATTTGTTGTCACCAAAAATGACCAACTAAAACCTCTCTATCTAGAAGGTCAGAATGCGCGAACTCTGATTGCTTTGATTAAAGCTGATGGTCGAGGTATCACCAGCATTCAAAGCCATGATTTGAAGCTTCTACGGCTTTCAAGTTATGTCCACATTCTAAGGCATGAACATGATATTGCGATTCAAACTATCCGCGAGGGTGAAAGGAGAACCGCTCGTTATGTTTTGATGGATAGAGTGGAAATTGTGAGCTAGTCACTTCAAACAGTGTCTATCAATAACGCGTCAGGAAGGGGCGGCGATAACAAGTCGCCCCAACCCTTTGTTGCGCATGCCATAGAGTATTATCAACTTGGACTTTCAGTCATTCCCTGTGATAAAAAGCGCCCGCTAGTTTCTTGGAAAAAATATCAGAGCAAACCACCAAGCCTTGCCACTATTTACAGATGGATGAAAATTTCCCCTGCTGCAAATATTGGCTTAATCACAGGCAGAATTTCTGGCATCACGGTTATTGATTGCGACGATCCAAATTTATCGCTTGAAGAACTTGAGGCAGAATTTGGCGAGAGCAAATTTGTTGTTTCAACGCCAAGCGGTGGAAGGCATCTTTATTATTCCTTCAATGGCGAAACTTCCAAAACTGGATATAAGCAAAAAATCGATGTTCGAGGTGAAGGTGGTTTAATAATTGCACCCTATTCATTTAATCCCGACAAAAAAACGCATTACATAATCACCAAAGGTAGTTTTGATGATTTAACGAGTCTTACCAAGTTAAAGCCGAATTTGGTGAATAAAGAGAGCATTACGCGCGCGCACGCGCGCGGAATATTCGGCTCCCCCTCAATAGTCAACGAATCAGACTTTAAAATTGCTGAAGGGCAGAGAAATAATTACCTTTTTAATCAACTAAGAAAAGCCGCAAATAACCACCAAAATTATCAATCATTTGAAGATTATGCTTTTGAAATTAATGCATTTTCTTTCGAGCAATCTCTTGATGAAGATGAGGTAAAAAGAACTGCCAAAAATGTTTGGAAACTAAAAGAAGAAGGAAAATTAATAACAAAAGGCGAAGGCTTTGTTTTTGCTAAATATGAAGCAGAAATTGTGAGACTAAGAAAAGAACCGCGAGCCTTAGTTTTGCTTCTCGAACTTAAATATCACCATTTGGGCATGAGAAGTGTTTTTTGTATCGCTCAAGATGCTATGGCAAAGAAACTTGGTTGGAATAAGAAATCACTCGTTCGAGCAATTGAAGTTTTGATTGAAGAAAAGTTTATTTTCAGGCACAAAACGGAAAATGAGAAAAGGCTTAATGGCAGCAAAATAAAGGCTTCAGCTTATCAATATAGTTTTTGCTTAGGGTAGAAAGTAACCTCAATATAACTAAACATCAGTATATCACTACTGAGTCTGTTTATTATTCATCTTACTGCCAAAAGCCTTCCAATGCCATACCCACCCCCCTATTTCGAAAAATAGACGAACCACCCCATGCACACAAAGCACTTTTAGAGTAGAGATTTTTTTCCAATTTTTTACTCTAACCCTTAAATCAAACCCCAAATTCACCACAACAATTTAACCAATATCAACAATGAATTACGCTAGATTTAACATCAATAATGCTAAGAAATGTTTAGCTACAACTAAGAGAAGTAAAACACCTTGCCAAGCTCCTGCAATGAAAAATGGCAGATGCAGATTGCACGGAGGTAAATCAACGGGGGCGAGAACTGAGGAAGGATTAAAGAGGCTAAAAGAGGTCAATTATCGAAATGGTTGCAGCACTAAGGAAGCAATCGCTTATCGCAAAGAATCCAGAGAGTTTTTAGTGCTTTGCAATGTACTTTATGAGATTGGGTATTTCCACAGGTAGGATTTCTAAATTTTTTATAAATTTCTTACGGGCAATTATAGAGCTTGGCGTTTTTAAAAAGCCTACTCCCCACCCCCTAAAAACCCTATTAAATTACATCTGACTTAAAAGTTCCAACTTAGACTGACCTTCCTGCAAGATATGGATCATCATTGCATCTTTTACAGCATGATAGCGATAAGCAGAAACCCAACCTCGACTTCTGCATCTGCTATATTGTCTTGCTGTAAATCCAAGCAGCTCAGCCATCTCGCACACTTTATAATCAAAGGTTTTTCTGAAGCTCTCTAATCTATCGAATGTAATTTTATCGGGACTCTTCTTCTGGTTTTTCATAAAGAATTAGGACGTCAATTATTTATGGAAAAAGTTTCTAACTTTATTTGTTAATCCTGTGCTTGTATTGCTTGCCTTATATCTTCCTTTTTCACACCAGAAAGTTGTTACAACACCTTCTTGATTTTGGAATAAATCCTTAGCGATAAGACAGTTAGTTTTATTGTAGTCCGCATTGTCTTTAGCATCAAAAGTTGCCACATGAACCTTTGCCGCCTCTTCAAATGGTGAGTTTCTATACAAACTATAAATGTTTTTTTCTGAATCGCAGGATGCTAGCAAAAGAAGCAATGCGACTATAGTTATTTTTTTCATCGTTTATTAAATTTGTCTAAATTCATTAAGTTGAAAACCTAGCTAAACCTAGAATTTCCTGACAAGTAGAAGCTCCAGAAAGCCTCAGCTTTACAAAAAAGAAGTTGAAAAAACCTGATATTGTAACGGTTTTTTAGTAAACTCTAAATAATTTCATTAACTCATTATGGGTGTGGGGAGAGTTTCTCTCTATAAGAACGCCTTGTATTTAGTGGTTTTGCCAAATCAAAAAGAGACATTTTCTTATCAAGTTTCTTATATCAAGAACCTGTTAAAACTTATGGTTTTAAAGATAATTCAAAAAACCAAAACATGACTAAACATTACTTTTTTCTGAGTTTAGAACTTAACTAAACTTAACATTAAGTTTATGGGCTATTAGAGCGCATTCTGACCAACAAGTAAACTAACAAACATGAGTAAACCAGCAAGTAAATCAATCGTTGTAACCTTCTCTCCAGAAAAGGATTATGAGTTTGGAATAGATGGAAGAGGAACATCTGTTCTTGGAAAATTGCAAGGAGACCACGTAACTGCTTACGGGTTGGTTGAGATGGGTTTTTATAGGGCTTTATCTAGTTTAGAGTCGGAAGAGGTGTTTGAATTATTTGAGCTAGAAAATAGAAACTCTCTTCGCGAAAGAAGGGGTAAAGTTTATGATTTTATAAGTGCTATAGCAGCTCTAGACAGCTCAAGAAATGCAGTGTCCTTGTATAAGAGGGTTGATAGTATTTTAGAAGAATATAATGAGCAGAGAAACTTAAAAACCAATTTAAGAGCTGACACAAAAAAAGCTCAGGAAGATGCTGGATTGGATGGAAAAAATCTCAAGCGCGTCCTGCAAAGCATAGAATCTGAATATAAAGAAAATGGGGATTTTGTCAGAGAATCTTTGTTGAAAATGGTCGGGCTTGTCATGACGTTTTATAATCACATTCCTAACACGGCCTACTTTGCCATTCCAGAGTTTGAAGCTGGTAAAGATGAGGGATCTGCAGTAAGAACCTCAACAAAAGCGCTAGAGAATATTGTCAAAACAGCTGAGCCGTTTTCAAAAATTGATTCGGTTGCTGCAAGAAATAAAATAACAATATTGCTAGGCAGTGCAGTCGATAACATCTCCAACTTAATTCACTTTCCCGAAATTATTCCCGTTAATTACACTGACAAGAAGGGTAAGGTTACAACAAAATCTGTTGATGAATTTTTAGGGGAACATAGGGCAAAAACTTTAGCAGATGGCGCTAGAACAACAGCAAAAGCTCGAGATAATACGGAGCAGTCGTTAACTTCAGCTCTTACCAAACATATGCACATCACTTTTGCAACTTATCCTGAGTTGGAGGAGGTTTTTACTAGTGATGAAGTTGTGAATTCTTTTGTAAAAAAAGTAATTGGCGGACGAAATGGAGAGCCAAACGATATGGGGTGGCCAAGCTTTAACAACAATGCGGCAATTGGCAGAATATCTTTAGCTGTTAGAAGCGGACTAGAATCTTTAAAAGATAAAGCGCGAGAAAAGCATTATACAAGTTACGAAGAATATGATGATTTAGTGTCTTCTGACGATGAAGAAGAATCAACGAAGCCAAAGGCAAGAATTGCAAAACCAAAGGCGAAGGCGTTAACAGCGATGAAGGTCAAGAAAGAAGCAATTACAATAACCGAGGAAGAATTCACAGAGTTGCAGGAGTTAAGAAAACTCAAAGCAATTGTGGATGCAAAAGTAGATGTGCCATTTGTGGTGCGAGAGGAAATAAAAAGAGAATGTTCAACGCTTTATCCAGAAGCAGCAAAGGGGCAACGGAAGTAGTATTAGTTGGCCATTATCTTACTATCTAAAGAGGGTTTTGATTTTATCGGTTGGATAAAAAAACATATTTCTCCCATTGCGTTTTTTTGTCAAAAATTCCTCAGAAGTTAATTTTTTAAAGTCAGAAGTTGCGGTAACTCTCCCTATATCATTTGCAGCACAATATTCTTTTAATGTAGTAAATTTTTGCTCTTCTTTGAACAGGGCATGCAACAGTCGGGTTTGTCGGCTATTTAAAGAATAGCCCTTTTTAACAAGATCCACATGCTTTTTGTTTTCTAGTACCTTGTCCTCTATGTAATCCTGAAAGTTTTTCCGCGCTAATTTTAGTTTAGATATATTGTAGTGAATAAAATATCCTAAATCATTTTCATCCTGTTCGGAGTAAACGTAAGCCATTGAATACTCTTTCTGCGAGTTCATTATTCGTTCCGAAAGAGATAGATAAGAAAAAGCCCAGTAGCCTTTTCTAAGCATATACCAATAAAAAATAATACGAGCTAGTCTTCCATTGCCATCCTCAAAAGGATGTAAAAGTCCCATCCAGAAATGTAGCATGATAGCTTTTATTAGTGGGTGAATAAAAGTTTTTTCTCCGTCTTTATCATTGGCAAAGTCTATAAACTTTGTTATCTCGCGTTCGACAAATTCTTTGTCGGGAGCGACATAGGTAATTGTTGCATCATCCCAAGGCTTTATTACTAGACGATTACCAGCTTCATCAAGTGTTTCTCTGAGTACGCCGTAATGCTCTGATTTTATGGTATTGAGGGTTACTTTTCGATGCATCTCTTTTAGTAGTTCCAAAGATAAATCCTCGTGCTTTAAATCCTCTTCTAACCACTTCATAGTTTCGTGATTATTCACAATCATCTGCTCACCTTTATCTCTTGGCTTTCTACCCTCCTCAAGCATTTTTTTGGCAGCTTTGCGGGATGTGTTTGCTCCTTCTAACAAAGAAGAGGCTATGGACTCCTCTATTAAGTTGCGGCGGACAAACCAGCGCCTATCACCCTCTGAAAAGTTTTCTATTCCCATAAAGTTACCGCCAAGTTCTAAGTCGATATGATGTAAGAATTCAACATGGCTTCTTGGATTGAAGACGAATTTACTTCCATCTTTATCAGAAATGATGGTCTTTTGTTTATTAAAGCTACGATATAATTTGATTAGGCTCCATATCTTCTCTTTTTTATCAGTTGCCCAACTTTTATTTCTAAACTCTTGCCAAGAGAGATAATTTTCCTGAGCTTTTGCAACAACACTTTGCACTTCTGGAGAGTTTGCCAAGCTTTCAAACTCCGCAGCATCTGCAAAAAGCTTAAAGGCATCTAGTTTTGGGTTATTGATTTTATAGTACTCTTCTTTCATGCTTATTTGAATTAATATGTTCAGTGTATGTATGTATTGAACATATATTGAATATATTGAAATGCAATAATATGTTCAGTGTATGTATGTATTGAACATGTATTGAATATATTTTTGGGACACTCTTGGGACACTTGCCAGTAAAAAATGGCAAAAAACCAAAACAGTCACCAACAAGAAAAAAGCTGTAAAGCCTTGATTTCATTGTTGTCGTGATTTTTAGTTTGTTGCAGATTTTTACAAAATTCGTTCTCTTAATCAGTAGGTCGGCGGTTCAAATCCGCCCAAGTCCACCACTTCCCGCAAGGATTCAGCCAAATTGGCTGTCCCAAAAAATCCTTAAATATTGGTCGGTTTCCAGTTATTAGTGGTTGTTACAGAGATGCAAAACTCGCTTGAGGTTAGCTACAACACTGCCAATTTGATAATTCAAAAATTAGTCAAACTTGAGGTTCTAAAACTCAAAACCAAACAGAATAGAAATAAATTATTCAGCTTTGATTCCCACCTCAAATTGCTGGAGAAATAATTAAACCAGATCCGTCATTTTTGACCATACCAAAGTAAATTTTATGAAATTTTCTCCAATATTTTTTTTAGCGATTTTTTTTGTGGTTGGTCAAGTATTCGCGGCTGAACCTAATTCGCAGGAAGAAATAATTTGTAAAACTAGTCCAGCCTGTAAAAAAGTTTGTGATTATCGCATTATTGATAAGTTTGAGGAAATCACTCCCGAGCAAAAGAATCTTGTGATGCAATGCGCTCAGGATATATCGAAAAAGTTTAAGTTAGAGCCAAAAAAATCGAGCAATAAATGATGGCAATGTTAGCTAATTTAGTTCAAGAATTTCCACATCGTGCATTTTTTTATAAAGACCGTCGCGCGCTATCAATTCTTGGTGTGAGCCGATTTCGGCTATTGATCCGTCTCTGACAAAAATAATTCTATCGGCGTTAATGATTGAAGATAAACGATGAGCGATAGTGATGGTGGTTTTGTTTTTGGCTAAGCTCGCAATGGTTGTTGCGATTATTTTTTCATTTTGATTATCAAGCGCAGAGGTGGCTTCGTCTAAAAGCAGAATCGGCGAATCCTTTAAAATGGCGCGCGCAATCGCGATTCTTTGGCGTTCGCCACCAGAAAGTTTTACACCTTTTTCGCCAACAAAATTATCGATTTTTTGTGGTAAATCATTGATGAAATGCAGCGCTGAATTTTCAGCGATTATTTTTTCCACTTGGTCGCGAGTGCTTGATTTATCTGCGTAAGCGATATTTTCAAAAATTGTGCCTGAAAAAATAAAACAATCTTGCGAGATGTAAGAAAAATTATGGCGCAAATCAGCCAGCGAGATTTTTGAAATGTCAAAATTATTGAGAGAAATTGACCCAGAACTTACGTCATAAAAGCGCAGCAGAAGCTGTAGAATCGTGCTTTTTCCCGATCCGCTGGACCCGACAATGGCGATTTTTTCGCCGTGCTTTATTTCTAAATTAAAATTTTTGAGTACGCAAAATTCGCGGCGACTTGGATAAGAAAAATCAACATTTTCAAATTTAATGGTGATTTCTTTTGTGGCAGAAAAACTCTGTGGATTATTGATTTCTTTGACTGGAGATTCGATCTGCAAAATTCCAAAAATACGTTCAGCGGCGGCGGAAGCGCTTTGTAATTGTCCAGCGATTTGACTTAGCGAAACCAAAGAAGTGGCGGTAATTATTGAGTAAAAAATAAAAGAAGAAAGCTCGCCTGCGGAGATTTTTCCGCTTAAAACATCATGGCCGCCAATCCAAAGCACAAGGGCGATTCCGCCAAACGCAAAGGCGATTACCAAAGCAACCATTAGTGATTTGATGCGAATTTTTTCTAAAGAAATTTTTAGCGCCTCGTCAACTAAGCCAGAAAAATTTCGCGATTCTTTTTCTTCGCATAAGTAAGATTGAATAGTTTTGATGCCGTTGATACTTTCTTCAATATGCGCGCCAGATATGGCTGTGGCGGCTTGCGATTGTTTGGATAAATTTTTAACCGATTTGCCTATAATAATAATCGGCGCGATGGCAAGCGGAATCAGCATGATGGTGAGCAAACTTAATTTGACGCTGGTGAAGAATAATAAAGTGATGCCGCCGACGAAAAATAATGAGTTGCGTAATAAGAAAGAAACGGTGCTGCTGATGGTTTCATAGAGCAGAGTTGTGTCAACGGTGAGGCGCGAAACGACGTCGCCAGTTTTGGTGATTTCGAAAAATTCCGTCGAGACGCGGATGACGTGATTGTAAACTTTTTTGCGCAAATCCGCGATTACTTTTTCGGCGACAGAATTAATCAGCGACGAGCGATAATAGCCGGCTACTGCCATAATAATTACAGCGGAAACGAAGGCTAATAAAGATAAATTTAAGAGATGTTGATCATTTTTTGCGAAGCCAAAATCGATCATAGATTTGATGGCTTTGCCGAAAAATAAAACCATTAAAGCAGTGACGAGTAAGGCCAAGAAGGCTTGAATTATCTCGCGGAAATAAGGTTTAAAAAATGGCTTGAGAGCAAAAAGATTTTCTAAATTCAGCGATTTCTTCGATTTTTTTTCAGTCATTTTTAAAGAGAACTATGAGTGCCGTCGCAAAATGGCGGGGTTTTGCTATGTTTGCAGCCGCAAAGAAAAACAGTTTTATTTTCACTTACTTCGAACTTAACCGATTTCATAATGCTGGCTCCGTCGGAATTGGTGCGAGTTTTGTGAGAGCCGTCGCAGAAAGGTTCGGTTTTGGTTAGGCCGCAAGAACACCAAGAATATTTTTTGCCCTGCTCAACCTCAACTTTGAAAGAATGTTTGGCGGCGATGATTGGAAGTTGCGGCAAGATTTCTGTCATATTTTATAAAGTTAAATCAATAAGTTCGTCGAAAGTTGCAACTTTGGCGCCAGCATCTTCGAGTTTTTCTAAATATCCGATAGCTTCTAAAGTATCTAATTCAGTGATTGAAGGTGTTACTACAATGATGTCGCCAGTTTCAAATTTGATATTTTTTGAATCTGCGGCTTTCAAAATCGCGTTGCGATATTTTGGATTGCTTAAGTAGGCGATATATTTGTCGAGCTTTTGCGTCACGATTTTTGCGGCTGCGTTTTTGTCGACGGCCTGTGAATAATCGCTTAAGAAGCCACAAGCTTTGAAATCGAAAATATAAAAGTGTGAATCTTGTAAAAACGCCACTTCGCATAAAAACATTTTAGCCTTATCGGCGTCAAAATTGCTGGCGATAAAATATTTTTCTCCCTCTGTGTGATTAGAATCTTTCATCGAATGAATCAAATCTGCGACTAATTTTTTGGAAAGATCTTGTTTACTTGCCGCGGCTTTTGGAGAGTCTTCAGCTTGTGCAGAAACTTCTTCTTTTTGTTTTGGCGCGGCAGGCGTGGAAGGGGTTGAATACGTTTGAGTTGGAGTTGAAGCAGCAAAAGTTTTCTTAATATATTCCATAACTTGCGCGTAAATCTGTTTGCTATTAGCGATTTCGGCTTGATGGCTGGCGTTAATCTTTTGATAAAGATCTTCACCAACTTTGATGATTGTATCTTGAGAATCCTTCATTGCTGCTTCTTGAGCAACTTTCCAATCATACATTCTTTTTTGAATATCTTCAGATTTGTGAATGGCGAGCGCGATTTGTTTTTCAGCTTCAAGTCTTAATTTTAGTTCTTCTTCCTTTTCTTTGTATACTTTTGAAACTTCGTTTTGCAGCGTATCAATTTTTCTGTTATCGGCCACCATAGTTTCGCGCATCTGATTTGCCGAGATATCCATTTCTTTTAAATCTTCGTCGAGTTTTTGTTTTAGTTCTGCAATTTCTGCGGCAGAAGATTTTTTCAGAGCCGCAGATTTCATCCAAAACATGATGGCGCATATTGCAAAAACTGCATTGCCGATAAGAAGAGGAAGTTCCATGTCTGTATTAAAGTTTTAAATTATCAATTAATCTAACGCCGTCCAAATAAGCTGCAATGAATATGCGGGACGGTTTTTTGGGAATAAAATTGCTGACGATTTCAAGATTTTTTTCTTCGCGAATTTCTAAATAATCAATTTTTTCAAAACCATTTTCTAGTAAATTTTTACGTTTTTTTGCTAAAATTTCGGCAATATTTTGTGGAGATTTTTTTACCTCTTCGGCAATTTTTTTTAGAGTAGAAAATAGTTCAGCGGCCTTGATTTTAGAAGCTTCCGATAATCTTTGATTGCGTGATGACATCGCCAATCCACTTTTTTGGCGCAGAGTTTCTTGCGAAAAAATTTCGACATCAAGATTCAAATCGTCATTTAACTTTTTGATGATCGCCAATTGTTGAAAATCTTTTTCGCCAAAGATTGCCAGATCGGGTTTTATGATATTAAAAAGTTTGGTGATAACTAAGGCAACTCCGTCGAAATGTCCAAGACGAGAGCTTCCACAAAGGCAATCAACTAATTTTGTTGGAATAATCTTATGCGAAAAATCAGCGTTAAACATTTCGTCATCGTCGGGCAAAAAAACATAATCAGCTCCGCAATTTCTTAGTTTTTGTAAATCTTCTTCATGTTGGCGCGGATAATTTTTGTAATCATTTTGATCATTGAACTGCGTTTTGTTGACGAAGATGCTTACAACTACAATATCGGCAAGATTTTGCGCTTTTTTTACCAAGGCTAAATGACCATCGTGAAGAGCTCCCATTGTTGGCACGAAGGCGATTTTTTTTTGGATGAGTTTTTCTTTTTTTAGCTGCGATCGAATCTCAGCAACTGTTTTGGCGATGAACATTTTTGCGTATTTAAGTTAGAGCTTTCCCTGCTTTTGGTTGAGGGGAATCTGCAAATTTCTAACATCGTCATTGCGAACGCAGCGTGGGCAAGCCAAAACTATAAGGGTTGCCACGCTGCTCTCGCAATGATGATGTGAAGAGATAGCTAGATAAATATATAAACCTCAAAGCTAGAGATTATTTTTTAAAACATAGCGCCCGCGAAATGCCGGCTAAATCTGTTTGTGATTCTTCAAAGATAAAATTCTTGCCTTCAAAAATTTTTACTACTTCTTCTTTTTGATCAAAGCCAATTTCAAGAATAATGCGACCATTTTTTTGCAAAAAATTTGGTGCCTTGCTGGCGATGGCGCGATAGAAATCAAGTCCATCAAAGCCGCCATCCAAAGCCAGATGTGGTTCGAAATTTTTTACCTCAGATTCTAATTCCAAAATGTCTTTTGAGGGAATGTAAGGTGGATTTGAGATGATTAAATCGAATTTTTTATTGGCAGCAAGAGAGGAAAAAAGATCGGATTGCAAAAGTTCTAAACGATTCTGAACTTGATTCGCGGCGGCATTTCTGCGGCAAATTTCCAGAGCTTTTTCACTAACGTCAATGCCATCGGCATCAGCTAAATTAAAGCATCGTAGCAAGGTTATAATTAAACATCCCGAACCGGTTCCAACTTCCAGAATTTTCAACTTGGAGTTCTTTTGGGGGAATTTTTTTAAAACTAATTCGATCAGACTTTCAGAATCGGGGCGCGGATCAAGCACGTCAGAAGTAACAAAGAAATCGTAACCGTAAAATTCCTTTTTGCCGATAATATGTGACACCGGTTCGCGTTTGGCGCGGCGCCTGATCATCGACCAAAATTTTTCTTGCAAAGATTGATCGGGTTCTAAATCAGGGTTAAAAATTATCTGCTCTTTAGAAACAGAAAGGGCGTGAGTTAGTAGGACTAGAGAATCTAGTTTGCTACTGCTCACGCCCGAATTTTCTAACTGATTTTTGGCTTGCGCTAAAAGATCAGAGATTTTCATTAATTAGAATTTTCCTAAGATTTCGCGTGTTGAAGTTTCGTTAACCAAGAAATCTAAATTTTTCTCTCTACGAATATCAAAGACAGAAAGATCGTCTTTGCTCAATTGGTTTTTGCTGCTCACTTCTTTAGTGATTGAAGCCAAGTTAGAAGTAAATCTTTTTAAGAAGATTTGATAAGAATTGTCAGTTGCTGGCAATGTTGATGGCGTAGCTGCTGGAGCTGCTGCAGCAGCGGGAGCTGTATTGTTGGCAGTTAAATCGGCAGCTTGAATGGTGTTAGAATCTGATTTTTTCTGATCTGCGATTTGATTTAATCCAGCTGAAATGTGGTTGATCAAATTGTCAATTTTTTCAACTCTGAAAGTAAGTGAGCCTGAAGGAAAAGAGTCGTCCTGAAAAGTGTCCACTTGGCCGTTAACAGTGATTTTGTAAAGTGGGTTAGAGAATTCTAAACTGTTAATTTTTAGAGCTTTGCTATATTGAATAGGGGTTTCTTGAATTTGAGTTGGATCAGTTTGAGTTTGCTGCTCGCCTTGATTTGGAGTCAGAATATATTCAGCATCGATCAAGAAATTGCTTTTAACCAAGTTGTTGGCAACTGCTGCAGTCATATCTTCAGGCTTAGGGGCGGCATCAGAAGCAGCTGGAGCTGCCGCAATAGCGTTAGGGGTTTGATTAGCTGGAGCTGCAACTGGAACTACAGCATTAGCAGCAGTTGGTGCGACTGCGACAACACTGCTTTCAGGGGTTGTTGTTGAAGCTGTAAGCGCTGAAGAATTTCCGATGGTGATTTCACCAGTTTTGATGCCTTCAATAACTTTTTTCTCAGAAGAATTTTTGTAGATACTTAAGATATCAAAGCCTTCGATATCCTTTAAGCCAGCAGTGATTTTGGTTTTAATTTTGTCGTCCTCGGTAATTGTTTCGAAGGCGATATTGGCACCACTTGATGCGTAGATGACATTTTTTTCACCATCCAAAACGCGATGGCCAAAATCTAAATAAGAAAATTTTGAGATTATTCCGTCGGCAATTGTTGCGGTAATTTCAGGATCTTTGCTAAATTCAACAAGGCCAGAAACGTTGGTTTCATTGTCTTGAACTGAAGCTTGTTCCAAGATAGAAATTGTGAAGCTGCTATTAAAAATTCCGCTGGCAGCTTGTAAACTTTTAATAGTGATTTGATATTTGCTAAAGGCTGGATTTGGAACTGAGAATTTTAAATCTTTAATAGTAACGGTTTGTTTAAGAGGAAAGCCTGAAACCGAGATTTCGCCAGCTGAAACATGCGAGCTATTTTCGCTGATAAAATTATTAACCTGCTTTTCGATTTGTCCGGTTTTAAAGAACCAAAAAACGCTGTGTACTAGACCAAGAACTACAAGGACGATGCCTGATTTTATTATGATGCTTTTGTTCATATTATTTTAATTTTTAGTTTAACAAATTAATTCATTGAAACGTTACGGGTCTCGTCGGGCACTATCAAAGTCAGGCCATCAAGCTCTTTGGTCATGATAATCTGACATCCAAGTCTGGAGGTTGGAGTAAGGCCGAAAGCCAAATCCAACATATCTTCTTCATCTTCGCTTGGCTCTGAAAGTAAGTTATAAAATTCTTTATCAACAACAACGTGACAAGTTGAACAAGCAAGAGAGCCCTCACAAGCTCCTTCTAAATCAATATTATTATTATGAGCTGCTTCTAAAACTGTGGTTCCAACGGGAACGTTAAATTCCTGTTTTTCGCCTTTGCTAACAAAAATAATTTTTACGGTTTCGGTCATTGCTAAATTTTACTTGCTTGAAGATTTGGAAGGTTGGTACTTAGGAAAGCACAAGTTTTTTACAAATCAGTATTTAAAAGACAAAGAATTTTAAAAGTTTTGTTCAATTTTTTTAATAAATCGAGTCATGACAAAGATAGTTTTATATCAGCCCGATATTGCTGGAAATGTTGGAACCATAATTCGCACCTGCGTATGTTTTGATGTTGAGCTTCATGTTATTGAGCCGTGCGGTTTCCCATTTGATATTCAGCGCATAAAAAAATCGGCTTTAGATTATTTTGATAAAGCCAGAATTTTCCGTCACGCCTCTTTTGAAGAGTTTTATGAGAGCGAAATCATGCAAAAGAATCAGCGTTTAGTTTTAGCTTCAACTAAAGCCAGTAAAGATTATCGCGATTTTTCTTTTGAAAAAAATGATGTATTAATGTTTGGTAGGGAAAGTGCTGGAGTTCCCAAAGACGTGTCTTTAAAAGCTGATCATCGAATTTTTATTCCCATGCAAAACAATATGAGATCTTTGAATGTTGCAATTTCCTGCGGCATAATTTTAGCGCGAGCAATATGAGTGAAATCCTAAAAAATATTTTTGCCAAGCAGGTTGAATTTGAAACGGAGCCGAATCTGAATAAATTCGTGCAAACCTTCTGCCAGCTTTATCGTATCGAGCTTTTTAAAGATGGCTTGGATTTAATTTTAACCAAAGTGCAAGAAAAAGATTTAAAGTTTGAAGTCAAGATTACCAAAGGCTGGGACACGAATCTGGGTTGTTATTTGACCGAACAAAGTAAAGTTTTTAACAAAATTTTGGGCACATTTTCTGCAAGCGTGAAGAAGTCGATAATTTTGCGTCAGATGACTTGCAACCTTATGGCTCATGAAATGGCTCACGCGCTAGAATTTGAAAGCGGATTAAATTTAGGCGAAGAATTTCGTCAATGTATTGGCTTCGACATGAAGGATCGAAATCCGCCAAGCGTAGCTTTGAAAGGCGAAATTAAAAGGCTAATGGTCGATGCTTTGAAGTCCTATCCGCCGCATCAATTTCTTTCAGAATTATTTGCGCGTTATTTTGAATTGCTCAGCGTTTCGCGCAACGTCAGAACGACTGGAGATTTTACCACAGAAGAAGTAATGAGCTTTTTTGAAAACACCACCAACTTTATTGAGCGAATTTTTAATCCACAAATTCAAGGAAAAATTGATCCAAAAATTGCGAATCATACTGCTGAAATAGCTAGGAAAATCACGCTGGAAGCGCCGACGCAAAAATTTCAGGAACGCGTAGAATCAGTGCAAAAAAAATCACAAGGCTTGTGGTCAAAAAGCGTAAAATCAAACTCGATGTGGCAGGCGGGATGGCAAAAAACTCAACAAATAGACGATAAAAAATAATGGCAGTTTACACAAAAATCTCGGAAGCAGAAATTTCGCAGCATCTAAAAAAATATGATTTAGGAAATCTGGTTTCTCTCAAGGAAATCATTGATGGCATCGACAATTCAAATTTTATTTTAGAAACCCAAAAAGGAAAATTTATTCTAACAATTTTTGAATCGCGAATCGATCCAAATGACCTGCCGTTTTTTATAAATTTAAAATTGCATTTAGCCAAAAATGGCATTTTGTGTCCACGTCCAATCCTTGATAATTCTGGGGCGGCGATCTCTGATTTGAATGAAAAAAAATCCGCAATCGTAACTTTTCTACAAGGCGCAACTCTAAAAAGTCGCCAAGATGGTTATTATGACAACATCACGCCGAATCACTGTTTTGAAGTGGGGAAGATGTTGGCCAAGCTTCATTTGGCAGCTACAGATTTTAAAATGTCGCGCACAAATGATTTGGGCAGCGACGGCTGGATTCCTTTGTTTTCTAAGTTCGAGAGTCTTGTTGAAAATTATCAAAAAAATCTGCGCACTGAAATTTTACAAGATTTAAGTTTTTTAAAAGAGTCGTGGAATCATGATTTGCCAGCTTGCGCTAGTCATCTTGATCTTTTTCCTGATAATATTTTTTTCGACGATCAGGCAAAATTAAGCGGCGTGATTGATTTTTATTTTGCAGCCAACGATGCCCTAATTTATGACTTCGCGGTGATTGTAAATGCGTGGTGTTTTGATGAAAAAAATAATTTTGAAGAAGCGAGATTTGAAGAAATGTTGAATGGTTATGAGTCGATCAGAAAATTTTCTTCAGAAGAAAAAAAATTCTTAAAAATTGCTTTGATGGGAGCGGCGATGCGCTTTTTATTAACAAGGCTTCACGACATGTTTTTTACGCCAAAAGATTCGTTGGTAAATATCAAAAATCCGCAAGAATATTTGGCAAAATTACGTTTTTTCAAATCACAATTATGAACATCAAATATCATTTTTTTGGTAAAAATTGTATCATCGATCGCCAATTAAAAAATCGTGCTGATCTTACTCGTGCTTTATCTGAAAAAAAATTTCCTACCAAAGTTTTATTCGTAAATCAAATTCATAGCAGTGAAGTTTTGGTTGTTGACTGTGCAGAAAAAATTCACGGCGAACAAAGTTTGCCCAAGGCTGACGCTATTGTAACCAATTTACCAAATATTTCGATTGGCATAATTACCGCTGATTGTTCGCCGATTTTATTTTTTGATGAAGAGAAAAATATTGTTGCCGCTGTTCATGCTGGATGGCGTGGAGCCAAGTTGGGCGTTATTTCGTCAACTATTGTGGCAATGAAAAAATTAGGTGCAAAAAATATTAAAGCTGTAATCGGTCCGATGATTGCGCAAAAATCTTACCAAATTTCGCAAGAATTTTTCGATGATTTTTTGAGCGAAAGTGCGACAAATAAAGAATTTTTTGTAAATGGCGCGAGCGCAGACAAATACCAGTTTGATCTGCCAGCTTATGTTGAAAAAAAATTACGCGAAGCAGAGATTTTTGAAATAGAAAATCTTGGAATTGATACTTATGAAAATGAAAAAGATTTTTTTTCTTTCAGAAGATCGACGCATTTAGGAGAGAAGGACTGTGGGAGAAATGTTTCGGTGATTGCAATCGCTTAAACTCTAGGGAAGTGGTGCCTGAAGCCGGAATCGAACCAGCGACACAAGGATTTTCAGTCCTTTGCTCTACCAACTGAGCTATTCAGGCATATAAAAAACGAGCCGCGCAAAGTAAGAATCAGCTTTTATTTTGCAAGTCGCTTAAAAATCTAAATTCAAAACTTATGGAAAATCTTAACGATTATTCAAATTATGTGGTGGTAGCTTATGCGGTTGCAACTCTTGCCATGACTGGTTTAATGTTATTTGTAGGGGCAAAATATCTGTCGATAAAATCAAAAATTAAAAATGAAAAATCAGCGTAAAAAAAAGCGAATAATTTTTATTGGATCAGTTTTTGTACTATCTTTGGTGGCGCTGATTTTTGTAATTTCGAATTTTCGTGATAATATTGTTTTCTTTTACGCTCCTTTAGAGCTTAAGACAGAAGAGGTTCTGCAAAAAACCGCCAATAAACAAATTCGCGTTGGTGGTTTGGTAAAAAAAGATTCGGTAAGAAAAATTGATGCAGCTTTGACTGAGTTTGTGATTACTGATTATGCGCAGGATTTAAAAATTAATTATAGCGGACTCTTGCCAGATCTGTTTCGTGAAGGTCAGGGAGTTGTTGCGAAGGGAAAATTTGATGCGCAGAAAAACGAGTTTTTTTCAAAGGAATTGTTGGTAAAACACGATGAAAAATATATTCCGCCGGAAGTTAAAAAATCTTTGAAAAAATCAGAATTAGCCAAGTAATTCTTCACTTCTTTTTTCTATGGCTGACTTCAATTTTAAAACAAATTCCTGTTTAGAAAATCCGGGTTCGATTGGATCTAAAAATTCCAAAATAATTTTGCCGGGGTTTTTTTTGATGCCGCTTTTGGGCCAATGAGCTCCAGAATTTAATGCTGCTGGCACAATTTTAACATTGCAGGCCATATATAAAGCGGTGACTCCTGCTTGATAAGGATATTTATCGGCGCTTGCGCCAACGGGAACGCGAGTTCCTTGCGGAAATAAAACGATGGTTTGATTTCGGGATAAATATTTTTTGGTCTGTTTGATTAAATCTTTTAAAGCGCTGGCTCCACCATTGCGATCAACGATGATTCCGCTCATTACTCGCAAGAACCAGCCGTAAAAAGGGATGCTTAGCAACTCTTTTTTAAAAGCATAAACTGGACGATGAAAGATTAAATGCATCACAATGGTTTCCCACATTGACTGATGTTTGCAGGCGACGATACAAGCTTCTTTCGGTAATTTTTCTAAGCCGACAAATTCGTAATCAATTTTGCAAAGTTTTTTCAAAACCCAAAGTCCAACTGCGGCCCAAACTTTAGCGCCATGATCGGCAATTTTTGAACTTTTAAAAATTAGAGAAGGTGGAAGGTAAATGATGGGAATAATAATTCCCCAAGCGCTGATGAAGATCCAAAAGAGAAAAGAAGAAATGAAATTCATCTGAGATTTGGAAGGGGATGGTGCCGATTGAGAGATTCGAACTCCCGACCCACTGTTTACAAGACAGTAGCTCTACCCCTGAGCTAAATCGGCAAATACTATAAATTTTGAGAGTCGCGCATTCTTTTTACGCTCGAAAAAAAATCAAGCTATTATTCTATCAAACTACGATAATGGATACAAACAATCCTGAGACGACGATGGGCAATAAAAAAGCCAAACTGACAATTGCCAGTTTGGCTTTTTACAGAATATCTGTGAACTAATAAATTAGTTAGCAGCTTTTTCTTCAGCTTTAACAGCTTCAGCTTTGTGAGCTTTTTTGTGAGCTTTTTTAGCTTTAGGAGCAGCTTTTTCTTCAGTAGCAGCAGCAACTGGAGCAGCAGCTTTAACTTCAGATTTAACTTCAGCTTTAGCAGCAACTGGAGCAGCAGCTTTAGTAGCAGCAACTTCAGATTTAACTTCAGCTTTAGCAGGAGCAGCAGCTACAGGAGCAGCAGCTTGAGCGGCAGTTGCAAAAAGAGAAACTGCAGCAAGGATCAATGAAAGTTTTTTCATTATTATTACACCATTAGGTTTTGATAGATCTGACCATTGCTGATCAGTTTCTTTCTGCGTTACCTCTTCTTCTGTGAGCTTTTTAGCAAAGAGTTGAAGTTGTGAAGTAACCGAAAGGCGGGCCGCAAAATATTAACAGAAGTTTTGTTGTCAAACTAAAAATGAATGACTTTGCCGTAAGCATCTAAAACAGCTTCATGCATCATCTCCGACATTGTTGGATGAGCGAAGATTGTATGCATCAGATCTTCTTCGGTTAATTCGGCTTGTTTCGCTATTACGTAGCCTTGAATCATTTCGGTAACTTCGGCGCCAATTAAATGCGCTCCCAAAAGTTCTCCAGTTTTTTCATCAAAAATTACTTTTATCAAACCTTCGGTTTCTCCAGCGGCAATTGCTTTTCCGTTAGCCATATAAGGGAAACGTCCAACTTTAATTTTTTTGCCAGCAGCTAAAGCTTTCTTTTCGGTTAAACCGACAGAAGCAATTTGCGGCATTGAATAAGTGCATCCGGGAATATTTTCAACTTTGATTGGATGAACTTTTTTCGCGTCGTATTTATTTAATTTGCTGGCAATTTTTTCTGCGGCAATTGTGCCTTCATGAGAAGCTTTATGAGCTAACCAAGGCGCCCCAACAACGTCACCGATGGCAAAAATATTTGGCTCAGAAGTCTCTAAATAATTATTAGCTATGATGCGACCTTTGTCGGTTTTAACTTTGGTTTTTTCGAGTCCGATATTTTCGATATTAGCCACGATTCCCACGGCCATAATAACTTTCTCGGCAGTGATTTCCTCCGATTTGCCATTGATTTCAATCGTTGCCGTAACTGATCCTTTGCCTTTTTTCAAAGATTTAAGTGCGGCAGAAGTGTGAATTTTAATTCCTTGTTTTTCGAAAGATTTGCGCGCGATTTTTGAAATTTCTTCATCTTCAACTGGTAAAATATTTTCTGCCATTTCGATTAGAGTAACTTCCGAGCCCATGTTTTTGTAGAATGAAGCGAATTCTGATCCAATTGCGCCAGAGCCAACAACTAAAATAGATTTAGGTAAAGCCTTGGGAATCATGGCTTCGCGGTAAGTCCAAATATTTTCTGCGTCAGGTTCCATGCCGGGAATCACACGCGCTCTAGCGCCAGTTGCGATAATAAAATAAGTCGCTTCAACTTGCGCCACCTCTTTTTCGTTTTGAGAAACCGAGATTTTTTTGGCATCTAAAAATTTTGCGAAACCGTCGACAACTTCAATCTTATTTTTTTTCATCAAGCCAGCAATCCCGCCAGTTAAGCGTTTTGAAACGGCGCGAGAACGTTCAACAATTTTTGCGAAATCAAATTCAATGTCTTTGGCAGAAAATCCGAAGCCATCTAAATTGTGTAAAAGATGATTAACTTCGGCAGATTTCAAAAGTGCTTTAGTTGGAATACAGCCCCAATTTAAACAGATTCCGCCCAAATGATTGGCTTCAACGATACCAACTTTTAAACCAAGTTGTGCGGCACGAATTGCGGCTACGTAGCCACCCGGACCGGCGCCAATCACACAAACGTCAAATTTTTTTGCTGAAATAGTCATATTTTTTATGGAAAAATTTTTGAAGAGGAAGGAGAGTGGCGCGCACCCTATTTGCCTTCTTCAAAACTTCAATAATTTATCTAAATGTCCGCTGAAATTGAGAATTTCATTACCCAGATTGAAGCTTCGCTAGCTTTGATCGCGAGGTGTCTTTGAGCCGGAAAAATTACAAGAAAAATTAGACGCTTTAAATAAAAAATCACAAGATCCCGAACTTTGGAATAACAAGTCGGAAGCCCAAAAAATCCTAAAAGAAAAAGCGATTTTGGATGCTAAAATGGAAGCGTTTTTAGAAATTAAAAACGGCTTAAAAGATAATCGTGAATATGCTGATTTAGCCAAGTCGGAAGCTGATGACCAACTTTTAAAAGATATCGAAAAAAATCTGATTTCACTCAAAAAAAACTCCGACAGTTTTGAAGTTGAATGTATATTTTCTGAACCAACTGATATTAATAATTGCTTCCTCGACATCAACGCTGGAGCTGGCGGAACCGACTCATGCGATTTTGGATTAATGCTGATGCGAATGTACGAACGTTTCGCAAATTTAAAAAAATTCAAAGTTGAAATTATCAGCATGATGGATGGCGAAGAGGCGGGAATTCGCAGCGCTACATTGAAAATTTCTGGTCGTTTTGCTTTCGGTTGGATGAAGACGGAATCAGGGGTGCACAGGTTGGTGCGCATTTCACCTTTTAACGCCAATGGCAAAAGACAAACTAGTTTTACTTCCGTGTGGGTTTATCCAGAAGTTGATGACGAAATTGAAATTGTCGTCGAAGAAAAAGATATCCGCGTTGACACTTTCCGCGCTTCTGGAGCTGGCGGACAACATGTTAACAAAACTGATTCTGCAGTAAGAATGACGCATTTGCCGACAAATATTGTGGTGCAATGTCAGTCCGATCGTTCGCAAATAAGGAATCGCGCCGAATGTATGAAAATGCTAAAATCGCGTATGTTTGAGATGGAAATGCAGAAGAAAAAAGATGCGCTCGCTGCCTCAGAATCAAGCAAAACTGACAATAGCTGGGGCCACCAAATCCGCTCTTACGTCTTGCATCCTTACCAACTTGTGAAAGATTTGCGCACCGATTTTGAAACTGGAAATATCCAATCTGTTTTGGATGGCGAAATTGAAGGATTCATCAAAGCCGCTCTAACCGAAAAATTATAAAATATGCGTTGTCCATTTTGCGGAAATATTGAAACACAGGTGAAAGATAGTCGCATTTCTGATGATGGCGAATCGGTGAAAAGGCGGCGTTATTGTGCAGCTTGCGACTCGCGATTTACAACGTACGAGCGCGTACAGCTTCGTGAAATTTTGGTGATAAAAAAGAATGGCGAGAAGAAAATTTTTGATCCAGAAAAGTTGAAGAAATCGATTGAAATGGCGGTGCGCAAACGTCCAGTTTCAGAATTGCAGGTGGAAAAATTTGTGAATAATATTGTGCGTCAACTTGAAGTGGAAAGTGAAACCGAAATTGCTTCCTCAAAAATTGGAGAGATGGTGATGGCGGCGCTCGAGAAGCTTGATAAAGTTGCATTCGTACGCTTCGCTTCGGTCTATAAAAATTTTGAAAAAGCTGATGATTTCCAAAAATTTATCAAACAGGTAGTAAAGCAATGACCAAAAAAAATCTTGCCGAAGCACTACAGATCTATATCGATAATGATTTGAACGAAGTGATTTCCGAGAAATCGCAAAATCATTTTGCGCAAAAAGATCCAGTAAAAAAAATTTCTGAAATAAAAAAATCGGCAGTAATTTTGTTTGATGATGAAGAGAGATTTTACGATATGCCGCAAGAAATTCCAACAATCACACATGTCGTCAAACCGCAATTCTCAACCAACGAAGCCCTTTCAACTTTGGCAAAAAAATCACAAACCATTATCACAAATTCTGTGCCGGAAAATTCGGATCAGAAATTTATTTCGCTAAATGAAATTGTCGCTGCGGCAAAAAAAGCGGCGGAAAGCGCGAAAAATCTGGTCGAACTACGCAAAGCTGTCGAAAATTTTGACGGCTGCAATTTAAAAAAAATGGCGACCAACACGGTTTTTTTTGATGGAAATCCAAATTCAAAAATAATGGTGATTGGCGAGGCGCCTGGAAATCACGAGGATTTGCAAGGTATTCCATTTTGTGGCGATTCGGGAAAAGTTTTGGATGGTATGTTTCGTGCGATTAACATGACTCGCGCAGAAAATTTTTATATCACCAACGTAATTTTTTGGCGACCACCTGGAAATCGTCGTCCAACAGAAGAAGAATTAGCAATTTGTCGACCATTTGTGGAGCGTCATATTCAACTTTTAAATCCAGAAGTTTTGGTTTTAGTTGGGGCAACTTCAATGGCAGCGATCCTTGGAATTCAAGATCCAATCAGTTCGGTGCGCGGAAAATTTATGGATTATGCGCCAAAATTTTTATCACGAAAAATCAAAACTTTCGTAATTTTTCACCCATCTTACTTGATGCGCCAATCGGCAAAAAAGAAAGTCGCATGGGCTGATATGTTGGCTTTGGAACAATTTTTAAAAGATAAATAAGATGCAAAAACAACTTCTTCCCGTTGGATTTTACGACTTGCTTTTTGATGAAGCGGAAAAAAATCACAAAAATATTAATCAGGCCATAGGTGCATTTTTAAAAGCTGGATACCGGTTGGTGAAAATGCCTTTAGTGGAATTTGAAAATAGTTTTTCGCCAAAAAATGCGCAAAATTCTTTCAAAACTGTTGATGTAATTTCTGGACAAAATCTGATTTTTAGAAATGACATCACGCCACAAATTTCAAGGCTTCTGAGCAGTCGTTTAAAAAAAGAAGAACTCCCAATAAAGCTTTGTTATGTTGGCGACGTGCTTTGCGCAAAAAACAATGATCTTTATAAAGATCGTCAGCAAACCCAAGCTGGCGTTGAGATTATTGGATGCGACGCTGAGAAATCAAACTTCGAAATTATCGAAATTCTGCTTTCAACTTTAAAAAAATTGCAGGTCAAAAATTTGTTAATCGAATTTTCTTTGCCAAATTTTTTAGAGATTTTTTTGGAAGAAATTGGTGAAGAAAAAAATTCTGATTTGCGTGATGCGATCAGGCAAAAAAATATTTCTCTGATTCGTAAATTCTCTGGTAAAAATGCTGAAATTATCAGTAAAATCGCGCTTTTGAACTATGATTTAAAAAATATTTCTCGGGAAATTTCAGTTCAAATAAAATCGCCAAGAATTGCGACTGAAATAAAAAGAGCGCAAAAAATTTCAGAATTTTTGCACAAGAATTTTAGCGCGGTTGAAGTTTGTTTTGATTTGTTTGGTGACGACAAAACTTCCTATCATCGCGATATGGCGTTTGATGTTTTTTCGGGCGATTTTTCTTATCCGGTTGCGCGTGGCGGTAGATATAAAATCAATGATTGCGACGCAGTTGGTGCAACAATTTATATGAATTTTTTGCGCAAACTTTAGAGGTTATTCAGCAAATACAGCAAAATTATACTCAGCTAAAAGCTCTTGATAATCTCTGAATATTTCAACTAAAGCAGCTTTTGAAGCTGATGATTCTTGTTCTCTGGCGTTTACTAAAAATAAATTACTGGCGCCTTGTTTAAATTTTTCGCGCTCAGAAATTTCTAAAATTTCAGTTAATTTTACTTCTTCTGCTAAGTTGGAATGAACTTCGGTTAGTGTTTTAATTTTAGTTTTTAGTTGATCGATTTGGGTGGCGATTTTTTCTTCTAAAAGTTTTTGTTCATATTTTATGGCGCTTAATTTCGATTCTGCGGCGCTAATTTTTCCCTTCGCTTCTCTTTGTTGCAGCGGAATGGAGAAATCAATTTTGGCATAATTATTACTTTCTCCTCTTGATCTTGGGCCATTTCCAGCATCATCAGATGCTCCAATGTCAACATCGAGTTGAGGTTTGGCCAAGTTTTCGGCATATTTTAAATTATTATTTTCCTCATCACGTTTAATTTTTATCAGGCGTAATTCAGGTCGACGTGACATTGCCAAAAGCTTATCTTTTTTGACCTGCTCAATGTCTAAATCGCCAACATTATTTACAAAATTTGGTAATTGTGATTTTTTTGGAACTATTGGATGCCCATGAGAATCGCGCCAAAACAGCGATAAATAAATAGCGCTATTTTCAAATTCTTGACGAATTTTGGCCAAAGCGCTTTTGCGACGTAAAATATTCTTTTTATTTTCGGTGGCGGTAATTTGAGCAACGTCGCCTTTGGCAACTCTTGTCTCAAGATGCTTTTGGCGCTCAAAAGAAAGTTTGTAAAGTTCGTCATAAATCTCGTAAATTTTACCGTCAGTAACCCAAGTCCAATAAGCCTTTTTGGCATCGCGCTCAATTTCTTTTTTGATATTTTCCATCTCAACTCTGGCTTCTTCTAAATTGAGATTGGCAAGAATAATGCTGAGTCGGCTTTTGTCGATATCGCGATCTTTTAGTAAAGAAAATTTAGCGCCAGCGCGATATTCGCCGCCGCTATTGGTGTAAGATCCGCCTTCGTAAGATGGAAAATCGCCGTAAGATTTGCGATAGCCGCTATAAACTTTGCTGCCCAAAATTCCTAATTCTTTTTCAAGCTCAATATTATAAGATTTCCCGTCGTAATAACCACGACTGCGATCGGAATAACTTTGTTTTAGTTTTACATCAAAAAAGCCTTTAGATGCCAAAACAGATGATTCGGCAGCATTTATTTTGTCGTAATGTGAAAGAATTTTTGGATAATTTTTGATTGCGCAATCAACAACTTCTTTGACGCTCAACTCTTTGGTTTCGGAAGCAAAAACAGCAGGAATTTGACCAATAAATAAAACAATAATCAGAGCTGATTTAGTAAATTTTTTTAGCATTATTTGGTCTTTTTTTCGGCTTGATGGTGATCGTGATTTGGCGAGTCAAAAGAAGGCGGGAAGCCATTAGTTTGGCGCCAAAGTTCGTATCCTAAACTTACGCGATTAAGTAAAACCCAGCCATAAACTCGAGCTCCGTGACGTAAGAATCTTTGATCGGGCCAAGTTGCGTTGGAATCTTTTTTGACGATGACGCGAAATTTACCATTTTCTGAAATTGAAGAATCGACAGAGCTAATCACGCCACCAAAGGTGCCAATTGTAATTGAGGGCCAGCCGCTGAATTGAATTGCCGGCCAACCTTCAAATTGTAGACGTACTTTTCGACCTTCGTAAATCAGCGGAATATCGTTGCCGTTAACATAAATTTCGACTGCGGGATCGCTTAGTTCGGGAGCAAAATTTGCTAATTTATCGCCGCTTTTAACTGTGGTCGCGCCATCTCCGGCGAGAACTTTCAAAATTACACCATCTTTTGGCGCATAGATAATTTGATTGGATTGGCGTGATAATTTGGTTTCAGATTCGGCAAATTCTGCCGCCGCAGATTCGGCAGCTCCAAGTAATTTCTGATATTCGATTTTGGCATATTCAAAATCTTTTTTAGCGCTTAGGCCTTTTTGGAAAAGTTCATTTTGGCGCTCAAAATTTATTTTTGCGGTTTGTGCAGAATTTTGTGCAACTTGATATTTACGGCTTTTGGCGTCTCTTTCAAATTTTAAACGTTCAAGAATTTGTGGATCGTTATCAACAATTTCGACCAATTTATCGCCACTTTTAACTTGCGAACCGTCGCGCACATACCATTTTTTTATTCTGCCGTTAATTGGTGCGTTAATTGATTGAGCGCGGTCGTTTGGGTCGTTAGCGATAACGTAGCCAAAGCCTTTAGAGTTTTGTTGCCAAGGTGTAAAAATTAAAATCAGTAATAAAATTACGCAAAAAGCACCAAGAATTTTTGGCAAAACTTTTAATGGTTTGGGCAATTTGATTTGTTGCAGATTTCTAAAATCGTGCAAATCGTCGAGTTTGAAATTATTAGTCATTTTTTTCATAACCTCGTTCAAATTCGTCTAATTTTTCGATTGTTGAAAATTCGTAAGATTGGATTTTGTCGACAAAAAGATAGCTGTCGAAATCTAGGGCTTCATCAACGCGATGTGAAAAATAAATTAAGTTAGTTTCACGATTTTGCGTTAGATATTTTAAAACATTGCGGCGAGCTCGTAAAATCAGCATGTCCAAAACTTCAGTAATGATGATGATTTGCGATTTATGCAGCAAAGCGCGAGCGATTTTTAGCAGAATTTTTTCTGATTCTAAAAACGGCCAACCAGAAGGAATAATGCGAGTTTCGAGCTCTTTTGGTAAGCGTTCAAAAGTTTTTTCCAGACCAACAATTTTAATCGCCTGATTAATTTCTTTTTGAGAAATATTTTTGTTGTTGAAGGTCAAATATTCGCGCACCGTTCCTTCAATTAGAGGCGAATTATCGATGATCGAAATTTGTGAACGAAATTCGTATTTATCAAGAGTTTCAGCATCGATTCCGTTAACAGTGAGACTGCCTAAACTTGGATTTCTAAATCCATTAATTATCTCAATCAAAATTTTTTGTGTGGAAAATCCTTTGGTGGCAATCAGATAATTTTTACCACTTTGAAAAGTCAGGTTAAATTTATAGCTGTTGTTTAGGTAATTGTAGCAGGCGTTCTCTAGTTTTAATTCCGATATTTTTTGATTAAGTTTAATCACTCCGTTTTGTTCCTGAGGGATATTTTGAAATTGTGAAAGTTTTTCGCAGGCTGCGACTAAATCGTAAAAATTCTCAAATTCTCGACCCAAATGTGCAATGTTATAAAGTATCGCCGACATTATTAATTCAGCGGCGACAAGTTGTCCGATGGTTAATTGTCCTTTTAAAACCAGCCAGCCGCCAATTCCCAACAAAGTAGCGGTCATAATTGCGTAAAGTGCAAAAAGTAAAATTGTCTGCGAAAACAAATTTATAAAATGATGTTTGCGCTCTTTCAAATATTGACCAGTTAAGAAATCGATTTTGAATTTTGCATAGTCATAACCGCTGCGAGATTTAAAAAGTTGATGTTTGCCTGCTAAATCTTCAAGACAACCAACGACATCGTACTTCCTGCGACTTTCTCGAAAAGAACTGACAACAGCTTTTTTATAGTAACAAAGCCAGATAGCGGCGACGCCACCAATTACGAACATGCTAAAAATCAAAAATATCGGATGATAAAAGCTGATTAAAATTAGTCCGACAATCGATTGTAAAATTATGGTGAAGGTTTTGGTTAAGAATTTTGGAATCGCTTTTTGTATGGCAAGAGTATCGAAAAAACGATTTATCATTTCGTCTGAGTTGGCTTCTTCAAAGCTTACATGATCTGCATTCAGCAAAGAAAGTCCAACTTGGCAAGACATGCGGGCGAAAAATCGTCTTTGAAAAATTTCGGTAACGTAAAGCTGTAGAGCGTTAATTATGCCGTAAAAAATGAGCAGAATAAAAATTATGACGCTTAAAACGATGATGGGCTGAACCAAAGCGATGAAAGAGATCGAATTGATCAATGATTGTACCGACATCGGTACTGCAAGACTTAGTAAACTGATTACGACGCCATAAATGGCACTCATCCAAAAAAAAGACGAATCGGGGCCGAGGATTTTTTTTAGAAAGAAAAAAATCTGTGGCTTGTCGATATCGTTACCAAATGGCTTGTGGAGTTTCTTTTCGCTTAGTTCAAACATGGCAAAGTCTTTAGAATTAGAATCTTAAAATTTTTGCAATAGTTGACTGATTTTGTCAACTATTGCAAAAATTAAATTCTAGAAGCTTGTCCCAAAATTGAAGCGGAAGTTTTGAGTTAAGTCATATTGCTCTTTTTTCACAACGCGCGAGAAATCAAGGCGAATGGGTCCAAGTGGCGAAGACCAGATTAAGCTTAAGCCGTAAGAAGATCTCAAAGAGCCACTATCGGCAACCGCAGCACCTTTTTTGTTAATTTGATCGACGCCTTTTACGGTTCCGTTATCGCTAAATAGCGCGCCGCTGATCCCAAGTTCTTTGGGCAATCCTAGCGGGAATTTGAATTCAGCAGTTCCAACGTAATATATTTTACCGCCAATTACGCTGCCGCCAACTGCAGAACCGTTTGTTCCGATTGTTCTGGGCCCCAAGCCAGCAAATTGGAAACCGCGGAAATTATTGCCACCTAAAAAGAACGAATCGTTACTACGCACATCTTGGCCGTTGCCATTTATATAACCGCCGCGAGATAAGAATTTTAAGATAAAATCATCATTAAAAGTTGGCGTATAATAACCAGCGGAACCTTCGTATTTAGTGTTGCGAATATAGCCTCCCAAACCAGTGTAATCTTGGCTTAAAGATAGGTAATATCCGTCGCTTGGATTAAGGCGATTATTTCTTTTGTCGTAAAGAAGCGTGTGGCCAATTGTTGAATGAATGAAATGTCCTTGAAGATATTGCAGGTTCAGCGAAGCGGTGCTGTCAACGTTGCTGATGTTTTCGTCGCGGAAGGAATAATGAATCTGATGTTTCAAAAATTCGGTGATGGAATAGTCGCCGCGGAAAGTGATGCCGCGAGTTTTTTGATCGTAAACTAAGGTATTACGTTTCGACATATCATATTCAAAAATGTCGAAACCCGCGTCAATTGCGCGCCCCATGAAATATGGTTTGGTATAATTTAGTTCAGAAGTTAGGCCGCTAAAAGAATGTTGAATGTTAATTCCCAGTTCTTGTCCGGTTCCCATCAAGTTGCGTTCTTTAATTCCAATATTGGCGGTAATTTTATTTACGGTGGAATAGCCAATACCAAGGTTCAACTCGCCAGTCTTTTTTTCTTTTACAATAATTTCTAAATCAACTTTGTCGGTATTGCCGATTCGCTTAGTGTTAAATTCGACTTTTTCAAAGAAGCCAAGATTTTCTAAACGTTGCTTGGAACGGTTGATTTTAGTGATGTTGTAAGCATCGCCATCACGAATTCTTAATTCGCGGCGAATCACCTCGTCAAGAGTTCTGGTGTTTCCAGTGATGCGAATTTGATTGATATAAACCGCCGGCGTTTCTTCGATAACAAAATCAATATCGATAATTTTTTGCTCTTTATTGCGCTTCAAAACTGGTTCAATGTGAGCGAAAGCGTAAGATTTGTCGGACATGATTTTAGCCATGGCATCAACGGTTTTATCGATTAATTCGGAATTATAAAGTTTACCTTTTTTGATCAGAATTTCTTTTTCTAAAATTGACGCATCAAATTTATTGATGTGGTTGACGATATTAATTTCGCCAACGTGATATTTGATGCCTTCTTCCAGCAAAAAAGTGATGAAGAACTTATCTTTATTGTGAGTGATTTGAGCGATTGATGAAATGGCGATGAAATCGGCATAACCTTGCGTGCCATAAAAACGACGCAATTTTTCTTTATCAAATTCGATGCGATCAGAATCGTAAACATCTGAGGAAGAGAAAAATTTATACCATTTTGATTTTTTGGTTGAGATTTCATCCATCAAATCTTGATCGGGAAAATTGAGATTTCCCACAAAATAAATATCGGAAATTTTAGCTTTGGCGCCTTCATAAATTTCAAAAATAATTTCGATGCGATTTTGTTCTTTCTGAATAATTTTTGGATCGATTTTAGTTAGGAAGCGACCAGATTTAAGGTAAAGTTCGTTAATTCTTTTTAAGTCAGATTGCAATTTTGCTTTGGTAAAAACGCCGCGTTTTTTTAGAGAAATTTCGCCTTGCAGCGCATCGTCTTCAACTTTTTTATTGCCAGAAAATTTTACTTCAGAAATCAGCGGATTTTCTTTCACTTCAACGATTAATTGGCTGTCATCTTGAGTGATCTTGGCGTCGGAAAAAAGATCAGATTCGTAAAGTTTTTTTAATGCGTCATCAATTTCGGCTTTAGAAAATTTGGCATTTTTTTGCGTGGATTTGGAAGGTAAAAAGGCAGCGATCGTGTCGTTATCAACTCGCTCATTTCCTTTAATTATAAAGGTTGGTTTGGCGATAATTTCTTTGGCGAAGGCAGAAAAATTGGGCAATAAAAATGCCGCGAGCAAGACAAAAAAAGCGATTTTGGGGAGGAAGTGTTTTTGCAACAATTTTGTAAGAAAGTTTTGAGAAGTGCTTATGTGATTACAATTCTCAACTGACACAAGTTCGGATACAAGAAAAATTTGACTTTTAGTGACAAATCCAAATGATGCCCCACACCTATCTTTGATGGCGATATGACCGCTCCGTTTCTTTGAATATTAAACAAATCCTGCGGCTATGTTGCGAAATTCTGCTCTAATCTTTTCATTAATTTTTGTTTTCTGTAAACCAGCTTTTTCTTTTGAATTTAATGCTGCAACCAGAAATCACATCAGCATTGTCGGTTCTTCGACGGTCTATCCTTTTGCAGCAACAATTGCAGAAGAATTTGGCCGTAACAGCAAAATAAAAAATACCAAATTTAAAACTCCGATCGTGGAATCAACTGGTACCGGCGGTGGTTTTAAACTTTTTTGTTCAGGCGTTGGATATAATTATCCTGATTTTTCCGATGCTTCGCGTCGTATCGAAAAAAGCGAAATCGAAAAATGTGCACAACACGGAATCGCTGGAATCACCGAAATTAAAATTGGTTACGACGGAATTGTTCTAGCAAATTCAATTTCTGGTAAAAAATATAGCCTGACCAAAAAACAGATTTTTTTAGCCTTAGCCGAAAAAGTTCCTGATTTAAAAAGTGGTAAATTGGTCGAAAATTTTTACCAAAAATGGAATGAAATTGACGCCAAACTGCCAGCGGTAAATATCGCGATTTATGGTCCGCCATCAACTTCGGGAACGCGCGATGCTTTTGTAGAACTGGTGATGGACGAATCTTGCGCCGCAATGCAAGAATTTGTCGAAGCTTATCCTGACAAAAAAATTAGGCAGAAAAAATGTCACGTAATTCGTAGCGACGGAAAATTTATTGAAGCTGGCGAAAACGATAATTTGATCGTACAAAAATTGCATAACGATGCGCAGGCTCTTGGAATTTTTGGCTTTAGTTTTCTTGAAGAAAATCACGAATTAATTCAAGCTGCAGTGATTGACGGAGTGCAACCAAGTTTTGAAAATATTGCTTCCTCAAAATATAAAGTTTCGCGCCCGCTTTTCATTTATTTAAAAAAAGAGCATCTCGATTTAATTTCAGGAATGCGTGAATTTACGAAAGAAATAATTAGTGCAGACACCATCGGATCTGATGGTTACTTGCTGCAAAAAGGTCTTATCCCGTTAACTATTTTGGAAACCAAAAAAGTGCGGGATGAGGTGATGAGAAGTTTGAACTCATCGCGCTGAGGTTTGTCGCTTAGGTCAGTTCCTATTTGGGAGTTGATTTCTGTGATAGGTTTCTCGTCTTGCTTTCATTGTAGAATGAAGGCTCCAAACTACTAAATATCGTAACTCAACATGGTATTCATACCTCTTATTGTTGTGCTTACGTTATCGGTAGTTATGTAGAAATACATTAATCTAAAGATAGCGAAAGCTCTTTCTCTTATGGAAAGATGAGGAATTTATCCAAGTGATAACTTCTTCAGATAAGGCCCGTCACGGAAAAAATTTCCGTGGCGGGTTTTGATTTGTGGTGTTAGTTTCAATTTTTCGAAATCCCCTTAATTACTAGAAACAGGCTAAAATTCTCATGGAAGAAAAATTCATCAAAGTCGTTGGCGCCAAAGAACATAATCTAAAAAATGTTAGCATCGAAATCCCTAAAAATCAGTTGGTTGTGGTTACTGGATTGAGTGGTTCGGGAAAATCTTCTTTAGTATTCGACACCATTTATGCTGAAGGTCAGCGTCGTTTTATTGAAAGTCTTTCATCTTACGCCCGTCAGTTTTTAGACCTGCAAGACAAGCCAGATGTTGAATCAATTACGGGACTTTCTCCAGCAATTGCGATCGATCAAAAAACTACTTCGCGCAATCCCCGTTCAACAGTTGGAACGGTTACCGAAATTTACGACCATTTTCGTCTTTTGTTTGCGCGTATCGGCGTCCCTTATTCGCCAGCAACTGGTAAGCCAATTGAAAGCCAATCATCGTCTTTGATGGTGGAAAAAATTCTGGAATTACCAAAAAAATCTAAAATTTATTTACTCGCTCCAATCGTTCGTGGCGCAAAAGGCGAATATCGTAAAGAGATGATGGGTGTTAGAAAACAAGGTTTCCAGCGCATTAAAGTCGATGGAAATGTTCACGACTTAAACGAAATTCTTCCGGCTCTTGATAAAAATAAAAAACATGACATCGAAATTATTGTCGATCGCGTTGTCGTTTCGGACGATCTTGGCAATCGTTTGGCTGACTCGATTGAAACCGCTTTAAAATTATCAAGCGGACTACTTTTTGTTGAAATTGTCGGTCTTCCTGAAAGTGCCAAAGGTAAAAATGCCAAATATAAAGAAGGTGAAATTTTGGTTTTCAGCGAAAAATTTTCTTGCCCAGAATCTGGTTTTACAATTTCTGAAATCGAGCCGCGACTCTTCTCTTTCAACTCTCCATACGGCGCATGTAAATCTTGTGATGGTCTTGGAACGGAATTTTATTTCAGTGAAGAATTGGTTATTGAAGACGAAAATTTAACTCTGCGTCAAGGCGCAATCGCAGTTTGGCAAGGCACGCAAGCCCGTTTTTATCAACAGATTATCCAAGCTTTAGCTGATAAATATAAATTCAGTTTGGATGTTCCTTTCAAAACTTTGCCGGAAGAAATTAAGCAGAAAATTTTCTACGGAACGGGCGATGAAGAAATTGAAGTAAAGCACGAAGATGGCCTCAAAGCCTTCAAAGTAAAGAAGCCTTTTGAAGGAATTATTAACAATCTGAAGAAGAAATTTTCCGATTCAGAAAGCGAATGGATGCGTGAAGAATTAAGTAAATTTCAAACTTTAAAAACCTGCGAAAGCTGTTGCGGCAATCGTTTGAACGAACAAGCTTTGTCGATTAAAATTGATGGATTGCATGTTGGCGAAGTTAGCAGAATGTCAATCGAGCGCGCCGATCAATGGTTTGAAGAGTTGGAGCCGAAATTAAATTCAACGCATCGCCAAATTTCTGAACGTCTTTTAAAAGAAATTAAGCGTCGTTTGAGCTTCTTGCGTAACGTCGGTTTGGAATATTTAACCGTAAATCGTGAATCGGGAACTTTATCGGGCGGCGAAGCGCAAAGAATTCGTCTGGCTTCGCAAATTGGTTCTGGACTTTCTGGTGTGCTTTACGTTTTAGACGAGCCTTCAATTGGTCTGCATCAATCTGATAATGACAAATTAATTACGACTCTAAAAAATCTTCGCGATTTAGGAAATTCGGTGATCGTTGTTGAACATGACGAAGAAATGATGCGTGAAGCGCAATATTTAATCGACGTTGGTCCAGGAGCTGGAATTCACGGCGGACAAATTATTTCTGCCGGCCTGCCAAAAGACGTAATCAAAGATCCAAAAAGCGTTACGGGTCAATATTTAAGCGGTAAAAAATCAATCGCGATTCCAAAATTCCGTCGCAAACAAGATCCAAAAAAAATGATCTGTTTGAAGAATGCCACGGCGAATAACTTAAAAAATGTCACACTAAATCTGCCGTTAAAAATTTTCGCCGCAGTGTCTGGAATCTCTGGTGGCGGCAAGTCAAGCCTTGTTATCAAAACGCTTTATCGCGCTTTGGATAAAATTGTAAATAAGGCGAAAGTTACTCCGGGGCCTTACGATATGATTACTGGCTCGCATTTGATCGACAAAATTATCGAAATTGATCAATCCCCAATCGGCCGTACGCCTCGTTCTAACCCTTGTACTTACGTTGGCGCATTTACTTTTATTCGTGAATTTTATACCGCGCTTCCAGAGTCAAAAACTCGTGGATACAAAGTGGGAAGATTTTCGTTTAACGTAAAAGGTGGCCGTTGCGAAACCTGTCAGGGTGATGGCTTGATCAAGATTGAAATGCATTTCTTGCCCGACGTTTACGTCAAATGCGAAACCTGCCACGGCAAGCGCTACAACCGCGAAACTTTGGAAGTTAAATATAAAGATAAATCAATTTCTGACGTTTTGGAAATGACCGCCGAAGACGCTTCCGACTTCTTCGCCAACATGCCGCACATTCATGACAAGTTCAAAGCCTTGTGCGACGTGGGTTTGGGCTATATTAAAATCGGACAAAGTGCGACGACACTCTCTGGCGGCGAAGCGCAAAGAATTAAATTGGCCAAAGAATTAAGTCGTAAAGCCACGGGTGATACGCTTTATATTTTGGACGAACCTACAACTGGTTTGCATTTTGAAGACATTAACAAGCTTTTAAAAGTGCTGCATAAATTGGTTGATGCCGGCAATTCGATCTTGGTAATTGAGCATAATTTGGACGTTTTGAAAACTGCAGATTGGATTATCGATATTGGACCATGCGGCGGTGAAAAAGGCGGATATATTGTGGCTGAAGGTACGCCAGAAGATGTGGCAAAAAATAAAAAATCGGTAACCGGAAAATATTTAGCAAAAGTTTTGAAATAAAATGTTCAATCAAAATCTCAAAGAAGCGCTAATTGCCTGCTCAATTTTGGTTCAAAAAAGAACGGACGATTTGCTGCCGTTAGATTCTAATGAATCAAAATTGGTGGAGGCGATGCGCTATTCAACTTTGTCAGGTGGAAAAAGAATCCGCCCATTTTTGACTATTGTTTGCGCGCAAATTTTTGGAGTGGCGCCTCCGCTTTCGCTCAACACTGCAACGGCGATGGAATTTATCCATGTTTATTCTTTGATCCACGATGATTTGCCAGCGATGGATAATGACGATATGCGTCGCGGCGTTTTGACTTGTCACAAGCAATTTGATGAAGCGACGGCGATTCTGGCAGGCGATTCTTTACTGACTTACGCTTTTGAAATTTTGGCTTCCGTTGACACTCACCAAGATGCCAATGTGCGTTGCGAATTAATTAGAACTATTGCCACCGCCGCTGGTCACAAAGGCATGGCGGGCGGTCAGATGATTGATTTGGAAATGGCAAATCGCAAAATTACCCGCGAAGAATTAGCGCGCGTGCATCGCTTAAAAACCGGCGAACTTTTTATGGCATCTTGCGAAGCTGGCGCCATTCTTGGTCGCGCAAGTTCAGAGGCGCGAAATGCCCTACGTTATTTTGCTCACGATCTTGGTTTAGCCTTTCAAATCAAAGATGATATTTTGGATCACTCTGGCGCCGCTGAAAACAAGATTGAGATTGACGAACAAGTTCACAAAAAATCCAAAGAAAACGCCAGCGTTGTTGATTTAATTGGCTTAGATCAAGCCTCTCAACAGCTAATTTTGCTAAAAGAACAAGCTATCACCCATCTAAAAATTTTCGGCCCGCAAGCCGCTCTATTGGTTGAGTTAGCAGAATTTATAGTTTCGCGCGATCAATAAATTCTGAAAATGCCAAGACAATTTCACTACAAAAATAATCGTTTTCAGCAACTAAGAGGATTTTGTTATACCGTTCAAAAGGGCAGCATATCTGCTGCGGCAAAGAAAATGAAATTAAGTCAAGGAGCGGTAAGTTTACAGATTCAGTCTTTGGAAAGAGATTTGGGAGTGCAACTTTTTAAGAGAGAAAAAAACAAAGTGGCCTTAACCAAAGAAGGCAGAATGTTTTATGCTCATTCAGTGCCACATATTTACGGCGCTGACGAAATGTTTGAAGATTTTACTGCGCTTCTAAAAAAAGAAAAATCTAAGGTAATTACGATAGCTGCAAATAATGTCAGCATCTGCCACATTTTGCCAAAATATGTTAAAAAATTTGAGACAAAATTTCCCGAAACAAATTTTGAAATTAAAAATATTGTAAAAGATGAGGCCATCAAACGGCTTATGGATGGTGAAGTGGATATGCTAATTTATTCGATGCAACTTAACGAAATTCCTAGCGAATTAGAATTTATTCCAATCGTTGAATATCAACCAGTTTTGCTTACTAAAAAAAATCACCCACTTGCCAAAAAGCAAAAGGTGACAATGGCTGACATCAAGAAATATAGGTTGCTAAGGCTTGATAAAAAATTTGTGACTATTCCAAATTTTGATGAGGTCGCCAAGCATTACGGACTTAAAACCAAGATCGAATTTGAAATGGCGAACTATGAAATTTTAAAAAAATTCATCATAGAAGATATCGGAATATCAATCATTTCCAGCATTTGCCTTGAAGGTGAAGAGACGAAATATTTTGCAAGTAAAAGCCTAGAAACTTATTTCCCAAAAATACTTTATGGTATTTTGATCAAGAAAGGCAAAAAACCTTACGGTTTGCTAAAAGATTTCATCGACATGATGACGCATGAAAAATTGTTGCAGGCTCAAGTCGAGTAAGTTTTGGTTTAGGCGATTATAACCCGCAAATTTGAGATATGATATTGGCAAATTCCTCCACATAAAATGCTCGTTGCTGTAAAATCCGAACAAATTTTAAAGAGGTTAGAATGAAGCATTTGATACGTAATACCTCCGCAATCCCAAAAACTTTTGGTGCTTGGTCTAGGTTGATCTCAAACGATTCAAGCCCAACAGTTCCAACATTTCCCAGAGTTGAAGAATTAAGAAAAAAATTAAAATCAGAAGGAAGATATCCGCTTGGTCAATCCTCGCATATTTTTGAAATTTCACAGAGAGGCAAAGGTCTTTTAGATGAAATTAATTCAAATCACTTGAATAAAAAATATTCTCGCGGCGGCAAAAATGGCGAAGGTTATGTGGGAGTGGAAGAAGTAGTAAAAATTATTTCCGATGGTCATTACGACGAAGAAGAAAAAGCTCGTCTTTTAGAAGCAGCTGATCAAGTGCAAGATCGCATGAGAGTAAAAGTTTCTGAAAGCTATCTTAAACATGCTGCCAACGTTCCCTCAATTGCTAAAAGTCCAAATCCAATTTTAAAAGTTGTGATGCCAGATGCTAAAGAAATTGACGACTTGGCTGGAGAAGTTGATCCATCTAATCAGAACCGCTATTCACCATTATCAGGATTGTTACATAAATACGAGATGCTGTTGGCTTTCGTTGCGGTTAATTGTTCATCGCACTGCAGATATTGCTACAGGCTAGATTTATTTAGCGGAGCTTCGAATAAATCTAAGGCCGATATGCCTGTGATTGCTGCTTACATCAAAACTTTTAATAACTTGATTGATGAGGCGGTTAAAAATCACGGAACGTGGGATGAAAAAAGAGGTCTATGGATTCACAAAGAAACCAAAGAACCTTTAATTCGCGTTAGAGAAATTCTTTTTTCTGGTGGCGATCCAATGACATTGCCAAATGCTACACTGGCGCGTTATATGGTTCTGATGGCTGAGGCTGGAATTGATACGATTAGAATTGGTACTAAAGAATTGGTATTCAACCCCAGCAGATTCGATGGTGATTTTTGGAAGATGATGGATTTATTTCATCAAAGCTATCCAGAAACTAGAATTGAAATTGTAGGGCACTATGTTCATCCTTATGAGCTGGTTGATGCAAGAGTGGATAAAAATGGCAAATATTTATATGACATAGATCTCAGATATCAGGTAAGAAAAGATTTGCGAGCGCCTCTTGCAGCAATTGGAGAAAGATCGAATTGGGTTGGGCATTACAATCAATTTCCAATTATAGCTGGAGTCAATGATTCGCCAGATGTTTTATGTCTTTTAATGTATCAGTCCCATAAACTGGGTATTGTGATGCATAATATTTATGCTTGTAGAGAAATTTTTGGTAACAAGCATTTTCGCGGTGATAACACAATAGAAGCTCAATATGAACTGCTTGAAAGTGCGAAAGCAAGCCTCTCTGGAACTGAGAATCATGGGCGGCTGATAATGTCGACAGAATACGGAAAAATCGAAGTTTGTGGTATTGAGAATGGCAATTTTCTTTTAAGACTAAATCGGTTTGTGCATGGCAATAAACCAAAAAATACTATTATTAGAGTTGATCCAACAAAGATTTCTGAAGGTAGAGGATTTTATTGGTTAACCGACAAAGTGGTTGCAGAAGCCGTTGCAGATGAAGGCAAAAAAACTTTGCAAGAATTAAAAAACGAAGATAACTCATTAATGAAACAACTCAAAAAAGCCGCCGCTGCAAGCGTTATAGCAAGGCTTCCGCAAAATGATAATGAAGAAGAAAATGTTAGTGCCTGCGGTAACAAAGTTGTGATTGAGGTTGTAAATCGAAATGGAGGTTCGCAAATTATTCATGTCGATCTGGATGATAAAAAATACCAAGCAAAACGACCAACTCTAGCAACCATTCTTGCCGAGGAAAAAGAAGTTGAAGCCGCGTGCAAAGAACAATTATCTTGCAGCACTTGCGTTGGAGAAGTTGAAAGTGATGTCGCAATTCCAAAGCCATCAGAAGATGAGCAAGATTTATTAGATTCGGTAATGCCAAATCCGTCAGGATCAGTCAGAGCAACATGTCAGATTCATTTAGAATCAGGAAGTTATAAGTTCGCCAGTTTAGAAAATTTGAGTGATCGGAAAGTTGTGCGACCAGAAAAAGAAGCTTCCTCTAATACAGGTCGAAGTTTGTAATTTGTGGTGTGGATTTCCACACCGTCATTGCGAGCGCAGCGCGGCAACCCAGAGTAATTACAACTGGGTTCTCGCAATGACGATGTGGACTAGCTAACACGCCTCAAGCGGTTTTGCGGGTGGTGGTGGCTC
>CAYSUM010000006.1:0-51975 GCA_964434225.1 uncultured Rhizobium sp.
TTAAAAACCAAACTCAAAATAAACAGGGTGAATTTAGTATAAAAGATATCTTGGTTGATCGTGTTTTTTTTTGGATAAAATTGTATATTGCCAAAACCTAAGCAGAGTTGGCTGAATTAATTGAATGGCGGAATTTTACGGTAATCACTTTTTTGACCGCCGCTCTTGTGAATTTTTTTCCCTAGTTTAATTTGTATTACGTTCTCAAGTTTTTGCTTGAGATCTATGGTGATAAATGCATTTCGCAATAAACGTACATGGACTCGGGGGCAGTACCCGACATCTCCACCATTTATGGGGATGAAACAGCTTTCGACATGCGATAAAGGGAATGATTTTACTCGGTTGAGATACTGCCGGTTGTGGAAAGGCGCAAGCCATAAAACGACATCGTTCGAAAAAACTAAACGCAAATGACAATTTTGCTAATGATAACTTCGAATTTACCAAAGTGGCTGTAGCTGCTTAGTATAAGTGATTTTATCGGGGCCGCCCGAGAGCCTTTCAACAGAATCTCGGGCACTTTTTTCACTCCCAAAAAAATCATCCATGCAAGATCTAATCGGGTATGACGAAATCATCGAGAACTCAATGCGTTCAGTGATTTACGAGACTCTTAAAAAAATTGAAAAGACTGGCTTACCTGGCAAACATTACTTTATCGTTACTTTTTTGACGCGCTTTCCTGGCGTTGTTTTGCCAAAACATTTGATCGAAAAATATCCCGAAGAAATGACGATCGCGATTCAATATCAGTACAAAAGTCTTACGGTTGACCAAGATCAATTCAAGATCGCCCTAAGTTTTTCTGGCAAAAATGAAAAAATGACGATTCCTTACAAATCCGTTACTTCTTTCGCCGATCCATCAATGAATTTCGGTTTAAAATTTAGCGTCAGTTACGACGAAATCGAAGGCTTTGAAAATGGCGATTACGGCGAATCAAATCTAGCCAATAATTCCGAGGGCAAAGAAAAGAAGTCCGAATCAATTGATTTATCAGCAAAAGTAATTTCTTTGGACGCCTTCCGCAAAAACAAAGATAAAAATCCCGCATGATATCCTTTCAACTATTTTTCTTCCTCGTAATTACTTACGCAATTTCAGCAATTCCTTTTGGCCTAGTAATATCAAAGCTCTGCGCCAAAATCGACATTCGCGAAATGGGCTCAAAAAATATTGGCGCAACCAATGTTACTAGAATTCTGGGGAAGAAATTAGGTTTTATTACCCTGATTCTTGATGGGTTGAAAGGTGCGGCGATGGTGATTATTGCCAGATTTGCTTTCTATAAAATTGAAAATTTACATTTATTTTTGGCAATAGTTTCCGCCGTTGCAGTTGTGGGACATATCTATCCAATCTATTTACGCTTCAAAGGCGGCAAAGGCGTTGCAACTGCGATTGCAGTTTTATTTGCACTTGATTTTGGCGTAGGATTTTTGACGACATGTTTTTGGATTTTATCTTTTTGTTTATTTCGAATTTCTTCCGTCGCTTCCATCGTCGCGATTTTTTCTTCAATTATTTTATCCAATCGTTTCGACGCCCCAACCTCTCAAATCGTGCTTTGTTGGTTCTTAGCAATTTTAATTTTAGTTCGACATAAAGAAAATATTACTCGTCTTTTGGTTGGCGAAGAATCGTCTGTCGCTGCCGAAAAAAAATCTTCTATTAGCCAATAATGTCCACCAAAACCAGCGAACGCCTGATTGTAGCTCTTGATGTTGCCGATATTTCTGCGGCAAAAAAATTAGTTGATGACATTGGTGACTCGGTAAACTTTTACAAAATTGGTTTAGAATTAATGATGAGCGGCGAATATTTCACCCTTGTCAAATGGTTGAAAAATAAGGGCAAAAAGGTTTTTGCCGATCTTAAACTTTACGATATTTCAGAAACCGTTGGTCGCGCCGTTGCAAATTTAGCACAATATGAAATTGATCTTTTAACTATTCACACCGCAAGTCGCGCAATCATGGAAAAAGCCGCGCAAAATAAGGGTAAAATGCAAGTTATTGGCGTGACGGTTTTGACGAATCTCGATCAAAAAGATTTAAATGAAATGGGATTTGATCCGAATATTTCTCTTCAAAATCTAGTTTTAAAAAAGACGGAATTGGCTTTAAATTCAGGTCTAAACGGCATTGTTGCTTCTGCTTTAGAAGCGCCAAATTTACGCCAAAAATTCGGTAAAGATTTTTTGATTGTAAGTCCAGGAATCCGACTGGAAAACATCGCAAACGACGATCAAAAACGTGTCGCTGATGTAAAAACCGCTTTAATAAATGGTTCGTCGCATTTAGTTGCGGGAAGACCAATCACTCGCGAAGCTAATCCAAAAGAGGCTGCGAAAAAATTCCAAAAACTGATTTCCGACTTCTCGTGAAGCTTTCCCAAATCCTTTCTCAAGTAAAAACTGATTACAAAATTGCTTCAGGCGTCACATCAGACACGATCGAAATTGAAGACATTGCTCTCGATTCGCGTTTAGCAAAAAATAATTCTGCTTTTTTTGCCCTTGCGGGAAAAGTTAAAGACGGCTTGGAATTTATTCCAAGTGCCATCGAAAAAGGCGCTAGCGTAGTAATTTCGAACCACGACCTTTGCAATCTTGAAGCCGCCAAAAACGCCCTATCGATAACCAGTTCAAATCCTTTTGCGTTACTTACAGAATTCCTTCAAATTTTTTACTCCCCACTTCCAGCCAATATCTACGCCATCACTGGCACTAATGGCAAAACCTCCACCGCCGAATTTACTCGCCAAATCTTGCAATTTTTAGGAAAAAAATCCGCCTCAATCGGAACTCTTGGAGTAATGTGTGACGCCGATATTCCCGATCAATTACAAAATTCAAGCCTTACAACTCCTGATCTGGTGTCGCTTTACAAAAACTTAAGCACTTTAAAAAGATTCAGCGTTGATGATGTTGTAATCGAGGTCAGTTCAATTGGATTGGAGCAAAAAAGAATAGCAGGCTTAGAAATTTCCGTCGGCGCTTTCACCAACTTCACGCAAGATCATCTCGATTATCACAAGACGATGGCGGAATATTTTCGCTGTAAAATGATTCTCTTTGACAATGTTTTGTCGCAAGGTGGCAGCGCTATTTTTAACGCCGATATTGAATCAGCCGCCGAGATTAGAAAAATCTGCGAACAACATTCTCACAAAATTATTGATTACGGTTTTAAAGCTCGCGATTTACAGCTTAAAGAAATCACCACGCTTGATTTAGGCCAAAGAATTTCTTTTGAGTTTAGGCAAAAAAATTACAGCTTCGATCTTTTGGTTGGCGGCGATTTTCAAGCGATGAACGCTCTTTGCGCCTTGGGAAATATTTTAGCAAAAAATAATTTAAGCGAAATTGAGCTGACGAATTTACTTAAAAATTTTAACAAGCTTCAGCCCGCAACTGGAAGGATGCAGCGCGTTGCAACGCTATCAAACAAAGCGCAAATTTTTATCGATTTTGCACATACACCAGACGCGCTGACCAATGTTTTAGAGCTTGGTCGCCAAATCACTAAATCACGCTTAATTATTTTATTTGGCTGCGGCGGCGATCGCGACGCCGGCAAACGCTCAATCATGGGCAAAATCGCTTGCGAGATGGCAGATTTAGTTGTTGTTACCGACGACAATCCTCGCACCGAAAAACCAGAATTAATTCGCAAAGAAATTCTCGCCGCTTGCGACATAAAAAAAACTATCGAAATTTCTGAACGCAAGACAGCTATTGAAAAAGCAATTGCGATGCTTGAAGCTGGCGACGTCTTGATTTTAGCGGGCAAAGGCCATGAAAAATATCAAATTATTGGCAATAAAAAATTCGAATTTGACGAAGAAAAAATCATAAAAAATGTCATTACAAGATCATCTTAAATCCAATTTCAACCTGACTTTTCAAGATCTTTATGAGCGCGATGGTTTAGTAAAATTAGATCAGAAATTTGCAGAATATTTAAACAACAAATCATCTGATAATCTTGATTTGCTTGAGCGTGCGCGCAGTCTTGAAAATTTTTTAGTCGAACTTTTTGGCATTCAAAAAGAACATGAACTATTAAAAAAACATCACGATGATTTGCAAAAAATTTACATCGCACGTCGTGAATTTGTGCAAAGAAATGTTGCAAAAAAATTTAAAGAAACTGCTGCAGATGTTGATGGATTAAGGATTCTCTCTGATTTAGGAATCTTTTTTGACGACATTGATGACCTAGAAAAAAAACTCGCTGCCAAAATTTTAGCTGAAGAAAATCTTGAAATTTTAGAAAATTATTCAGCTTGGGCGCTCTACTCTGTCGCGGGTCGCAAGCTTCACAAAAAAGGTGCGTTATTTATTTTGCCGCAAAAAATTGATCCGCAAAATTTAGTTTCTCCTTGCGCCGATAAATCAAAACGCGACGGATTTAATTTAACTGACAAAGGCTTTGAACTCAATCGTATCTTAGCTGAAGCCCATTATTGTATTTTTTGTCACAAGCAGGAAAAAGATTCGTGTCGCACTGGTATTTTAGAAAAAAATTCCGCAATTCCAAAAACCGATTCGCTTGGAGTTGAACTTCATGGTTGTCCTTTGGATGAGAAAATTTCTGAGATGAATTTGCTAAAATCATCAGGTTTTTCTATCGCTGCTTTGGCTATGGCAATCATTGACAACCCAATGATTGCGGGCACTGGACACCGTATTTGTAACGATTGTATGAAGTCGTGTATTTATCAAAAACAAGATCCTGTCGATATTCCGCAAATTGAAACTCGCACTCTAAAAGATGTTTTAGCGCTGCCTTACGGTTTTGAAATTTATGCACTTTTAACGCGCTGGAATCCGCTAAATTTAGAGCGCAATTTACCGCAAAAAAATTCTGGTAAAAAAATTCTTGTCTGTGGCTTGGGCCCTGCTGGCTATACTCTGGCGCATCATCTTTTAAATGACGGACACGAGGTGGTGGCAATTGATGGCTTAAAAATTGAGCCGCTAAATTCAGAAATTTCTGGTATTGATGAAGTTGGAAATCGTGTAAAATTTAAGCCGATAAAATTTTTAGATGAAATTTACGAACCACTCTCAAGTCGCTTAATTCAAGGCTTTGGTGGCGTTGCTGAATATGGAATCACCGTGCGTTTCGACAAGAATTTTTTAAAAATAATTCGTTTGCTTTTAGAGCGTCGCAAAAATTTTAGAATGTTTGGCGGCATTCGTTTTGGTTCATCAATTACCGATAAAACCGCTTTTGAGCAATATGGTTTCGATCATGTGGCACTTTGTTTGGGAGCTGGTCGTCCCAACATTATTAATATAAAAAATAACTTCGCCAAAGGCGTGCGATCTGCTTCAGATTTTTTGATGTCGCTGCAATTAACCGGAAGTTTTAAAGAAGAATTGTTTACCAATTTACAAATTCGTACGCCAATTGCGGTAATTGGCGGAGGGCTTACAGCTGTTGATACCGCTTGCGAAGCGCAGGCCTATTATTTGGTGCAAATCAAAAAATTTGCGAAGAAATTTGCGATAATCGGCAAAGAAAAAATTTGGCCAAATTTAAACGAGGAAGAAAAAATCATTGCGGAAGAATTTTTGCGCGATGCCAAAAATCCCGAAAATTTACCACCAGTAAAAATTCTTTATCGAAAAAAAATTCAAGACTCTCCAGCCCACAAACTAAATCATCAAGAACTGAACAAAGCTTTTGAAGAAGGTATAGAATTTGTTGAAAATGCCGCTCCACAAGAAATTGAAATTGATCAATTTAATCACATTAAAAATTTAAAATGTGCCGATGGAAAAATTATCGAATGTAAATCTCTTTTAATTGCAGCGGGCACAACACCAAACATTTCTGCGGTCTTAGAAGATGGCTTAGATTTCGAAATTACGGGGAAATATTTTGCCGAAATTACCCAAGATCACAAACATTACCCAATCACTCACAGCGCGCGCCCAAAAGACTTTAGCGTGATCACCAAAATTGATGAAAAATCAAAAAAAGCCGTGAGTTTCTTTGGCGATCTACATCCAAATTTTGAAGGAAATGTAGTGAAGGCAATGGCAAGCGCGAAGATTGGTTACAAGGAAATTACGAGAATTTTAAATGAGGTTGAAACCACAAAAGATGTGAATTTTTTAGAGAAAATAAATACAGAATTTTTAGTCAGAATTGAAAGAATTGAAAGGCTCTCGGATCATGTATTTAAAATCCTAGTCAAGGCTCCGCTTTTGGCAAAACAAACACAAACTGGACATATTTTTCGTTTACAAAATTATCACGCTTTGGCACCAAAAATTTCTGGCCAATTAATGGCGATGGAAGGAGTTCCGGTGACCGCTTTATCAATTGATCGTGAGCACGGAATCATTGGTGGCGTGGTTGTGGACACTGGGGGATCGACCAGCTTAATTGCGAATTTTAAAACTGGCGAACCTTGTGTTTTTATGGGGCCCTCTGGAAAACCAACAGAAATTTTGGCAAATGAAACCGTGGTTCTAATCGGTGGAGGCCGCGGAAGCCAAGTATTGGGCGCGGTTGCTTCAGAATTTAAAAGAAATAATTGTCAGGTGATTTTTTTTGCAGGATATAAAAAATATTCTGAAATTGTTCGACAAAAAGAAATGGAGAATTGTTGCAACAATTTAATTATTGCGGTTGAGGAAAAGGCAAAAGACGGCTATTTTAAAGGTTCAGTAATTGATGCTCTAAAAAATTATTTCACAAACAATCCTCAGAAAATTGATCGAATTTTTGCGATTGGCAACGATCAAATGATGCATGAAATTGCTAAGCTACGTCACGAAAATTCCATAAGATCAATTAGCGAAGCTCCAATCGCAATCACCAGCTTAAACGCCCCAATGCAATGTATGTTGAAAGGCGTTTGCTCGCAATGTTTACAAAAAAGAGAGAATGAAAAAGGCGAGATGGAATATTTTTATTCTTGCGGCAGCCAAGATCAGAACATGGATAAGCTAGATTTTTTACATTTACATAATCGCTGTGAACAAAATTCTTTAGCAGAAAAAGTTTCTAAGATATGGATTGCGCAGCTGTTACTTGAGTCGAGGATTTAGACCCACCAACATCTTCATTCCCATTTTTGGACACAAAAAAAGCCGATCTGACAATGCCAGACCGGCTTTAATTTTTTAAACCACATTGCTATTGAACTACAACAGTAACGGCTCTTCTGTTTTTTGAGATCGTTGCTTCATCAGTTCCAAAATAGGCTAAACGCTCTTTACCGTAGGAAACGGTTTTGACTCTTGAAGCGTTGACACCGCCAGTTTTAACTAAATAATTTTTTGTAGCAGAAGCTCTTCTGTCGCCAAGAGCGATGTTGTATTCTCTGGTGCCTTTTTCGTCGCAATGTCCTTCAACAGTGATTTTGATTGATGGATCGCTTTTCAACCAAAGAGCTTGGGTGTCGAGAATTTTTTTTGCATCATCAGAAATTTCAGAAGAATCGTAGTCGAAGAAAACGCGATCTTGAACTTCGATTTCGTCATCTTTTGCTTGCTCAGCTTTATTTAATGCGTCAGCTTGTTGTTGATTTTCGATGGTTTGAAAATCTGATTCAGTTGTAGTGGTAACTTGATCAATTGGAGCGATGTCAGTTTTTGAATCTTTGATTTTAGACTTACCGTGACAGGCGTTAAGAGAAATTATGGCAACTAAAACAAGTAATTTTTTAATCATTTTTATCCTCATAATTTATTGGAAGGGGGTTTGTAAACCCTCAGAAGAGAACTAAAAGATTTAAATAGCGCCTGAACTAATGTCAAGAATTGAGGATGAATTTTTCGGTGATTATTAAGAATGAAGATGAGATAGTTTTTACAAGAATTTTTTAGCAATTTTTTAAAATGATATGTCAAGACCAGCGACTTTAAATCCCCAAACTTCGCAAGAAAGATTCAATGCATTAATTGGTCAGATTGCAGATCTTTACGGCACGAAGAGGTTCGACAGAACTGCCGACGTTACTGCAAGTTTGCAAAAACATTTCGAACTTGCGAAGAAAGATAATAGTGTCGAAGCCTTTGTTGGTTTGGTTGACGATATTTTTACAGAACGCAAAGAGGCAATAAAAGAATGTTCAATTACAGCGCGACGATTGGTTGAAATGGATGCTCCGCTTGAGAAAGCAAGTGTTAAAGAATATTTAAATCAGAAGAAAGCCCCTGCCACAAAAAAACAAGATGAGAAAATTGTTTATCTTACAAAGCCAAGTTTAGATGATCGTCGAGAAGCAATGTTTGATGGAATGAGAGCGCGAGATAAATTATCGATGAATAAAGCGCGTTTAGAAAATGTGATGGAAAATGGCATTGATCTTGAAGAGCACGTAAAAAGAAAACTACTTGGCATCACTTCGGAAAATCCCACTTATAAAGAAATGATTGGACACGCTGCAGGCACGATTGGAAAAGGTCTTGCAACAATGATTCACAAAGGATCGTCGCAGCTTGGAAAAGGTATTTACAGCAGTACTGATGCGGCCGATTTGCAATATGTTGAATCATATAATCAGCGAAGATTGCATTTGGCATCGCAACTTCGCAGCAGAATAGACCCCAATCGCAGCAACTATTCTCAATTGATGCAAAAAATAATGAGCAAGATCGATTCTTCAAACGAAACGCTCGACATCGCATCTTACAACAAGATGCAAGATTTGTTGCTGGAAGAAATCAAAAAAGATGAAGAAGAGTTTAAGAAGCGCATGGATAAATTTGATGCCGATAGTAAAGATTTGGCAAACAGCATGATGGATGACATGCAAGGTCACGCTGACAACTCTGACGAAAGATGGAAACATCGCGCAATGTCGTTATTCTTGGTATTTACGCCACTTGGCGCCTTTTCAATTATGGGACATGTTTTCAATTATCTCGATCCTTTAAAAGAAATTTTTGGCCCGCTTTTCGAAGCTAATAAAGGTTTGGGCGAAGGTTTTGGCGATGTTATTACCAATAGAAAATATTTTGGCTTTCTTGGCGAATTGATGGATAAAATGGAAATTGATAAAGCGATTGAAGGAGTTTTTAAATTGCCGATTATTAGCGAATTTAGTGATTTGGTGGAGGTTTTGAAAGATAGTGAAATTGGGCAAAATATGATGGCTGAATTAGCTCCGACGATCGCAGGATCAGCGCCTTTAGTTTTAGGTGGAATTGCCGCGACCAATCTTTTAGCTCAAGTAGCGCCCGAACTTGATCATAGCAAAGCTTTAAACGCGTCAAAAGAAAAACATACCAAAGCTCTAAAAGATGCTTTTAAAGCTTTTGAAGAAGATCTTGCCAAAGGCTGGGAGAAAAAAAATTCTGACGGAATAACAGAAAAACATGCCGGCACCAATGGACTAATTAAAGATTTTGTCGACAAGAAATATCAAGCTTTGCGGGAAGGCGATATTGACGCCAAAATGTGTCAATTTTTTCTTGATAATGTGGGACAAAGAGGAGTTTCACCGCTATTTAATAAAGCGTTTAAAGGTTTAGTCGATAATTTTCAAAATGGAGAATTTGATGATAATGCCGGAACTCCAAACGTAAATTCCATGCTGAAATTTTTAAAAGGCGATAAGTCCAACAGAGCTGAAATGGATAAATTAAAAGCTGAAGCTAGAGGTAATTTTTTAACGCTTGGCGCGATAGACAAAGGCGTGATTAAAAATGGCCAATTGACCAAAAAAACCACAGAAATTGAGCAAGAATTTGATCTGCTTAACACTAAATCTCGCGAAGCAGTAAAGGTGACTCAGCAAAAAGAAGTGCAAGAAAAATTTAATCAGAATTTTTATTTTGATATAGCGCGCGCCAGAGATATGGCGGAATTCACTTTTGACAAAGAAGGAGCTGCAAAAATTGAAGAGAAGATAAAAAAAGAAGAGGTCGAAAAGTTAAAAAAAGATTTAGTGGATATTAAGCATTTTCCACCAAGCACACAACCTTCTCCAAAATCGGCTTCGATGCTTTATAGCAGCGATAAACAGCCAACTATTTAGGTTCCGTTTAATGATAAATTCACAAAATTACATCACTAACGATGCAGCTTTAAAAGAGGCTGTGGCACTGATTCATGAAGAAAAATTAGTTGCGCTGGATACAGAATTTATGCGCGAAAAAACTTACTATCCGATTTTATCTTTGATTCAAATTGCGGTAAAAAAATCTGGTGAGCAAAAATTATTTATCGTCGATGCACTTTCGGGAGTTGATCTTACGCCTTTGACTTCAGTTATTTTTGATAAAAAAATTACCAAAATTTTACACGCCTCCCTGCAAGATTTACAGATTTTTTGTCAGAAATCTGGTATAGCAAGCGGGGGTATTTTTGATGATCTGGCCGATAGCGTAATTGACACTCAAATTATGGCCAATTTCTGCGGTTTTAATTTTAATACTGGCTATTCGAATTTAGCAGAAAATTTACTACAAAAAAATATTGATAAAACCCTGCAAAGAAGCGACTGGCAAAGGCGACCGTTAAGCGCAGAACAGTTAAAATACGCAATTTCTGATGTGATATTTTTAGAAGAAATTTACGAAAAATTATTAAAAATTCTTCAAGAAAAAAATCGTACCAAATGGTATCAAGAAGAGATAAAAATTTTCGTCAATAAAGCGATGAGTGAAACTCAAGATAATCTGTTCAAAAATTTTTCTTTTAAAGGCAGATCGCGTGAGGAAGTTTCAAGAATTAAAAATCTAATTTTATGGCGCGAAAACTGGGTGAAAAAACTCGATCTTCCGCGTCAACATTTTATGCGCGACGAAACCCTTGAGCGCGTAGCTTATTTGCGAAATTTTGATTTGAACTTAGATGAGAAAAAAATTACCGAGATCAAAAAAATTCTTGAGCAAAATGTTGAATTCGAAGAAAGAAATTATGTTAAAGACGAAGGAAATTTCATGAATGATAAGCAAAAAAATCTCTATAAAAAAGCTAAAGAATTAGTCGCCGAAATTGCTCGCGAAGAAAATTTGAAAGAGCAACTTTTGATCACCAGCCAACATTTGAAGAATTTGGTTTGCACCAAAAAATCAATCGAAGAATCGCTTCGAGGATGGCGCTATGAGCTTTGCGGCGAACGTATAAAAAAATTAATTGCTCAAATCTAATTTATGAAAAGAAAAATTATTGCGGCAAATTGGAAGATGAATCACACCTTTGAAGAGGCCGATTCTTGGCTGGAAGTTTTTTTAAAAAATGCTACAGAAAAAAAATCACAACTCACCGACGTTGAAGCAGTGCTTTGTCCGCCAGTTTTTATGATCGACTATATCGACAGTGAATTGATGGAAAGCGGTTTTCAGAAATTAGAAATGTTGTTGAGATATCAAAATAAAGATGCTTCACAAATGTCGGAAGAGGAAATCACCAAAATTGTTTTAAGCGAAAGGCCGCTACAACTTGGCGCTCAAGATTGTCACTTCGAAAATTCTGGATCTTTTACTGGCGACATTAGTGCCGAAATGTTGCAAAAAATTGGCTGCGAATTTGTAATTTTGGGCCACTGCGAGCGTCGCGCCGGACATTTTGAAAGCGACGAATTGATTGCAAAGAAAGTGCGTGCGGCGCTGGCAAAAGATTTAATTCCAATTATCTGCGTTGGCGAAAACAAAGAAACGCGCGACCAAAATAAACATCTTGAATTTGTTTATCGCCAAATCATGAATTCGGTTCCTTGGGATGTAAAATTCGAAAAATTAATTATTGCTTACGAGCCGATTTGGTCAATTGGAACGGGCATCGTGCCCACATCAGATCAGATCAAAGAAATGGCAAAATTAATTAAAAAAATTTTTGATGAAAAAATGAGCGGCCTAGCGCAGCAATATTTTACGCTTTATGGCGGCTCGGTTAATTCACAAAATTCTGCAGAAATTTTAGCAATCGAAAATATCAACGGACTCTTGGTGGGCAAGGCCAGTCTTGATGCTGAAGAATTTTTAAAAATCTGTTTATCTTAATCTAAATCTCAAATTTATGACTCAAAACTTCCGTATCGAATCTGATTCTTTTGGCGAAATTAAAGTTCCGGCTGACGCTTATTACGCCGCACAAACTCAGCGCTCAGTGCAGAATTTTCCGATTTGCAATGACAATCCAGGACATAAAATGCCCAAAGAAGTTGTGCGCGCGATGCTGATGATTAAAAAAGCAGCAGCACTTACCAATAAAGACCTGATGTCATCTGATCCAACTTCGGACGAATTCAAAAAATTCTCTCCCGATTTAGCCGATAAAATTGTTGATGCGGTTGATACTATTTTAGCGCGCTTCGATTGGTTTTACGAAAATCATTTTCCTTTGGTAGTGTGGCAAACTGGCTCTGGCACTCAAACCAACATGAATACCAACGAAGTTATCGCTTCAGTTGCGAACGAAAAAGTTACTGGAAAAAAAGGCGGAAAATCGCCAGTTCATCCCAATGATCACGTAAATTTAGGACAAAGCTCAAACGATACCTTCCCTACAGCGATGCATGTTGCGACGGTTTTAACGGTTTACGAAAAACTACTTCCAACCTTGGTTCGCTTCGCCAACGAACTCGGCAAAAAAGAAAAGGAATTTAACGACATCATCAAAATCGGAAGAACTCACACGCAAGACGCAACGCCGGTGACTTTGGGTCAGGAATTTTCGGCTTACAAAGTGCAAATCCAAACTGCCGCGGTTTTTATTTCGCAAGCAATTTTATACGTCACCTCATTGGCGCAAGGCGGCACCGCCGTTGGAACAGGGCTTAATTGTCATCCAAAATTTGCTGAAAAATTTGCTGAAAAAATCACCGAAGTTTCTCACCTAAAATCACTTCACGAAAAACTTCTCAACTTAGATTTAGGTCGCACAACTTTGTCTGACGGATTTTGGAAGGTAAAAGATTCAAACCTCGCTAAACTAGGATTGGCGCAGGCTGATAGCTTCGTCACCAACAAAAATAAATTCTTCGCCTTGGCCTGTAACGACGAATTAGTAAACCTTTCTGGCACACTAAATTCGCTGGCAACCTCAACCATGAAAATCGCCAACGACATTCGCTTCCTAGCTTCTGGACCACGCTCCGGACTTGGCGAAATCAGCCTTCCAGAAAACGAACCGGGCTCTTCAATAATGCCAGGAAAAGTTAATCCAACTCAGTGCGAAGCACTAACAATGATCGCATGCCAAATTATGGGAAACCATGTGGCAATTACGGTTGGCGGCTCAAACGGCCATTTCGAATTAAACGTTTTTCGTCCGATGATTATTCGTAACGTCATTGAATCGATTAATTTGCTAAATGACGGAATTCAAAGTTTCATCGACCAATGTTTGGTCGGAATTGTTGCTAATCAAGAGCGCATCACTCAATTACTCGATCAATCTTTGATGTTAGTGACGGCATTAAATCCTTATATCGGCTATGATAACGCCGCCAAAATCGCTAAAAAAGCGCATAAAGAAGGTACAACTTTGAAGGCCGCAGCTCTAAATTCTGGCCTTTTAACTGAAGCGCAGTTTGACGAATGGGTTCAACCAAAAAACATGATTTAATGAATAATTTTGACTTCATAATTATCGGCGGTTCTTTTGCTGGAATGACTGCAGCGCTTAGTTTAAGCAATGTGTCTTACGATTTAAAAATCGCGATTGTCGAAAAGCAAGACATCTTAAGTGCTGACAGAAAGCGCGATGGTCGAGCTTACGCAATTTCTGCGGCGTCGTTGCAATTATTTCATGAAATTGGAATTTACGATGAATTACAGGCGGAAGCAGGGGAAATTTCTGACATCAAAATAACTGACTACAAATCGCCATTCTTCCTTGATTTTATTGGTTATCAGGTCGATCCAAAAAACGGCCAATTGGGTCAGATTATTGAAAATTATCACATTCACAACGCGCTGCGTAATCAGATTTTGCGGCGTAAAAATATTACGGTTTTCTCGCCAAATTCTTACGAAAAAATTGAGTTTGAAGAAAATGTTTTAGTAAAACTTGATGATGAGAGAATTATAAATTCCAAATTATTGTTAGCCTGCGATGGCCGCTTTTCTAAACTTCGTGAGCTTTATCAAATTCGCGCTACCCAAAAAAAATATCACCAAACCGCCATCGTCTTTAATATTTCTCATGAAAAGCCGCACAAAAATATTGCTCATGAAAAATTTTTACCTGGTGGGCCATTAGCGATTTTGCCACTAAAAGATCCGCATCAATCTTCAATTGTTTGGATTGCTTCCGACAAAACATCTCAAGTGGCTCTAAGTTTGGATGAAGAAAATTTTACTCATCAATTATGGAAAAAAACCGAAGATGTTTTGGGTGAGGTAAAGGTGGTTTCGGAAAAATTTTCTTATCCTTTAAACTTGGTCGAGTCAGAAAAATTCTTCTACAAAAAAATGCTTTTGATCGGCGATGCTGCTGCTGGCGTGCATCCAATTGCGGGTCAGGGTTTTAATTTGGCTATTTCTGGAATTAAAATTTTATGCGAATTGGTAAAAAATAATTTGTTTTGTGGACTTGATATTTCAAGCCAAGGCCTAATTGATGCTTATAACAAAAAGGCCAAATCTGAAGCGAAAAAAATGTTAATTGCGACCGACATTTTAAATTCACTTTTTGAAACCAGAAGCTTCTCAATTGCTTTGGCGAGGGATTTAGGGCTTGGATTGGTTAATAAATTACCAAGTTTAAAAAAATTCTTTATCAAATCTGCTGGCGGTTTTTAGTCAAAATTTTTTACTTAATTTATGTTATTTTATCGCACGCTCTCGATCATACTTTTCCCTTTTCTTGAGCTTTATATTTTCTTTCGAGTTTCTAAGAAAAAAGAAGATAAAAAACGTTTAAAAGAGCGTTTTGGCAAGCCGACACAAAATCGTCCAGAAGGCGATATAATCTGGGTTCACGCCGTTAGCGTTGGCGAAACAAATTCAGTTTTAATTTTAGTTGATGAGCTGCTCGAAAGATTCTCGCAATCGACAATTCTTTTTACAACAACAACCCTAACTTCTGCCGCAACGGTCGCAGCAAAACTTCCAGAATTTCAGGGTCGCGTTATCCATCAATTTTTGCCGATAGATTCTTACATTTGCGTTAAAGATTTTTTAACTTTTTGGGAACCAAGTAGAGTAATTTTTGTTGAATCAGAAATCTGGCCAAATCTTATTTATGAAGCCCGCGCGATGGGTGCCGAAGTGTTTTTGGTGAATGGAAGAATGTCAAAAAAATCTGCTGGAAGATGGTATTTTGCAAGCAAGTTTGGTTTTAAAATTTTTGATAATTTTAACCTAATTTTTGCCCAAAGCGAAGAAGATCAAAAGCGTTTCGCTGATTTAACTAGTGAAGAAATTTTATTTTTTGGAAATCTGAAATCGCAAGCTCGTGATTTATCTTTTAATCTTGATGAATTGGAAAAATTAAAATTAAAAATTGGCGCTCGCAAATATTGGCTTGCAGCCAGCACTCATCAAGGCGAAGAAGAGTTTATAATTCAGTCGCATCGCGAGTTAAAAAAATCTTTTCCCAACCTTTTAACAATTATCGCGCCACGCCATCCCAATCGCGCAGATGAAATAAAATCACTTTTTAGAGATATTAATTTTGCCCAAAGAAGTCTTGGTCAAGATATCTCCGACTCTACAGAAATATATCTTGCTGATAGCTTGGGCGAGCTTGGAACTTTCTATCGTTTAGCAAAATTTGCTTTTGTTGGCGGCTCATTATTTGAAATCGGCGGACACAATCCTTTTGAAGCTGTAAAGTTGGGATGCGCTGTAATTTCTGGTCGCGGCGTGTTTAATAACAAAGAAATTTATGCAAAACTAGAAGAGCAGCAAGCTTGTATGATGATAGATAATGGCCAACAATTAACGACAGTAGTTGAGAAGTTTTTCCAAGATGAAGATGTGGTCAGAACCATATCAAATAGAGCTTTGTTGGTGGTTGAAGCTTCGGACAATATAGCTAAAAATATTGTTGATAGAATTATTTCTTAAGAAGCCTCTGTCATCCCGAGCTTTGGCGAAGAATGGCAGTATTTTTTATTTGGCGATAATTTTCCCCTGCGCAGTTTTTTGATGGAAGTCGCCAAAAAACTTATACTCCCCAGATTTTAGTGGACTGATGATAATGGTAATTTTTTTTCCCGCACCAACAAGCTTCTCTTTTTTTAGATCTCCGCTTTCAAATTCTTCCAAGGTTTTGTCGGTATTTTCGACGATTAATTTGAATTTTTGACCAGCAGGAACTTCGATTTCCGTCGGTTCAAATTTATGATCTTTAATTCGCACAAGAAATTCTTGATCATTTGCCAAGGCCGACGAAGCGCTGAAAATAGAGGCTAAAAAGATGATCGTTGTTAGAAGTTTTTTCATATCATTTAAGTTAATTTTTTTTAAAAAATTTCGCCAAATCACGAATATGCCCAATCATTTGTAAATTTAAATCTGGCAAAGATTTTTTTAGTGCTGCGAAGTTTTTATTTTTCTCATTGGCTTTTGGAATTAGACAATTTTTGAAGCCAAGTTTGGCGGCTTCTTTTAAGCGACCCTCTAAATTACTGACCATTCTAACTTCGCCGCTTAAGCCAACTTCGCCGATGGCAATAGTATTTGAGGGCAGCGCAATGTCACGAGCTGCAGAAATCAAAGCACAAGCTACAGCCAAATCGGCCGCGGTTTCTTCAATTTTTAAACCACCGACAATATTTAAATAGACCTCCTTATCAAAAAGATTTTGTCCAAAGCGACTATTTAAAACAGCAATTATCATTGCCAGACGATTAGTGTCCCAACCAACAACAGCGCGACGCGGCGTTGGAATAAAACTTGGAGAAACCAGCGCTTGAATTTCAACCAAAATTGGACGCGTGCCTTCAACGCCAGCAAAAACAATCGAGCCGGAAGTTTCTCGATCATAAGAAGTTAAAAAAAGCTCACTCGGATTTGTAACCTCGGAAAGCCCGATTTCATTCATCTCGAACACACCAATTTCATTTGCAGCGCCGAAGCGATTTTTAATCGAGCGCAAAATTCTAAAATGCAGATCTTTTTCGCCTTCAAAATAAAGTACGGTGTCAACCATATGCTCTAAAACCTTGGGACCAGCGATTTGGCCATCTTTTGTAACATGCGACACAATCAGCAAGGTGATATTATTTTTTTTAGCAAAAATCGTTAATTCGCCAGCAGCAGCGCGAACTTGCGAAACCGTTCCAGGTGCCGACGAAATTTCGTCCAAAAACATGGTTTGAATAGAATCAATAATGACGATGATTGGAACGTCTTTTGCGACAATTGAATTGATGATTTCGGCAACATTAGTGGTTGCGGCAAGTTGAATTGAATCTTGTTTAACACCCATTCTCTGCGCGCGCAGGCGAATTTGATCGATCGATTCTTCGCCCGAAATATAAATTACCTGATTTTTTCCTTGCGCCAAACTTTCAGCCGTTTGCAAAAGCAAAGTCGATTTGCCAATTCCCGGATCGCCACCAATCAACACGACAGAGCCTTGAACCAAGCCGCCTCCAAGCACGCGGTCCAGTTCGTTAATATTAGTTCTAACTCGCGGAAAATTTTGGGCTTCTCCAGTTAATTGCACCAAATCGATCTTTTTACTATCGGAATTTTTAGATTTTTTATCGTCTACAATGCGGGTAAAATGTGAGGCGCCGCCTTCGCTAAATTCTTCCACAAAACTATTCCAAGCTCCGCAATCCGGACATTTTCCAGCCCATTTAAAGTGGATTGAGCCGCAGGATTGACAGCAGTATGCAGTTTTTTTATTTGCCATTTTTTTGATGATCGCCCTTAGTGATGATTATTCTTCTAACAGTGTCTAAATAAAAACAAGGTCATGTTATCAAAACTAAAAGTTTTTTTAAAAGAGCAAAAAATTGATTATTTTTTATTGCCGAATTCTGACGAATTTTTTTCAGAATATTTGCCAGAAAGCGAAAAGAGAATCCAGTATTTAACTGGCTTTAGCGGCTCTAACGCAGCGGTAATTTTTGGTACCAAAAAGTCGTATTTTTTTACTGATGGTCGATATATTTTGCAGGCGCAAAATCAGCTCGATTTGAAAGAGTTCGAAATTTTTAACATGTCAGAAAAATCAGTTCTGACATGGGTTTCTGAGAATTTAAATGCCCAGAAAAAACTGGCTTTAGATCCAAAATTGATGAGTGTGAATTTTGTAAATTCTTGTAAAAAAAATGTGGGAGAATTGGTATTTCTTGACTCCAATCCAGTTGATAAAATTTGGCGCGATCGCCCAAAAACAAATAATTCAAAAATTTTTGGTTGCGCTAAGAAACTTACAGGAAGCGATTCAAAAACCAAACGCGCACAGATTTTACAAGAATTAGAAGCTGATGCGGTTATAATTACCAAACCAGAAAATATTTGTTGGCTACTCAATATCAGAGCCGCGGATATAGAATTTACGCCACTTCTGCTTGCTTACGCAATTTTATTTAAGAATGGCGAAGTGGAATTATTTGCCGAAGAAAAACGCAATACAGATTCAGAAAATCCTGATTTGGTTAAGGTTAATTTTTTACAACCCAATTGTTTTGATTTGCGAATTTCGGTTTTGAGCAAAAGTTTAAAGAAAATCCAAATTGACGAATCTTGTACAAATTACTGGCTTTACAACCTTCTGCAAAAAAACCATTTTGAAATAGTTAATAAAAATGACGCGATTGAAATTGCCAAATCCTGCAAAAATTCCGCAGAAATTTTTGGCGCGACTGAAGCGCATAAAGTTGATGGCTTGGCGGTAACAAAATTTTTATTTTGGTTACAAAATAATTCTCAAACCGACGAGATAAAGGCCGCAGAAAAACTTTTAGAATTTCGTAAAGAAAGCGCAGATTTTCTTTATCCAAGTTTTGCTTCAATCTCTGGCTTTGCCAGCAATGGCGCAGTTATTCACTACCACGCAACGTCAAAAACTAATAAAAAAATTTCTGGCGATTCGCTTTATTTGATCGATTCTGGCGGACAATATTTTGGTACGAATTTTTTTGGTACAACCGACATCACGCGAACAATCGCGATTGGAAAACCAAGCGCCGAAATGATCGAAAATTTTACACGAGTTTTGAAAGGGCATATCGCTTTAGCTCGCGCCAAATTTCCTCGCGGCACTTCGGGCGCACAGCTCGACGCGCTTGCCAGAAATCATCTCTGGCAAGCTGGTCTTGATTTCGATCATGGAACTGGTCACGGAGTTGGAAGCTTTTTATCAGTTCACGAAGGTCCGTGCGGAATCAGCAAACGCGCGCATCATCCGCTTTTGGAAGGAATGATTTTATCGAACGAACCCGGATTTTATAAAGCTAATGAATACGGAATTCGTATCGAAAATTTGATGTTGGTTGAAAAATTCGACGAGAGGTTTTTACAATTTTGCACTCTAACTTTAGCGCCTTTAGATCCCGATTTAATTGACTTTACAATGATGACCAGACCAGAAAAAAAATGGCTGCAAAAATATCATCAACAAATTGAAAAAGAATTAGCGGATAAATTATCGGCAGCAGAAAAAGCTTGGTTACAAAACTTAGTCAGAAGATTTTGTTAAAATAAATAATAAATTAGAAAATAAAATTTCCCTTCTTAAAGTGGCTCGAAAGCCCTTTAAAAACTCCCTTTTTTTTAAAAATGTCTGCACAAAACCTATCTTCCTGCGAGTCAAATCCTACCAATCGCAAAAAAGTTATAATTCTTGGATCTGGTCCAAATCGCATCGGACAAGGAATTGAATTCGATTACACTTGCGTTCATGCAGCCTTCGCATTCAGAGAAAACGGCATCGAAGCCATCATGGTAAATTGTAATCCCGAAACGGTTTCAACCGATTACGACACTTCCGATCGCCTTTATTTTGAACCGCTCACCGCCGAAGACACTATCGAGTTAATCAAAAAAGAAATGAGCAACGGCGAACTTTTAGGAGTTAACGTACAGTTCGGCGGTCAAACTCCTCTTGGCTTAGCGAAATTTTTACAAGATGAAAATATTCCAATTATCGGCACTTCTCCCGACATGATTGACTTGGCCGAAGATCGTGATCGCTTCAAAAAACTTTTACAAAAACTCGAATTAAATCAGCCAAAAAACTACATCGCTTATTCTGCAAAACAGGTGATTGACCAAGTTAACGAAATTGGTTTTCCGGTTGTGGTTCGTCCTTCTTACGTTCTTGGCGGACGCGGTATGGCGATTGTTTATGATGAAACTTATTTGATGAAATATTTAGTGGAATATTCCGAAGTTTTTGAAACCGGTCCTTTGCTTTTAGATAAATTTTTAACTGATGCTGTTGAGGTGGATGTTGATGCTTTATGCGATGGCGAAGAAGTTTTTGTTGCTGGAATTATGCAACATGTCGAAGAAGCAGGAATCCACTCTGGCGATTCAGCCTGTTCAATTCCGCCTTATTCTTTGTCACAAAAAATGATTGACGAAATTAAAGCCGCTACCGTCAAAATGGCTCTGGCGTTGAATGTAAAAGGTTTGATGAATGTGCAATACGCCATCAAAGATGAAGTGGTTTATGTTTTGGAAGTCAACCCGCGCGCCTCTCGTACTGTGCCTTTTGTGGCTAAAGCAACTGGAATTCCGATCGCCAAAATTGCTTCCTTAATTATGGTTGGCAAAAAAATTTCCGACTTCAAATTAAAAGAAAAAAAGTTGAATTATTTTTCCGTCAAAGAAGTGGTTTTCCCTTTCGCACGCTTCACTAATACCGACACAATTTTGGGGCCAGAAATGAAATCAACTGGCGAAGTTATGGGCATTGATATCAATTTCCCGCTTGCTTTCGCCAAAGCTCAAGTTGCAGCTGGAGTAAAACTTCCAACTTCTGGATTAGCATTTATTTCTGTCAAAGATTCCGACAAAAAACATCTGCCAGAATTGTGCAGAAAATTAATCACAATTGGTTTGAAAATTGTTGCCACTAAAGGCACCGCGAAATTTTTGGCGGAAAATAATATCGCCGTAACCATCGTTAATAAAATCACCGAAGATAAGCCGCATGTGGTTGACATGATCGAAAACAAAGAAATTTCTTTAGTGATCAACACCACTGAAGGCGCGCAAGCAACCAAAGACAGCTTCTCAATTCGCCGCACCGCTTTGATGAAAGGCACAACTTATACGACTACAATGTCGGGCGCTCGCGCTTTGGTTGATGCGCTTGAAGCTTACAAAAATATCGACTGTCAGTTTGAAGTTAGAGCTTTGCAAGATTTGAATTAACTATACCCGTCATTGCAAACGCAGCGCGGGGCATAATTAAAAAAGTGTGGCGCCAAAAACCTGATTTTTTTAGCTATTTAACCGCGATATAAATCTCCACTTCCGACTCGTCTCCTTGATTGGATTCCTCATTATAAATTTCAAAATCGGAACTATATTTGCGCTCTAAATCTGATGCCCAAATTTTCTTCCATTCTTTCGCTACAGCCTGAGGCATCTTGCCAAAAGCGGTGGTAACTGCATATTTTTGTTCAGGAATTATATGCGTAATCATACCTTCCGGAACATCTTCGAAATCAAAAACTTTGACGCCCAGAATAAATTTATAAGACTTGGTGTGATCGCTTTCGTAATCAGTATAAATCGCAAAAATTTCGTCGCTAACTTTCTCGGAAGTAATTTTATCCAAAATTTTTTCTTGATAAAATTTCTGCCACAATGCCGCAATTTTTTGCGCTCCAGCTGCGCTATTATCAGCCCTTACGGCAATTCCGATAATTTTTTGTTCCGTTAGTTCAGCCTCAATATAATTCATAAGATTAAGTGATATTAATAGTTACACAAACCGGACAGTGATCGGAAGCTTTTTCCTGATCTCTGACACCGCGATCTTCAATTGCAGTTGCAACAATTTCTTCGGCAGCTTGCGGTGAAGTTAAAAGATAATCAATTCGCATTCCTTTATTATGTTGCCAAGATCCTCCGCGATAATCCCACCAGCTAAATGATTGACTCTGTGGATTTGCAGCGCGGTAAGAATCGACAATTCCTAAATTTAAAATTGAACGAAATTTTTGGCGCTCAAGGTCGTGAAAACAAACGGCATTGCGTAAACTTTTGGCATCGAAAACGTCAATTTCTTCAACCGCAACATTATAATCGCCGCCAAAAATCTGCATTTCATTAAACTCGGCAAGCTTAGAAAAATGCGACTTTAGACGTTCAAAAAACTTTAATTTGTAAGTAAATTTTTGACTAGTTTCAAGAGTTTCATTGGGCATCAAATCGCCACCACCATTGGGCACATAAATCGAAGCAACACGAATTGCTTTTGCGCCAACTGAAATCACGCCTTCAATATATCGTGCTTGCTCGTCAACTTCTCCGTTTAGCGTTGGCAAAGCTTTAACCACATCTTCAATTTTAAATTTAGAAAGAATCGCCACGCCATTATAAGATTTTTGTCCCGACACCGCAACGTTATAACCCGCGTCGTACAAGGCCTCGACTGGAAATTCGCTTTCAACACATTTCAATTCCTGCAACAAAACCACATCCGGATTAGAATTTTTCAACCACTCCAAAAGCCGCGGCAGACGCGCTTTTACAGAGTTTACATTGAAGCTAGCGATTTTGATTTGAGGCATTTATTTGAGAGATTTTAGAGTTTCAATATTGAGATTTTTTACCGAATATACTCCATCCATTTTCTGTAAAAACTCTCTCGAATTATATATTTCCTCGGACACAAAAAGATAAATCCCATTAGCAAGAATGGTTTTGGCTTTTTCTTCTTTTAGATCCAGCCCCAAAGTTATCTGGATCATAACATCTATATGAGTCATTTTAGATGTTTTTAGAAACTGCTTATATCTTTCGCGCAAAGTTCTTTTTGCACCGATTCCATAGCTACGGCCATCAAACTCAAAGAAGAAATCAAATTCCGTACTCGCATCATTCTCATCATGTTTTTTTGAAATAGCTTCCTCTGGAATTCCAATTCTTTTTAGTACTGAAAAAATTCTATCTTCATAGTTCGAACCTGATTCAGAAGTAATAGATTGATTCATGCTTTCAGAAAACATCAGCATAAAAATCTGATTAGGCTCAAGACCTTCTTTTTTTAATTTAAGAGCACTTGCAAAAAGAGATTGGATAAAACTAGCAGCATCTTCTGACATGAAATTGGTTTTATTTTTCTCAATTTTAGAAAAGAATAGTAGTGCCAGCAAAGCCCCATTTACCCTCATGTGATATGGCTTATAAACTGAAATCTTATCATATTCCAGAGACAGCGGATTTAAATTCTTTAGTTTATCTATATTTGCAACATCACTTATTTTGGCCTCTTGTAACAGCATATCTTTACAAAGGTATAACTTCAAACCGAAAACAAACATTTCCAAGTCGGTTTCTAAAGTCACCTGTTCAAACAAAAGATCCAAAGCATCTTTCTTATCCTGCGCAGCAATATTTTTAATAAAATTATCAACCTCTTTCAAAGGTTCATCACTTAAAGACAAAAGTTCTAGAAGCTTGAGGGATTGCCTCTCGGTTAAATTTGCTTTTACTAAATATTTCAGAAAAAAGTAAAATTTTATATTCAAATCCAACTTGCCGCTTTCAACCTTTAGCTTTTTTATTTTCATATTTTTGCAGATAAAGATTTGCTAATTTCTAATGCGATAGCCTCCAAGACTGGCACAGAAACACTATTACCAAACTGTTTATATGCCTGAACATCACTTACGGGTATAATAAAATCATCTGAAAATCCTTGCAATCTTGCCGCTTCTCTTGGAGTTAATTTTCTTGGATTCTTATCTTTCTGCTCAATCAAAATTTCCGATCCGTCTTTGTAATATCTTGCTGAAATTGTACTCGTATAGGCCGATTTCTCATTAAAAATAGAATAGCCAAAACCATTACCTTTTCTTTGATGTTCTATTTTTCTGCGCTTATGACCTTCCCACAATTTGTCTGAAATTGTATATTTATCTTCAACAACTTTTTCCATAATAGAACCTAGATCAGCCCTATCCGCCAGCGGAAGAGGAAAGTTAAATTTAACAGCATCTCTAAAAGCCACTATATAGATTCTTTCTCTATTTTGAGGAACGCCGAAATCTTTTGAATTCAATATTTGTGAATAAATATTGTAACCCAAATCTTCTAAAGTTTTTTTAACAGTCGCAAAAGTTTTGCCCTTATCATGGCCTTTAAAACCCTTAACATTTTCAAGCAATAAGACTTTTGGCTTATGGAAATCAACAATTCTACAGACATCAAAAAATAATGTTCCTCTGGTATCTTCAAATCCTTTTTTATGTCCCGCATTTGAAAATGGCTGACAAGGAAATCCCGCAAGAAGTATGTCAAAATTAGGTATTTCACTTGCTTCAATCTTTGTAATATCGCCCTGAGGCTTGTGACCAAAATTTGCTTCGTAAGTTATTTGACTGAACTTATCCCATTCTGAAGAAAATACACACTGCGCTTTTAATCTATCAAACGCCATTCTGATTCCACCTATTCCGGCAAATAAGTCGATAAATTTATATCCCTCTAAAGTATATTTCTTCTGCATCTTTGCTAAATGATCTTTGGTATTTCGACTTTGAAACATCTCGGTTTGTTTGGGGAAGAATATTATCGATTGTTCTTTTTTCTGCGTAAACGGACTGGTGAGGCGCATAACTTATTTTGGTGTTTTTTGATATTCCGCTTTTACCCAAAACTACAAATCTTTCATAAAATGAAATCCACGGATGTAGAAATCTTCGCGGTAGTAGAGGGCGTGGGATTTTTTATTTTCAGTGAAGGAGTCTAAAACGATTTTTTCGCAGTTTAAATTTTTGCCGATTTTTTCAATTTCGGCGAGAATTTTTCTGCCGATTCCCACTCCTCTTTTTGATTCGTCAACGATGAAGCTGGAAAGCTGAAGATAACGTCCGCAATAAAGCATACGTAGCGTCCAATATCCAGTCACGCCGACGATTTTTCCATCTAAAAACGCACCGATCATTTTAAAATTATTTTGCGCAATCATCTCGGAAATTTGCTCTTCATAATTTTTTAAACTCATTTCAGAGTAACGCTGTTTGGTAATTTCATAGGCCAGCAACATTTCTTCTTTGCTGTTTAATTCCTTGATTACGATTTGATCAGCGATTTTTTCTTCCATTTTTTTAAGAGTTTTTAAGTTGATCGGCTAAAGCGGAAGCCCAATAAGTGATGGTTCCGGCACCCGTGCAAAATACCAGATCACCAGAAGAAATTTGCGACTTCACCAAAGCAGCCAAATCTTTTTCACTGTTCAATTTGATAACATTTTTGTGACCAGTTTTTTTGATTCCCGCAACTAAATCATCCTGAGTTGCGCCCGCAATTGGAGATTGTCCTGCCGCGTAAACATCGGAGACGATTACGCAATCAGAATCTATAAAAGCACCACAAAATTCGTTAAATAAACTGCTGATTCGCGAATATTTGTGTGGCTGAAACACGCAAATTACTTTATGGTTTTTAGTCAGTGCTCGCGCGGCTTTAAGTGTGGTTGAAATTTCAGTTGGATGGTGTCCGTAATCGTCAATTATCGCCACATTTTCATATTCACCAACTTTGGTAAAACGACGTTTCACACCATTAAACGCGACTAAAGCTTTTTTGATTTGTTCTTCATTAAATCCCAAAAAATCACCAATCGCAATTGCGACCATAGCGTTGCTGGCGTTGTGTTCACCGTAAACTGGCATTTTTATATTTTTGATTTCACGACCATCCCTAAACGACATGTCGAAAGTTAAACCGTGAATATCCATTGAAATATTTTTTACGCGCAAATCGGCGTCTTTCTTGGCTGAATAAGTCACCAAATTTTTCTTGGTCGCCTTTAATTTTTCATAAATTTTTTCAACTTCCGGACTATCCAAACACAAAATGCAAATACCCTCGGCTGGTATCTGATTGATATATCGTTCAAAGTAAGATTTTTGGGTTTCAAAACTTCCAGCATATCCCGAAAATTCTAAATGTTCTGGCTCAATATTTGTAACCGCGCCGATAAAGCTTGGAAGACTAACGAAGCTGGCATCAGATTCGTCAGATTCTGCAACTAAATATTGACCTTTTCCAATTTTAGAATTGCTGCCAAAATAGTGAATAACGCCACCATTTACAACGGTTGGATCAAGTCCGTTAATTTCCAACATCAAAGAAACAATGCCAGTTGTGCTAGTTTTTCCGTGGGTTCCGGCAATTGTAATGCCTTTGAATTCTTTCATAATTATCGCCAAAAGATTGGCGCGAGTGATAATTGGAATGCCTCTTTTTTGCGCTTCCGCAATTTCAGGATTATCGTTTTTAATGATTGAAGTTTCGACAATTAGCGACACATCGTCCGAAATATTTTCCGCTCTATGGCCAACAAAATAAGTGGCGCCTTTTTCGCGCAATTTTGGCGTTAGATAATTTTCCGCCAAATCTGAGCCCTGAACTGGAATTTTTAATTCACGCAGAATAAAGGCTAAAGCGCTCATGCCAATACCACCAAGTCCAATAAAATGTACTTTGCTTTGTGTTTTTAGATCTTGAAAATTCATTGAAATTTTACTTTGAGAGGAATGGATGGCGCAACTTACAGCTGGCGGCATCGAACGTAAAAGCAAAAGTTTATTTGTAAAATTAAAATTCACAGAAAATGAATAAAAAAAACATCGATCAGATTTTTCAAATTTGGCAAAAAGAAAATCCGCATCCCAAAACCGAATTAATTTTTACGAATAATTACACGCTTTTAGTTGCTGTAGTTTTGTCGGCACAAAGCACTGATGTTGGAGTAAACAAGGCAACAAAAGCACTTTTTAAAATTGCTGATACGCCAGAAAAAATGCTAAAATTGGGCGAGAAAAATTTAAAAAAATATATTAACACTATCGGACTTTATAACGGCAAAGCAGCCAATATTATCAAGCTTTCGCAAGATTTAATCGATAAGTTTAATTCGGAAGTTCCGCAAGATTTTGAAAGCTTAAAGTCTCTGGCGGGAGTTGGTCAAAAAACCGCCAATGTTGTTTTAAATTGCGCTTTTGGACATCCAACCATCGCAGTTGATACTCACGTTTTTCGCGTCGGAAATCGCATCGGATTTATTAATGAAACCACGCCAGAAAAAGCCGAACTCGCACTGCTAAAAACTATCCCCAAAAAATGGCAAACCCACGCCCATCATTGGATGATTCTGCACGGACGCTATGTTTGCAAGGCTCGCAAGCCAGAATGCGAAAGATGTAAAATTGAAAAATTCTGCGAATTCAGCCACAAAATTACTTATCCAATTGCTTTTGCTGATTAATCCCGAGAAAAGATACAATCTCTTACCGTGATTCAATTTTAAAAAATTTGAAAAATGTTGCTCAAAAATAAAAAACTTTTCTGTCAAAAAAATTTTGTAGACGGAAAATTTGTTGATAAAGCTTCCACAATTGAAGTTACAAATCCAGCAAACGGTAAGCTGATTGGCACAGTTCCAAATTGCGATGTGATCGAAGTAAAAAATGCTATTGATGCAGCCCAAAATGCTTTTGAAAAATGGAAAAAATTATCAGGAAAAGAGCGCGCGAAACTTTTGAAAAATTGGTACGATTTGATTATCGCCAATCAAAATGATCTGGGAATTATTTTAACCAGCGAGCAAGGGAAGCCTTTATCTGAAGGCATTGGCGAAATTATTTACGGTGCAAATTTTGTCGAATGGTTTGCTGAAGAAGCAAAGCGCACTTACGGCGACAACATTCCCGCCCCAAAACAAAATCAGAAAATTATTACTCAACTCGAACCGGTTGGCGTTGTTGCGGCAATCACGCCGTGGAATTTTCCTTCGGCGATGATCACGCGCAAAGCAGCAGCGGCAATGGCTGCGGGTTGCACCGTAATTTTAAAACCATCAGAACTTACGCCATTTTCAGCAATCGCTTTGGCAGTTTTAGCAAAAGAAGCCGGAATTCCCGACGGCGTTTTCAACGTGATTACGGGCGATGCGCAAATGATTGGCGAAGAATTTTGCGCCAATAAATTAGTACGAAAAATTAGTTTCACTGGCTCAACTCGCGTTGGAAAATTACTCAATAAACAATGCGCCGAAGATTTAAAACGCGTGTCGCTTGAACTTGGCGGCAGCGCGCCTTTCATCGTTTTCGCCGATGCCGATTTGGACAAAGCAATCGCCGGATTAATGCATGCCAAATTCAGAAATGGCGGACAAGCCTGCACTTGCGTAAATCGTATTTTTGTCGAAGAAAAAATTCACGCCGAATTTGTTGAAAAACTTTTGCTGGAAGTAAAAAAAATAAAAGTTGGCAATGGCCTTGAAGGCTCACCAAATATGGGCCCGATGATTTCCCAAGCAGCGATTCAAAAAGTTGAACGCTTGGTTTCTGACGCACTAAAAAACGGCGCAAAATGCGAAATTGGTGGCAAAAGACTTGCTGATCTTGGCGCACAATTTTTCGCTCCAACCGTAATTACCAACGTTTCTCACAACATGCTTATTGCCAACGAAGAAATTTTTGGCGCGGTTGCCGCAATCCAAAAATTCACCAGCGAAGCCGAAGTGATCAAGCTTGCCAACAACACCGAATACGGCTTGGGATCTTATCTTTACACCGCTGACAACGCCCGAATCTGGCGCATTGCCGACGCATTACAATTTGGAATGGTCGGAATCAACGAACCATCTTTCGCGACCGAAGTTGCACCTTTTGGTGGTATCAAAAATTCCGGCTTTGGTCGCGAAGGCTCGCATTTGGGAATATTAGAATTTTGCCACGTCAAAACTTTACACATCAGTTTCTGATTTAAAAAAATCAATCGCACTTTAGCAATTTACTCTTTTAAATATTAATCTTCGCTTGGGGCGCTGTCGCGTAAATCAAGTTTTTCTAAGAAATTTTTGTGATTCTAAATTTTTTGAAAGGTAAGCGTACCTAGATTGTACGTGCGTTTCAAAAAATTTAGAATTGCGAAAAGTTCGACGAAAAAGTTGATTTACGCGACAGCGCCCTTAGAAACTTGAAGACTTATAAATTATAGACACCGCTACTCTAATAATTTTTAACTTGGCAATTTAGGATTTGTAACAATGAGAAAACAACTTTCTGGGTTATTCCTACCATCCACTTCAAAATTTATTCTTCCTCCAAATCCCAACAAAATAGCACTATTAAAAGAAGAATCCAAACCATCTAAAACTCCATCTTCAGTTTTTATCCCTCACAGAGTTCAAGACACACAAAAATTAATAGAGAGCAATCGTTGCATTGGTAATACTCCTCAACCAATAAAAAATAGTGAGCCAAATCCATTAGCAGGAAAAGTCGTTACTTTTCTGGCACCTTGGGAACCAACCATTTTAGATCAGAACGATACCAAAGAATTTTCTACGATATTGTCTTGTGGTCTTGGAGGCGCCAGTTCTGCTGATGGTTTATATGAATCATTTCATCCAGTTAGCCAGCTAATGAGCAATGGTGCTAAGTTGATGGTTTATTCATCTTTAACTGATAGCGATAGAAGGGAAGAGAGGTTCAGAAAGGGCGTGCCTTATTACTATGATGAGTCTTATATCAATCTTGAAGAATCAGAGAATTTCTTTACTCAAGTTTTAAAAAATAGATTTTTTGATAAGAGTGATTTTTTAAAAAATCCCAAAGATATAGAAAAAACAATTTTATTTGGCTTCAGTATTGGGCATCGGGAAAACAAATCTCATATTAACTTTTTGCATAAAAAAGTATCCGAAGCACTAGAAAAAGAAGGAAAAAATCCAAAACAAATTTCAGAATATTTTAGTAAAATCGCATTGGTTAATATCGCCAGTCCGGTTAATTGGGAGGGCAGAAAATTACCAAAAAATATGATCGAAGGATTGGACAATGGAACCATATCCCCACAAGATGCCGAGAATTATTATAATGAGCAGAAAGAAACTCAAAATTTACACTCTAAGCCAAATTTACAGATTGTTCGAGAGGTGGGCTTTAGATCGTTATTAGATATGGGAACTTCCAAACAAGAATCAGATTTTAATAATTTTCACTGTAATCAAGATTTGTATCGCAAAGACATGTTCAGATTTGTTAGACCTGATCAAAGGTTAACGGAAATGTATCTATTTGGTAGCGGTACAGTTAAAAGATTACTTGCCAGCGATGGTTACAAACCAAATAAGTTGGGGCATAATTTGGCTGATTATTCTGCGGCATTATATAATAATTTCGAAACTATATCCAGGTTTAGGGAGCTAGAATCATCAGATGATTTCCGCTATCTTTCCGCGGTAAATTTTGACAAGAGAAACTTTAACAGAGATAGAATTCCTGACGATGAAGATATAGACACCTTAAAAAGAGAATGGGATTTGGCACTATACAGCGTAGCTGTCGAGAAGCTATACCAATCCCTAATCGATCAAGAACAAAAAAACAGCCGAGGTTAATTTGAGAATTTTATCCTCGCTAAAAAGACCAATCTCGATCTCAAGAAATTTTATAGTTTTTTTGCTATTTTTTACTTTTCTAACCTTTGTTATTTCTCTGATAATTGGTTTTAAAAACTATGCTCAAAACCAGAATAGTGTTGATCAACGCCTACAATATCAAGCCGAGAGAATAGAAAATAAGCTCATTGATGCTATTGAATATAGCAAATCATCAATGGGTTTTATTGCCCGACAAATTGCTGATAATAACAAAGAAAAAGACTATAATTTTATTAACCGACTGCTGATTAGCTATCGCGTTCCTGACGATAATTTAATGGAATATAGCACCTTCGCTTGGGCAGATGAAAAGCATCGTTATATAATTTCTAGCAACAAAGGTTTTCACTTTGATCAAAATTTAGATTTATCGCAAAGAGATTATATTCCCAGAACCATTGCCGATCCCTTTAAAGTTCAGCTAGGAAAACCAGTTTCTGGAATTTTTAGTAAAAAATATTCTATTCCTTTTGGATATGGGGTTGTTGATAAAAAAAATAAATATTTGGGCGCAGTTATTAGCAGCTTTGTAATTGACGGATTGCAAAAAAAATTAGATGAAACCATCAGTAATGAGGGAATCTATTTTGCCTTATTGCAAAAAGACGGCCTGCCAATAACCAACTCGTCATCAGTTAATTTTTCTGATATCAGTTCGCTAATACAAACCAAATGGCAAAAAATAAATCAGAGTAAAAAAGGTATTTTATATGAATATGGATTGTTGAAAACAGATCAAAAAATTGGATCGGTTTATTTTAACAAATTAGAAAATTACCCCTATGTAATTCTAACTATTTATAACCCAGCTTTGCAGAGAGCAGAGCTCTATGATATGGTTCTAGATCATATTATAGTATTTATTGCCCTGTTGTTTTTGATCATAATTCTATTATTTTTCTTCCACAAAATTTTGGTAAAACCAATTATTATTTTAGCTGATGCCGCAAAGAAAATTTCTGATGGCGATCACAATATTGATGTTGGAAGATGTAGTAGTATTGAGATAAATCAGCTTTCTAAAGCCATCTTATCTATCAAAAAATTTATTAGAAATGAGCAGCTTTTAAAATTAAAACTCAAAACCCTCACCAAATCCGTTAACCACGATCTTCGCGATTATATTTCAGGAATTTTAGGTTTGGCTGATTTAATCGCTGAAGATAAAGACTTAAGCAAAGAAGACGCTCAAACAATCATCCTGCAAGATCGGGAATATGCTTCAATGATTGTAACTCAGGCGAATATTATGCTTAAATTTTGTAAGTCGTTAATGACCGACGAAGGTATTGCAGAGCGAAGTGACGGTTTAGAAAAAAGCAGCACCAAAAAAGATTTTGAAAATGTTGATGTTGCAGAGTTAATCAATGAGATAATCAAGCTTAAAAAGCCCTTTATTAAAGAACATCAGGTGAATGTTAAGTTTGATATTAATGAGGTCTTACCCACACTTAAAATCAATTTAATCGAACTACGCAAAATATTGGACAACCTCATCACCAATGCGATTAAATATAGTCCTAGAAATAGCAATATCGTGGTCAGAGCGTCATTTGCGGAATCTCAAATTGAAATTGAGATTATTGATAACGGCATTGGAATGAGCGAAGAAGACATATCCAACGCCTTATCTGGAAATGGAAAATCAATCGATAAATCAGGACTTGATAAAGAAATTGATTCTCACGGAATTGGCTTACCGATTGTTAAACGAGCACTAAAAAATCTTGGCGCAAGAATGGAAATTTTTTCAGAAAAAGAAAAAGGAACAAAAATTAAATTGTGGTTTAGGGCCTCGCTTTAACTCTTACAACATCGTCACTTGCAATCTACGCACTAAATCACCACATCCTCAACAATCATCTGCACTTTTTCAATACCCATCCAAGAGTTGATATTCAAGGTTCCAACTAGGTTAAGCGATTGGTTAGATTTTGCTGAAAGCAAAATTTCGCCAAGCTGAGTTCCGGCGCTTCGAAAAGCAACCGCTTGAATATTTCCAGCAAAACCGATCGCGCTTTTAGCAGAAAAAATGCACGAAATATGTTCCTGAGTTTTGCCAATCAAATTTGCTTTAACTTTTACAACATCGCGCAAAATAAATTTTGGGCGATGATTGCCAACGCCAAATGGTTCAAGCTTTGCCAACTCTTTTAATAATTCGATATTTACTTGCGGCAAATCGAGCGCAATATCAAATTCTGCAGTTTTTTGCGCGCAAATTTCACTAACTTTTTCGCCAAGGTTTTTACAAAAAAATTGGTGAAGTTGCGAAATTTTTTCTGGCAAAACCGAAAATCCACCAGCCATCGCATGTCCTCCGCCTTCAATTAACAAGCCATTCAAACGTGCATTTAAAATTTCTCCACCAAAATCAATTCCCGAAATTGATCGGCACGAAGCCTTGCCTTTCTTGGCCTCAAAGTCAATGGCGATTACCGCAACTGGCTTTCCGTAAAGATCTTTTAAGCGCGAGGCCACAATTCCAATCACGCCTTGATGCCAATTTTTTGACACGGCAAAAATTACCGAATCGTTTTTGGTAAAGCCGCCAGCATTTGATTCTAAAGCCTTCACAGCTTCATCCAAAACTTGTACTTCGATTTCTTTGCGCTGTTTATTGAAATTTTCTAACTGCAACGCGATTGCTTTTACCTCTTCTTCATCTTCACTGGATAAAATTCGCGCGCCTAAATCTGATTTACCCACACGCCCGCCAGCGTTGATTCGCGGGCCAATTACAAATCCTAAATGATAGGCCGAAGGCTCTTCGTCAAGTCCAGCTAAATCACAAATTTCACGCAGTCCTAGATTTTTTCTGCTTTTCAAAATTTTTAATCCCGCACTCACAAAAGCACGATTTAAGCCAGTTAGCGACATTACGTCACAAACCGTTCCAAGTGCAACAAGATCAAGAAGATTCAAAAGATTTGGCTCTTTTTTTTGAGCGTAAAAATTTTCTTCCCGCAATTTTTTATTGATCGCAACTGCAAATAAAAATGTCACGCCTGCAGCGCAAAGATTTTTATGCGGAAATTTTTCGTCAAGAAGATTGGGATTTATAACTGCAATCGACTTAGGTCGCTCTAAGACTCCCAAGTGATGGTCAATTACAATAATATCAAGTCCGGCAGCATGCGCATCTTCCAAAGGTTTGAATGCAACCGTTCCGCAATCAAGCGTAATTACTAAATCAGTGCCCGACTTTTTTAGATTTAAAAGCGCTTGCGAATTTGGTCCATAACCTTCCAAAACGCGATCGGGAATGTAAATTCCAACATCAATTCCAACTTCGCGAAAGAAGCGTTTGAGCACTGCCGCAGAAGTTGCGCCGTCAACGTCGTAATCAGCAAAAATTGTAATTTTTTTATTTTTTCTCACCGCGTCAATCACGTGATTAACCGCTTCATCCATGCCACTTAATTCAAAAGGATCGGGCAGAGAAGTTTTAATTTTTGGATCCAAAAAATTCTCAATTTCATCCAGAGAAATTTCACGCGAAGACAGCAAATTGCTTAATATTTCTGAAATACCAAAACGCTGGCAAATTGCCAAGGACAAGCGCTCATCCCAGATTTTTTGATGCCAGACCAATCCTAAAACAGATTTGCAAGTCATTTTTACAAAGATAAATTTTTTAATTATTGAATCATTTTTAGATAATGTGGGGCTTAACTAAATAATTAGTTAAAAGCTCAAAAATATAGTCCATGCCTAAAATAATAGACGCGAGTGAAATTTTTGATTTAGTGTCGAACAAAGATTACTTAGGGCTGCTCTCAAAATTGCAGCAAATAGAAAAATACTCTTTAGAAGAAGATGCTGAAAATAATTTAGGAACAAGCATACTGGAGCTTGCTCTTTCAGCCCCAGATTCAGACTACGCAGAAGCTCTTATTGAAAAAATTAAAGCCCCATCATTTCAAAAAGGACTGCACTTTGATGCCTTGCATAGTATAACCAACAACAGAACTAACGCTATTTCCATTCTTGAAGCAATGATTGAGGCGGGATTTGATATTAATGATGTGCGAGAAACTAAAAATCACAGGGGACAGATCGTACAAAAAACTGATGTTTTTAATGAAATCGTAAAACAAACCGGAGCCATTGGTAGCAAAAATTATGACTTTGATCTTGCGCTAATTATCACCTTGCTTGAAACAAAAAAAGTCGCTGGTTTCAAAGAAGATTTGGCGCAACCTTTAATTGACGATCTACTTTCAAGAAAAGTAAGTCTTGCAAGTTTGCGTGATCGAGAAGCTCTTGCCTACCCTTCTGCTTCAGAAAACTTAATTCTTGGCATCAATACAACTAACGCAGCTCTTGATATAACCGCAACAAATGATTCCGATGAAAAACCAAATGCCAGTCCGCATCTTTTTATTGAAAGCAATACTTCTAACGAAAAACCAGTAGTAGTCAGAGAATCTCACAACTTCTTCAGAAGATTTATATGCTATCCGCTCTCGAAATATTCACGATAGATTTTGGAAATACCCTAAATCTTGTCGTAAGAAATTTTTTCCTTTTTAGCTCCCGGATGAGTAACCGCGCCAAACCTTGCCGATCCTGCAGTTTGAGCATATTTCCATAAAGTTCCAGATTGGTAATCATTTTCGCGAGGCCGCCATGCAGCTTTACGGGAAGCGATTTCAGCTTCAGATAAAGCAACATCAATTGTACCTTTAATCGCATCAATTGTAATTTTATCGCCGTCTTTCAAAAGCGCGATCATGCCGCCAACCGCAGCTTCGGGACTAATGTGACCGATACAAAATCCACGCGTACCGCCAGAAAATCTGCCGTCAGTAATTAGAGCAACTTTGCTGCCCATTCCTTGTCCGTAAATTGCCGCAGTTGTTGCCAACATTTCGCGCATTCCTGGACCGCCTTTTGGGCCTTCATAACGAATTACCAAAACATCGCCTTCTTGATATTTTTTTTGCTCAACAGCGCCAAAACATTCTTCTTCCGAATCAAAACATAAAGCGCTGCCAGTGAAAATTTGCGCGTCAGACGCCATTCCAGCAACCTTTACAACCGCACCATCTTGGGCCAAATTTCCGCACAGAGTTACAACGCCACCAGTCGGCGAAAGTGGTTTTTCTGGCCTATAAACTACATCCTGATTTTCGTTAAACTTGATGTCGGCTAAATTTTCTGCCATAGTTTTTCCAGTTACGGTCATGCAATCACCGTGGATATAACCTGCATCGAGCAAAACTTTCAAAATCATTTGTACGCCACCAACTTCAAAAAGATCTTTGGCGACATATTTTCCACCCGGTTTCATATCGGCGATGTAGGGAGTTTTTTTGAAAATTTTTCCCACTGCAAAAATGTCAAAATCAATTCCGCATTCATTAGCGATTGCCGGCAAGTGAAGAACGGCGTTGGTAGAACCACCAGTTGCTGCAACAATTGTAGCGGCATTTTCCAATGCTTTTAGAGTTACGATATCACGCGGTTTAATATTTTTCTCGATCAAATTCATCACCGCTTTTCCTGATTGATAAGCATATTCGTCACGCGATTCATAAGGTGCGGGAGTTCCCGAAGAACCAGGTAACGCCAAACCAATTGCTTCAGAAACGCAAGCCATTGTATTTGCCGTAAATTGTCCGCCGCATGCGCCAGCAGAAGGACAAGCGGCTTTAGTTAAAATTTTAAGATCTTCTTCCGTCATTTTCCCAGCATCTCTTTGTCCTACAGCTTCAAAGACATCGACGATTGTTACGTCTTTTTCCTTGAATCGCCCTGGCAAGATCGAACCGCCATACATAAAGACCGAAGGCACATTCAAGCGCACCATCGCCATCATCATTCCAGGCAAAGATTTATCGCAACCAGCAATTCCAACCAATGCGTCGTAGCAATGTCCGCGCACCGTCACTTCAATTGAATCGGCGATAATTTCGCGCGAAACTAACGAAGATTTCATGCCTTGATGTCCGTTAGCAATTCCGTCCGTAACCGTGATGGTTGTGAATTCGCGCGGCGTTCCACCAGCATCTTTTACGCCTTTTTTCGCTGGTTGTGCTTGACGTTGAAGCGCGATATTGCAAGGCGCTGCTTCATTCCACGCACTAACAACTCCAACAAATGGCGCCGCCAAATCTTCATCATTCAAACCTTGCGGATATAAGTCGGTCTTGATGTTATAAAGCATGGTCTTGCGACCTTCGCAACCGTGAGAATTAGTAACGTAGCGCGAAGGTAATTTTGATTTGTCGAATTTTGGCATGACTTAAGGAATATATTTGAGGAATTTTTCAAAAAAAATCTAATCGAGCAAAATATCAATTTCAGCAATCTTTATGCAAATTTTATTAGATAAAAGCAGAAGCGGTAATCAAACTAAAAAGATCTTGAACGGATTCTAAAATCAAAAATGAAAAAATGAAAAAATCTCAAAGCGCTTTCACTTTAATTGAAATTGCCGTCATAATTTTAATCATCGGAACGTTGATAGCTGGCGTAACTCAGGGTGGCAACTTAATTAATAAATCGAAATTAGCTTCCGCGCGCGCTCAAACTTTAAGCTCGGCAGTGGTTGGAACTAAAGGCTTAGTAGCTTGGTTTGAAGCCACTTCTGAACAAAGTTTTAAAGATGTTGAAACCGAAGATGGTGCAAAAATCAGCTTGTGGTACGACATTAATCCGATTTCAACCAAGAAATTTAATGCCGCACAAAATACCGGTGGCAATAAACCCGTTTACACACTAGGTGCGATTAACAATCTGCCAGCTCTCAAATTTGATGGCACCGCGTCTTATCTTGAAGTTGCTTACGATTATAATTTAAATCCCGGCGCCATTACAATTTTTGCCGTGGTAAAAACTCGCGCCGCTGCAACTTACGGCGCGATTATTTCTTCACGCAATATTCCTCCAAACGCTGGATACATGCTTTATACCGCCCCAAATTCGCCAATTGATTACGAAGCTTGGTTTGGCGACGGCGTCAGCAGTTGGGGAAATGGCAGCACGCCGCACAGCGCGATTACTTTAGACAAACCAATAATTCTTGCGCTAACCAACAACGGCAGCGCGATGAATATCTATAATAATGGCGCATCAGTTGGCAGCGCTACACTTACAATGGCGCAGAATTCCACAATGCCTTTACGAATTGGCGCCGGCAAAAATGAAGCTACGCCAGATTATTTTTATAACGGTTATATCGGTGAATTGATTGTATTTAAGCGTGTTCTAAGCGATGAAGAGCGCAAAATAATTGAAGATTATTTAAGCAAAAAATGGGGAATCGCGGTTAATTAAACGCCGCAATTTCCAGTTGTGCTCGTGAGTGGCGAAGTTATTAATTGATGATTACGCTCTTTTTAAAACCACCCTCCCATAATTCACCTCGATCTTATCCGCCAATTCCAACTGCACGACGGCAATATTCACCAACCTTGCCGGCACTTGCATTTCTTGGATTATCGCTTCAATCGTAATTGGCGATAAGCTCAACCTTGTAAAAATTTTCCGACGAATTTTGTCAATTTCATCATCGCTTGGCAGTTTTTCGTAAAGGCCGACAAACTCTTGAACATCAGGCTCTTGCAGCATTTTATTTTTTTCGAAATTGCCGTGAAGCAGCGAAATTTCTTCCAAAATATCTTCAACATTTTCCGTTAATTTTGCACCTTGTTTGATTAAACGATTAGTTCCCAAGCATCGCGGATCAAGGGGCGAACCCGGAACAGCAAAAATTTCTCGCCCCTGTTCCACGCCAAATCTTGCCGTCACCAAACTTCCCGATCGCAAGCTGGCCTCAACAACCACAACACCCAAAGACAGTCCAGAAATTATGCGATTACGTTGCACAAAATTTCCACCTTTTGGCGGTGCGTTAAATGGCGATTCAGAAATCACTAATCCTTGCTGACAAATTTTGTGATAAAGTTCGGTATTTTCTTTGGGATAAATGTGATTGATGCCGCCAGCAATTACGGCGATTGTGCCCAAATTGATCGTCGCATCATGTGCTGCGGCGTCAATGCCACGAGCCATTCCCGAAACAATCAAAAAATTATTCTCACCAAGTTCGCGCGCAATCTTCTTTGCAAATAAAACACCATTGAACGAGGCATTTCGCGGACCAACAATAGCAATAGCTGGACGATTTAAAAATTCCAAACGACCTTTCGCCGTAAAAAGCGGCGGCGGATCAGGAATTTCGCGCAATAGTTTTGGGTAATTTTCTTCGCAAAATAAAACTATTTGCGCGCCAAACTGATGAGAATTTTCGACTTCCCTCACGGCGTCTTTTTCGGAATAAACTTTGATTTGCTGTTTTGATCCGCCCTGAAAGGCGTAATGCGAGACTTGTTGAAGCGCCTGTCTTGGCGATCCAAAAATTTTGACCAAACGAAAGAAGGTAGATCGCCCGACATTTTCGCTGCGCGCTAATCTGATCCATTCAACTTTTTCTTGCAGCGAAGCCGCAAAAGTGGTGTGTTCCATAATTTATGTGGTGTTGGTTGTGATCTTTTTTGTAACTAATTTTTTATTCGATAGCCGCGCTTTATTAAGAAATATAACGCCACCGCCAGAACAAAATTGATGCTTAAAATGTAAATCATTCCTGTCAATAAATCTCCGTCACTTTGTCCTGCAATGCTGTAACGAAAGCCATCAATCATGTAAAAGAAAGGGTTGAAGTGAGAAACATTACGCCAAAATTCTGGCAGAGAATTTGTCGAATAAAAAGTGCCCGAAAGAAAGGTTAGCGGCGTAATTACGTAGCTTGTCATTGCGGACATGTGGTCGAAAGTTTCGGAAATTACTCCACACAAAACTCCCAAGAGACCTAGAAACATGCAGGCAAACACCATGTAGAAAATTGCGTGAGGAATTGAATAAAAACCAAGTGGCACAAAAACCAAAATAGTTAAAAATGCCACAATCGCAACGCAGATGCCGCGTAAAACCGCACCGATCGTAAAAGCAAAAAGTAATTCGAAGGCACCGAGCGGCGGAATTAAATAATCCACAATATGTCCCATAACTTTTCCCATCACAAAAGATGACGAAGAATTAGCAAAAGCATTTTGCATCGCCGCCATCATTATCAAGCCTGCGGACATAAAAATTGGAAATGGCACACCGTTAATTTCAGTGACGCGATTTCCCACCGACAAAGAAAATACCGCCAAAAAAAGTACGATATTAATGACGGGAGAAAATAAAGTTTGGTGATAAACTTTTAAAAATCGGCGAACTTCTTTCTTCAGTAAAGTAAAGGCGCCAAACCAATTAATTCTCAGAACCTGTTTAGAATTTTTTTTATTTTCAAATTTTGGCATATTTCGAGCGTTTTTTTTGATAAAATTTTGATAAATATCTGGATATATTTTGAGAAATTTTATCAAAAAATAAGCCGATTTAGGACTAAATATGACAATAAAAAAGATTCTAAACAGGTTCTCAGGCAGTTGATTCTAGAACAAAGCATGTTTTACTGGTTTTAATTAAAATTAATTTTCACGAATAATGACCAACTTAGAAACACTTCTTAGCGATTTCAATTCACAAATTTCTGCCATTCAAAATAAGCAGCAGCTTGAAGAAATTCGTATTAATTTTTTAGGCAAAAAAGGTTTGGTTACCGAACTTTTTTCTCAGTTAAAAGATGTTGCGCCAGAAGAAAAAAAATCTTTCGGGGCTCGCGTTAATCAAGTGCGCGACGAAGTTACTAAAAAAATTGAAACGGCAAAAGAGATTTTCGAAAATGCTGAATTAAATGAAAAATTACAGGGCGAAAAAATTGACGTTACCGCGCCAACCAGAAAAAATAATTTAGGAAAAATTCACCCCATCAATAAAGTGATGCAAGAAATTGAAGAAATTTTCGGCGCTCTTGGATTTGACTTCGCTAAAGGCCCAGAAATTGAAGATGACTTCCACAATTTCACCGCACTCAATATGCCCGCAGATCATCCAGCGCGCCAGATGCAGGATACTTTTTATTTACAAAATTCTGACCTTTTGCTGCGCACTCACACTTCTAATACGCAAATTCGCAAAATGTTAAATTCGCAACCACCTTTGAAAGTTGCGGCTTTGGGACGAGTTTTTCGTCGCGATTCTGATCAAACTCACACACCGATGTTTCACCAATTTGAAGGATTCGTCGTCGATGAAAATATTAATATGGGACATTTGAAATGGACTTTAGAAAATTTTTTAGAGAAATTTTTTGAAGTAAAAAATCTGGAGTTGCGCTTCCGCCCAAGCTTTTTTCCCTTTACCGAACCATCTGCCGAGGTTGATATTAATTACTCGGTTGAAAATGGAAAAATCAAAATCGGCAAAGGCGATAAATTTATGGAAATTTTGGGATGCGGCATGATTCATCCAAACGTTCTAACCAATTGCGGAATTGACCCAACAAAATATCAAGGCTTCGCCTTTGGAATTGGAATTGAGCGCCTCGCCATGTTGAAATATGGCATCACTGACCTGCGCATGTTCTTCGAAAATGATGTGCGGTTCCTAAATCATTACGGCTTCTAAAACTATTTCTCCAAAAAGTAGTTTGGGAACCTCTTTAAAACTCCTGCCGCACCTTGAAAATCGCAAAATGCGAGCTGTAAGTAGTTTTGCGCTCGAAATTATAATCCAAAATAAAAGTTGAATCGTCTTTGTGATAAGCGGCGATTTCGGCACCAAGTTTTAAGCTGCCGCGATCAATATTGGTGATTTGTGAATTAAAGCCGGAAGCTTGTCCCTGAAAGCTTGCCGAAGTTATTGGTGCATCATTTATCACGCTATATCCGTAAGAAATCTTTAGCAAAGCCACAACTTTTCTGAATTCCGGCAGTTCTGTAATTTTGCTGCTAAAGCCAAAATTCACTCCCGATCTCACTTCCAAAAAATTCGCAGCAACACTACTTACGTGCAGATTTAATTCATCTGCACCTTTTTCGTTATAAGCGCCAATATTATTACGCAGAAAATTTAACGACGCTTCTGGAGCAATGCTGAAGCCATTTCGCAGATTCTTGATGAAACCAGTTTTTACTTTTAGTCCGTAAGTTTGACCCAAATATCCCGAATTCGCATCAACGTTGGCGACTTTAATAGCGCGGCTTGAATCGAAATGATTAAGTGCACTAGCTAAAACCAAATCGACAAAATATTTATCAAAATTTTTGCTGCCGTAAAAATTAATTTGATAGGTATCAATCAGATTTTGTTTCGCAGCATCTTGCGTTTTTACAGAAGATTTCGTAACGCTGAAAGCAGCGCCAATCAAAGCATCGTCAGAAATTTCGCGATCAGTTCCAAAAGCAATTCCCGCCGAATTCGCTTTATAACCATCATCACTTTGAACCGTTTTTTGCAAAATCGACCCGCCAAAAATCTGGCCCCAACCGCCATCCTTCGAATTATCTTCCGAATTTTTATGACGCTTTTTCGCCAAATGATTTTCAGAAATCGCCACTGAATTACTCACAACATTATTTGTGGTAGCAATCGCAGCCTTAGAAGATTGAGGCGCCAACTGATTTATTGTTTTAGTAATTTCACTTCCAACCAAGCCGCTATTATCCAAATATTCTTGGAATTCTAACAATTTACCACTTGATCCCGAGCCAATATTGACAAGGTTCTGGTAAATATTTTGCGCATTTTTATTGGGCGTAACTTGCGATGCCGCTAAATGATTAATTCCCAAACTCCAGCCATCAGAAGCGCTCAAAACGCTGAATTCGAGCAATCCGCTAATGTTGGAATTGCTGCCATTTACCGAAATATTGGAATTAGAAATTGGGGTCGAAGCCGCAACAGAAGAGCCCAAAACAGCTGAATTTATGATTTGATATTTCGTGCCATTGGCAATGTAACCCTGATTTTCTGCAGTTGTGATTTCGATTTTTGTATTTTGATCAATATTCGCCACGCCTTTAATTGTAAGGTTTCCAGCCCCTTGGTTTTTTAAAGTAACCGCTAACTTATCGCCACTATTTAAAGAAAAATTTCCTTCGATTGTTTGACTTTGCGAACCAACATTAAACGTTCCTAAACCAGATCCAATAAGGTTTCCCGTGATTGTTAAATTATTTGCACCGCTAAAATTTAAAGTTCCTGCCAAAGAAATTTTATCAGCGTAAATATTATTCGAAGCGGTCAAAACGCCGCCAGAATTCACATTCAAATTCGCCAAAGAATTTGTCGAACTACCAATTTCACCAGCAATTAAAAGTGCAGAAGAAGAAATATTCACAATTCCTTGAGAGGCGTTTAAACCTTTAATAGAGGCATTTATCGCAGATCCATCATTCAAATTTAAATTCGAATTAGCGCCAAGAAAAATATTATTCGCAGAGATTGTCGCCGCAGAATTCAAGGTGCCATTTTCTAAAATCGTTAAATTATTTAACGCCAAAAAACTGCCATTTTGATTAAATGTAATTGCTGATCCAACATTGACCGAACCAGCGTTAGAGCTGCCATCCACCGTTCCGCTGATCGTGCCGCCAAGAATATTTAATATACCAGATCCAATTGCAACACCGCCGTTCAAAGTGCCAGAATTGTTGATTATCGCGCCTTCGCCCGAATTATAAATTGCATAATTTGTTGCAGAAATTGTTCCTGAATTTGTAATCGCAACATTTTCACCTTCATTGCGAATGCCGTAAATGCTTGATGCAGACGCGGTTGTAATTGCGCCAGAATTTGTGATTTGGCTGTAGTTATCTTTGTTATAAATACCATTGGCGTTGCTTTTAATCACGCCAGAATTTGAAATTATGGCGTGGCTGCTCAAGCTTGCAGTGGAGGCACTTCCCGCGCTGACAAAAATTCCGTGCGCCGACGATCCAACTGTCGTTGTGATTGTTCCTGAATTAGAAATTTGATTAGCATTTCCATCAGAATAAATCCCGTAAACCTGCGTATTTATTGTGCCAGAACTGGTTACGGAATTATTGTCGCTCGCCAAATAAATTCCGTAAGAAGTGGTGTTGGAAGTTGTAATTGATCCTGAATTGTTAATCGCGTTATTGCCACTTCCCGCGTAGATTCCATAGGATGTTGTGCCTTGCGTTGTAATCGAGCCCAAATTATTTACAGCAGAATTTCCCGCAACCGAAATGCCACGACCCGAACTGCCCGTAGTAAGAATCGCTGCGTCACTATTGTTGGTAATTTGGTTATAACTTCCAGTAGACCTGATTCCGTAGGCACTAGAACCGCTGGTTGTGATCGTAAAAGTATTTTTTATTTTGTTTGAAGATAAGCTCGAACCAGACAACGAGCTGCTTATTCCCACTCCGTTAATTGTGATATTTCCCGTAGTTGTATAGTCAGTCTGACCAGATGTGAGCGTGACAGCAAAGGTTTCGTCAGCGAAAAAAATTAGAAAAAATAACGCAAAAAAGCGGTGACTTTTTGGTGACATTTTAGTGGTGTGTTTATTGGTGATGATTTAGAGCCCAAAGGCTTTGTAGCTTTTAGAAATAGCTAAAAAAATTTCAAGAATTGATTTATACTAACCAACGCCGTGCAAAAATTCTGGCAAGTCGGTTTCAATTTTTAAAACTTTTCCAAAATAATCTGCGAGCTCAATCTTGTAAGCGTGCAGACATAGACGCTTGCTGATGTCTTTTCTGATTACATCGCGGCCGCCATATTTTATATCGTTTAAAATTGCGTGGCCGATTTCTTTGCAATGCACACGAAGTTGATGAGTTCTGCCCGTAAGTGGGCGCAGCTCTAATAGCGCATAATCACCAAAATCTTCTAACAATTTAAATTCCGTAATCGCTTCTTTTCCTTCTTCAAAATCGGGAGAAACTTTTTCGTTTTTTCCTAAAAGTTTTTTGCGTAGCGGAATATTAATTACTCCTTCAGATTTTTTTGGAACGCCTCGAACCAGCGCTAGATAAGTCTTTGTGATAGTTTTATTTCTGAAAGCATCGGTCAATAATACTGCCGCTTTATTATTTTTTGCGATCATCAAAATGCCGCTGGTATCTTTATCAAGACGATGAACTAGCTGCAATTTTTCTGCTTCATGAGTTTGTTGAAAGGAAGAAATAAAATCATCGACCGAAATTTCGATTCCACTGCCGCCTTGAGAGGCAAGACCTGAAGGCTTGTTGATTGCGACCATATTTTCATCTTCAAAAATTACCCAAGAAGAGAAATCGCGTTTTTTATTTTTAGAAATGTTAGGAGTTTTTTTCTGGTTCTCGCGACGATTTTGTAAATCAGTGAAAATTTCAATCTGGTCAGAATCCTCAACTTTGTAGGCCGCGTCAACTCGCAAACCATTCACTTTAATTTTTTTTTCGCGAATTACTTTTTGCGCCACTCCAAAAGAAATATCGAATTTTTTACAAAGAAATTTATCAAGACGAAGTCCTGCAAGATCTTTATTTACCTGAATTAAAGCCACTTTAAGAAATAATTAATTTTGTTGCGTAAAATCCGAAAAATAACGCCAAGACCGCCAGAATCACTGAAAGTGAAACATAGGCGAAGGCTTGCAGATGTTGGCCCGCTGTTGTTAGTCGAAAAACGTCAAGGCAAAAAGCCGAGAAAGTTGTAAAGCCGCCAAGAAATCCAACGATGATAAAATTCTTCAAACGCGGATCAAAACTATTAAAATTTTTTACCACAAAATAATAAACAACGCCCGCAATCATTGATCCCGTAACATTTACAAAAAAAGTTCCCCACGGAAAATTACAGGGAAAATGCAGCAATTTTGCTAATCTAACAATTGCTTCTGAAGATAAATAACGCGACACCGACCCAAGCGCACCGCCAATTGCGATTAAAATTAGATTCATATTCCAACTATTTGATTTGAATACAGACTCTAAAGCAACCTCTTAAAAACCGTCTTTCTTGAGGAATTTTCAGAGATTCCTAAGCCAACTTCTTCAACTTCTCAGCCAAATCAGTATTTTCCCAAGAAAATCCGCCATCAGCCTCAACGTTGCGACCAAAATGGCCGTAAGTTGCAGTGCGTTTGTAGATTGGGCGATTTAGTTGCAGATGATTACGAATTCCACGCGGAGTAAGATCAACCAATTCGTTGATCACTTGCACCAAATCTTCGCCGTCAACTCCAGTTTTGTGATTATTTACGTAAAGCGCCAAAGGCTTGGAAATGCCGATTGCGTAGGCGATTTGAATGGTACATCTTGTCGCCAAACCCGCAGCCACCACATTCTTCGCCAAATAGCGCGCCATGTATGCCGCAGAGCGATCGACTTTAGTTGGATCTTTTCCAGAAAACGCACCGCCGCCGTGTGGAGCTGCTCCACCGTAAGTATCAACAATAATTTTGCGACCAGTTAATCCAGCATCGCCATCAGGTCCACCAATAACAAATTTGCCAGTTGGATTGACTAAAAAGTTTTCATCGCGACACATCCAGCCTTTAGGCATCGTCTTTTCGACATAAGGACGAATCATTTCTTTGACTTGTTTTTGGGTTAATCCTTCTTTGTGTTGAATCGACACTAGAACGGTTTCGGCGCAGATTGGAATGCCATCTTGATAATTTAGAGTAACTTGACTTTTAGCATCTGGCCCAAGATCGCGAAGCTCGCCAGATCTGATGGCATCCATTATATTATGAAGTACGCGATGGGCGTAATAAATCGCCGCTGGCATTAAAACTTCAGTTTCGCGGCATGCATATCCAAACATAATTCCTTGATCGCCAGCACCTTCATCTTTAGAGCCGGCAGCGTCAACGCCCACAGCAATGTCAGCAGATTGACCATGAATCAAGTTAGTAATTTTAAGATTATTCCAATGAAAACCATCTTGCTCGTAACCGATATTTTTAACGGTTTGGCGAATGATATTTTCGACATCATTTTTAGCGATTTCAGGAGCGCGAATTTCGCCGCCAATAATAACCGTATTAGTCGTGGCGAAGGTTTCAATCGCAAGGCGCGAATACGGATCTTTTGTTAAATAGGCATCAACAAGAGCGTCAGAAATTTGATCGCAAATTTTGTCGGGATGGCCTTCCGACACCGATTCCGATGTAAAAAGAAAATTTTTAGGCACGCGAATAATTCGTTTTAAGAATTTTGGAAGGCTTTCCGAGAGAAGATTTAGAAGGCTTTAAGGTAGCCGATACGCACAGTTGAGTAGTTAGCATCAAGCAACGCTAATTTACCAGAATATTTTTGGAAACTTAGACGAATCATATCTTGCGAATTTAGACAAGGTTTGAATTGCATCCCAAAACCGAAAAATCCTTTGGTTTGATTGGCCTGATCGCTTGCAATCGCGCCGTTATTTTGAATGTAATTTAAATGGCTATTGATGTTAGAAATTCCAGCCTCGCCAAATAATTCAAAGGAATTATCCAGCGGAATGTAAGCCAGAGTAGAGAGGTTGAATTGGCTAAATTTAAAATGAGCCGCATTGTTCAAATATCCACTTTGAAGCGTGTGTCCACTCAAAGCACCTTTGGCGTAATTAGCGTTAAATCCCAAAAAATTGTGAACACGAAAATTTCCACCAACGGCGATATTTTCAAAGCCACTTATTTGTTTACCAAAATTATTTGATTTGAAATTTTTACTAACCGAATCACTCAAAGCTGGAGCGCTATATTCGATTGAAGCTGAAGGGCGAAGGAAAAATCCATCAGGATTTGCCGCGAAAGATTCTACTGAAAAAAGTGAGAAAATTGCCAAAGCGAGGATTAACTTTTTCATAAAGTTAGATAATTATTGTTAATTTTTTCTGGGTTGCCGCGCTGAGTTCGCAATGACGGCGGTTAGTAAAGCCGTAATTGCAAGCGCATAACGACGTGTCAAACTAGAATCGACAAAACTAAATAGAAATTGCATTGGCAATTCTTTTTATAACTTCGTCTTTCCCTAAAATTTCCACCACATCAAAAATTCCCCCAGCCGAAGCGGAAGAGAAAGTTAATACGATTCTCAAAACTGGTCCGAAATCCTTAATTTTGAAGCCTTTCGCAGTTGCGAAATCATTTAAAGAATTTTTAATTCCGTCATGATTCCACTCGCTCAAATCGGCAAAAGTTTTTTGCAAATCTTGTAAAAGAGATTTTTTTTCAGCGATTAATTTTTGATTTTCTGCGTCAAATTCTACGACAAAATTATCGCAATAAATTTCCAAACTTTTCGCCAATTCGCCAACCAAATCCGCTCTTTCTTTAGCGAATTTTAAGGCAGTCGCAAGTTTAGATTTTTCTGCGTCAGAAATTTTTTTATTCAAAAATTCTAAAACTAAATCCAAAAGTTGCTCTTCATTTTTTTCTTTGATGTAAGTTTTGTTAACCGATTTGAGCTTTGCAAAATCAAAGCGCGACGGCGATTTTCCAACTTTTTCTAAATTAAACCATTCAATAGCTTGGGCGTCGGAAATAATTTCGCAGTCGCCGTGCGACCAGCCCAAGCGCACTAAATAATTACGCATCGCTTCTGGCAAATATCCCATTTCTTTATATTCAATTACCGAAGTTGCTCCATGACGTTTCGAAAGTTTTGCACCGTCTGGACCGTGAATTAAAGGGATGTGAGCAAAGTCTGGAACATTCCAACCCATTGCTTCGTAAATTACTTTTTGACGAAAAGCGTTAGTCAAATGATCGTCGCCGCGAATAATGTGAGTAATTCCCATATCGTGATCATCAACCACAACAGCCATCATGTAAGTTGGCGTACCATCGCCGCGCAGCATCACTAAATCATCAAGTTCAGAATTTTTTACACGAATTTCGCCTTGAACTAAATCACGAATAACCATCTCGCCTTCAAGCGGCGCTTTGATGCGGATTACTGGTTTTACAGTTGAAGCTTGCGATTGAATTTTATCGCGCCACGGACTTTTAAAACGAAAAACTTCTTTTTTTGCTTCGGCTTGAGAGCGCAATTCATCTAGCTCTTCAGCAGAAGTATAACATAAATAAGCCTGATTTTTTTCTAACAATTTTTGAGCAATTTCTTTGTGACGTTCCAAATTTTTTGACTGCAAAATAAAATCACCATCATGCTTTAAACCAAGCCAGTCAAGGCCTTGCAATATTGCATCAATTGCCGCTTCGGTTGATCTTTCTTTGTCTGTATCTTCAATTCTTAGCAAAAATTTTCCGCCATGATGACGCGCAAAAAGATAATTGAACAAAGCAGTACGAGCTCCGCCAATATGTAAATAGCCAGTTGGCGAAGGTGCAAAACGAACAGTAACAGACATATTTTTTTTAAAATTTTTAAAGAGGGTCAGCTTTCTTGACATTAAAAAACGCCGTAAAGATTATTCAAGCGCAGGCTCAACAAAAGACAATAAATCCTTAGAGCCCGTCTTCAAATTCAGATAGCTCCAGATTTTGGCATATTTTTAGCGCTTTTTTGATAATAATTACGACGAATATCAGGATATATTTGGGGTAATTTTATCAAAAAATAAGCAAAAATAGGAAGAAATATTGGGCTGTCTGAGTTTGAAGGCAGGATCTAGGCAAATCAAATTCAGCAAAATCAAATGGAAGCTTCTACTTCTACAACAAAATCAAAAACAACCGTCACAACAGGTGGCGGGGATATTGGCTTGAAGCTATTAGAGAAAAAAGTTATTTCCGACGACCAATTGGAAATTGCCGTCAAAGAACAAAATCGTCTTGGCGGCGCGCAGACTATCGGCGCTATTTTAGTTGATTTAGGATTTGTCTCCGAAGGCGCTTTGGGAGAAATCTTGAACGAATCTAGCGGCGCCACAAAATTCGACATCAAATCATCAATTATTGATGCGCGTTTAGTAAAAAAAGTTCCCAAAGATTTTGCGATTCACAACAAATTAATTCCGATTTCTTACAGCAAAGATTCGATCACAATCGGCATGTCCGATATTTTTGACATTGTGGCGATCGATCAGCTGCGTCGCTGGTTTCCGCCTACTTTTAAGATTACTCCCGCTTATGTTCCTGAAGCCGACGTTCTTCATGCCATCGATCAATATTACGATTACGAAATGTCGATCGAGGGTATTTTGCGCGAGATTGAAGGCAGCAACAGCAAAAATATTAACGACGAAGCGCAATTACGCGGCGACTATCGCAGTCCAATGGTGCGTTTGGTTGATGCAATTTTAACTGACGCAGTGCATCGCGGCGCTTCGGATTTACACTTTGAACCAGAGCCGCTTTTCTTACGTATTCGTTATCGTATCGACGGAAAAATGGTACAAATTCGCTCAATCCACCGCGATTATTGGTCCGCGATTGCCGTTCGTATTAAAATTATTTCCGGCATGAACATCGCCGAAAGCCGCAAAGCGCAAGATGGCCACGTTAATTCAGAAATTTTGGGACGTAAAATCGACTTTCGTGTTTCAACTCAGCCCACGATTAACGGCGAAAATATCGTAATGCGTATTTTGGACGAGAAGCAATCAATCGTCTCGCTTGATGCTCTTGGATTCAGCCAAGCCAGCCGCAATATCGTCAATAAGATGATTCAAAAACCAGAAGGCGTGATTGTAATTACTGGTCCAACAGGTTCTGGTAAAACCACTACACTTTACACGCTCTTAAGCATGATCAACACCATCGACAAAAATATTATGACCTTGGAAGATCCGGTGGAATATCACATTCCGCTGATTCGCCAATCTAACGTTAAGGCCGATAGCGCCGTCGATTTCGCCGCTGGTGTAAAAGCGATTTTGCGTCAAGATCCCGATGTAATTTTGATTGGGGAAATTCGTGATAAAGATACTGCGGTTACTGCAATTCAAGCTGCGATGACTGGTCACCAAGTATTTAGCAGTTTGCACACTAACGACGCCATTGGCGCAATTCCGCGTTTAATGAATATCGGCGTTCCTAATTATTTAATCGCCGGATCTTTGATTGGCGTGGTTGCACAACGCTTAACCAGAAAACTCTGCGTTCATTGCAAAGCAGAAGCTCCAGCCGATGCTTTCGAAAAAAGATTGCTCGGACCAAAACACAGCAATGTTAGCAAATTATTTAAGGCGGTTGGCTGTCCTAAATGTGGCGGCTCTGGCTATAAAGGTCGTGTAGTAATTTGCGAAATTTTAGTAGTTGACCGCGAACTTGATGAGCTTATATCTAACTCAGCAAGCAGGAATGAAATGCTTGATCACGCCATCAAAAAAGGTTTTGCACCGATGATTGAAGATGGTTTACAAAAAGTAATTGAAGGTATCATCGATCTCAAAGAGCTCATGCGCTCAGTTGATATGACTGACCGCATGAATTAAGAATTTATTAGAAATGAAACAAAATAATCTCAAATCCTCCAAACAACTTGATGCACTGCTTCCCAAAATCATGACTGAATTATTGGGAAATCCTTATAGCTCAACCACTTCTGGAATTGAAATCACCGTCAGGCCAGAATTTGTCGATAGCCAATTTAGCAGCATCGGCAATTTATATGTCTGGCTTTATAACGTCCGCATCGATAATCGCAGCCCCGAAAGTGTAAAATTAATTAACCGTTATTGGAAAATAATCGACGAAAAAGGCACGGTTCAAGAAGTAAACGGCGAAGGAGTTGTCGGCGATCAACCAGTAATTTTATCTAACAATAGTTTTCAATATGAAAGCGGCGTGCATCTTCGCCACCCTTCTGGAATCATGACGGGACATTACCAAATGCAAAAAAATGATGGCACAGTTTTCGACGTAAAAATTCCAACTTTTTCCCTCGACGTTCCAAACGCCAAATCTGTGATCAACTAAAAAGTGAAGATTCTCGCCTTCGATACCACTAATTCTACACTTTCGGTAGCTCTTCTTGAAAACCAAAAAATCCTCTCCAAAAACACTATTTTTGAGAGCGGGAAGCAAGCTGAACTCTTAATTTCCGAAATCGAAAAAATTCTCACAGAAAATAATATCTGGTACCAAGACCTAGACTTAATCGCTGCTACCAACGGTCCAGGAAGTTTTACTGGCGTAAGAATTGGCCTGACCGTCGCCAAAACCCTGAAAATCGCCACCAACAAACCACTGATTTTGATCAATGCGCTAGAAGCAATTGCTTTCAAACATCATCTTGCAAAATCCTTCGCTTCACTTGGAATGACAGAAGGAAGCATAATTTTCGTCGCCATCGACGCCAAAATGGATGAATTTTTTATCGCCAGCTTCGAATCAAAAAACGAAAAACTAAAACCAATCCTCGAATCCCAATTAATAAAACAAAAAGACATAAAAAACTTCCTCCCCAAAGAAAATTTCTTACTTTGCGGCTCGGCAAAAAATTTAATTTCAAACAAAAAATCTCCCCACGAAGAATTCGCAGAAGCCGACGCCGTAGGCCTTCTAGCGCTAGAGAAATTTAACAAAAAAGACAAACGAGACGACGACGCTCTATACCTAAGGGCGCCAAGAATTACCGAAAGAAAAGGAAGATAGCAGCGCAACCAAACCAGCGAGTGAAACGAAATAAGAGAAGGA
>CAYSUM010000006.1:52075-92620 GCA_964434225.1 uncultured Rhizobium sp.
AAAATTTTTTTATGAGGGCGTGTACTCAACTGTACATAACCGAATAAAAAAATTTCTAAAAAAGGAAGATAGCAGCGCAACCAAACCAGCGAGTGAAACGAAATAAGAGAAGGAAATCGAGACAAGAAATTCACCGAATGCGGGAATAAAATCGGTCAAAACCAAGTATTTTGCGTTTCTGCTAGGCAGAAAATTTTTTTATGAGGGCGTGTACTCAACTGTACATAACCGAATAAAAAAATTTTCTAACGACGCAAAAACGCAAAAGACGCCGGTTTTCACCGATTTTTGGAGGCCGGGGTCGGAATCGAACCGACGCATAAAAGCTTTGCAGGCTCTTGCATTACCACTTTGCTACCCAGCCAAAAGAAGAGATTTAAAGACATCATTCCAACTTGCGATAAGCCTTCAACTTAAAGGACGCAAAAAAAGATTACAAGACGCCAAAAAATTATTTGGCAAGATTTGAGCTTTGTTCTTAATTTTAAAATCACTCAAATTAGATTAATTCTTATCTTTTTTAAAAAATTTAATCCTTAAATGACTTACAGAACTCTTTATTCGCAACAATTCAAAAATCTTCCCGCTGCAAAAGTTTTAGAAAAATACCGCAAAGATTGCGCCAAAATCGCCACAAAATTACGAGAAGAAATTGCCAATGAAGAACTGGCTCCAATCGATGTGGTTTTTGGCAAAAAAGATTTGGAAGAATTTGCTAAGCTCGCCAAAAAAATCTTAGATTCAAAAAAGAATTTCAAAAAAATTATTGTGCTGGGAGTTGGCGGATCAAGTCTTGGCGGCAAAACTCTTACTGCTTTAAAAAACCAAAATCAGTTAGAATTTCTAGAATCGATTGACCCAACAACTATTAAGAATGCTTTCGATAAAATAGATTTCAAAAAAACTTTTTTTATCGTCATCAGCAAATCTGGCGAAACTATTGAAACCATCTGCCAAACCTTGATTGTTCTTGATAAAGTTAAGAGCCAAAAAATTGCTAATTACGCTGATCAATTTTTATTCGTCACTCAATCCAAAAATAATTCGATTGGAAAAATCGCCAAAAAAATTGGCGCTGAAATTGCCAATCACCCAGAAAAAATTGGCGGCAGATATTCTTGTTTCTCAATCGTAGGAATGCTTCCCGCCTTGCTTTGCGACATTGATATCGCAAAGATTCGCTTGGGCGCAAAAAAAATTATCGCCAATTTTTTAGAAAATGACGACATCACAAATTCTTGCGCCACACAACTTTATCTTTACGACAAAGGCTTTACCAACAATGTAATTATGCCTTACGTCGATAATTTAAAAAATTTCACCGATTGGTATCGCCAGCTTTGGGCAGAATCTCTGGGCAAGTCAGGCTTTGGCTCCACGCCAATTAATTCGATGGGAACTGTCGACCAACACAGCCAGCTACAACTTTATCTTGAAGGCCCGAAAGATAAATTTTTTACTTTTATCACTCAGGAAAAACATGCTGACGATTTTTTAGTAAAAGATATCGACTCTTGTACCACCTTGTTTGGCGGCAAAAAATTAAGCGACATTGTTAAGGTTGAGCAAGAAACTACGATTGAAGTTTTGAATCAAAAAAAATTACCGATTCGCATTTTCGAAATAAAAAAACTTGATGAAGAAGTTTTGGGCGGACTAATGATGCAATGTTTTTTGGAAACAATTTTAATTTCTTACGCCAAAAAAATTAATCCTTTTGATCAGCCAGCTGTCGAGCTGCGCAAAGATCTGGCCAAAAAAATCTTAAAGAAAAATGTCCATAAAGCTTAAAAAAATTACCAATCGTAATTTATTAATTTTGCTTTCATCTGCTTCATTTGCAGCCCTAACTTTGGCTTATATCGCCCAATATTTTTTTGATATTGAGCCTTGCAATTTATGTTTTTACCAACGTAAGCCATTTCTGGCGATCGTTGCCACCGCTGCTCTGACGCTAACTTATTTCAAATCTGAAAAATCAAAAAGAATCGCACTTTATTTTTGCACAATCTCACTGCTCATAAATTTTTCGATTGCACTTTATCACAGCGGCGTTGAGAAAAAAATCTTCAGCGGGCCATCAACTTGTTCATCTTCAAATTTGAACAGCGCCAACAATTTGGAAGAGCTAAAAGATGTATTGCTCAAAACCAACGCCGTACGCTGCGATGAGCCAAACTTCTTTTTTCTTAATCTGACCATGGCAAATTGGAACGCAATTTATTGCTTCTTGCTGCTTTCTTACATCGCTTTTGTGCGCTATCAAAGACGCGCTACTCTACTCTAAATTTTACACGAATATCTTGTGTTGAAATTTTTGGCGCCGCTGAAAATTTCCAATTCTTTAAACTTTTTAAGAGCAAAACATTCAATTTTGGATTAGCACAAGGCTTGATTAACTCAACGCGCTCAACATTTCCTGACTCTGCAATATAAAATCTGGCAATCGCCTCGCTTACAAAAGCTTCGTCGCGCAAATCATCGGGAATTTGCGGTAATGGGTTATGCACAAGAGCAGCATTTTTGGAACCGCCGCCAACCGCCGCCAATTCTTCTGCTAAATGAGTGTGAAATTTTGTTGAAGTCGCCACTTTGTCCGCGGTTATTTTATGCTGTTGCGATGCTGCGTTTGACTTGTGATTTGAACTAATTATCGACACCTCAAGTATTGTAAAATTAGGTTTAGAATCCCGCTTTAAGACCGACAAAAATAATAAAATCAGCAACAAAATATGAGCCAAAAAAGAGAGAAAAATCGCTCCAATCTGGTCATATTTTTTTGTAATATTTTTGCTGATTTTATTGATCATTTTGTTTGATTTGCAGCAGCGTTAAAAATTCTTTGAAACAATTAAATAAAAAGTACGACGCTGCGCATATTGTGAAGCTGAAATACCAATTCCCGAACCGTTAGAATATTGGTAAACTTTGTCAGTCAAGTTTACCGCCGCCAAACGTAAGTTGATTTTTTCAATCACCGGCAACGAAAAATCGCGAGCAGCGCTGGCATTAAAAATCATGTAAGCTGGCATGGTATTTTTATTGTTATTGCCCGTACGTAAACCAGAACCGTAAAGCACATCGCCGCTTAACTTTGTTCCCCAAAAATTATACGAAGATCCCAAAGCAGCTGTGTAAGTTTGCACGTGATCCAAAGTAACATAATTATTAGCAATATAATTCAACTCTTCCGAATCGTGAATATATTGACCAGAAATGATGTTTTTACCGTAAGCTTTTTGCGCCGCTAAATTCAAATAAGCTTCGAAATTATCTTTGCGATAATCAGCTTTAAATTCAGCGCCGTAAGCTTTGCCATATTGATAGTTAAAAGGAGTGTAAATCAAAGAGTTGCCGAACTGATGTTCATCAAGCAAATTTTTGATCTGCTTGTAATAACCATCCAGCGACAAAGTCAGATTTTCATTGGCTTTGTGCGAAATTCCTAAATCAAAATAATGAGTTCTTTCAGCTTTAACTTTACCATTATTTTCGCTTTCTGAAGCATTGCTTGTATTGGCGAATTTAGCACGCGCAGTTTCAGAAATTGCTGAGGTTGGTGGCGCAGTGAAATAACGCGCATAGCCAGCATGAATTTTGGTCGCTTTACTTAAATCGTAAACCGCACCAAATCTTGGGCTTAATTGCCATTCGTTAACATAAGCGCGCGACATATCAAAACGACCGCCATAGTTCAAAGTTAATTTTTCTATCGGCTTCCATTCGTTTTGTAAGTAAGTCGAATAAAGTTGAGAATTTTTGATACTATTTTCGTCAATTCTATTTGGATTGGTCAAATAACTTCCCGAACCATCTTCTTCAAATACCCAATTTTCCGAAGAACTTTTTACCTGATCGTTGCTGACGTAAAAACCGTAACGCAGAGTATTTTTATCATTTAAATCTTTACTAAAATCGCCTTGTGCACCATTAGCAAAACTGCTGCGATCAAGGCTTGAGGCGATTCCGTTAAAAATCAAATCGCCGCTGTAATCTGGCTTAAATTGCAAATTGCTATAACGGGTAAAAAGCGAAACTTGATAATCAACATCTAAATCCGAAACGCCTTGCAACGACGCCACGGCAAAGCGACCGGAATCGACCTGTTTTTCGTTTAAATATTTCGAATCAGAAGTGGCTCCGTTAAGAGTGTAAGCCGCTTCTTGATTTGGATTATTGGGAATTTGGAAACGGTTGGTATAGTTCGAAACGATAAAGCTCAAGCGTTTCGAATAATCTAAAATATACGAGAAATAGCCAAATACGTTGTCTTGCGAAGCGTCGTTATGACTGGAATTTCTGGCTGCCGTTGTCGCTTCAATACCGCGTGAATTTTGCATGTAAGTTGCACTCACATAATAATCGAGATTGCCTTTGGTGCCTCCTTGTTGCTGGTTGTAACGAAACGTATCGTTACCGCCAATCGTAAATTCCAAACGACCGCCTTTAAGCGAAGCGCCGCTTTTAGTTTTAATATCAACCACGCCAGCGGTGCGAATTCCATACTGCGCAGGCATTGCGCCCGTAAGAAAATCGACCGATTTTGCAAAATGAGTATCCAGACTTTGGCCAAAACCGTTGACGCCTTCTGGCAACATTACGCCGTTAATGCGATATTGCAGATTGCCGTGATCACCGCGGACATGTACTTGATTTTGCGAATTTGCTACCACACTTGGAGCGCGCATCAATACTTGATTTAACGAAGTGGCCTGCCCTTGCGGCAAGTTTTCAATATCTTTTTCGTCAAAAGAAAATGAGCTGCTGCCCGTTGTTGGCGATAAATTATTTCGTGATTTATCAAGTTTTGAGGCCGTAACTTCATATTCCAAAGTATCTTTGGCAAAAGATGGCGAGGTGCTAAAAGCTAGAGCAGTGCAAAGCAAAAGTGAGAATTTTTTCATGGGTAAAATGTAATTTCTTAAATATTGAAAACGATGCACGACAGACCCCATCGTATGGCAAGGTCAAATCTTGGATTCGTGCTTATGTGTAGCTATTTAAGAAATTACTGGAGGAGCCCGCGGGGCTTGGGAAGAAAGAAGATAAGAAAGTTTTACGCGATCAAATTTACGAAATGCGAAAACTAAATAAAAACTAGCAGCAAGAAAAATTAAATTCGGCGCTAATGAAACCTGACTTTGAAAATTCGAAAAAGAGCATAAAAAACAATTTTCCGAATTTTTTCCCGCAGATTTTTCATGGGCAAAAATTATTTTTGCAAAAAAAGTTTTTTCTAGAGATTGCACCTTGATTGATGCGCTTTCATCAGCGATAATTTCGTGATGCGAAAAAGCATGAAACAGCGCAAGACTTCCGCTTGAAACAAAAAGAATCAGCAGAATAGCGGCGAAAAACTTGGTAAAATTGGATTGGATTTTTATCTTGAGCATAAAATTTAGTCTCTTCGACGTTTCAAAAATTTTCAACAAAAATTATGTCAGCAAAAATTTTAAATCTTTTAGAAAAGATCGGACATTTCACTTTATTTAATTTGGCCAAACTTGGCGAAATGGTTTTGTTCATGACTAGCGCAGTTCGCCACTGTTTTACGCCGCCATTTTATCCACGTTTAATTTTGCGCCAATTTTTGCAAATCGGATTTTATTCGCTTCCCGTTGTTGGTCTTACCGCAATTTTTTCTGGCGCGGTTTTGGCGTTACAAAGCTATTCTGGATTCTCGCGCTTCAACGCTGAAAGCACGATTGCCACAGTTGTAGTTTTATCAATCACTCGCGAACTTGGACCGGTATTAGCTGGATTAATGGTAGCTGGCCGCGTTGGCGCATCAATGGCCGCTGAAATCGGAACCATGAAAGTTACAGAACAAATCGACGCGCTGCGCACACTTTCAACCAATCCTTTTAAATATTTAGTTGCACCGCGCGTAATCGCTGGCGTTTTAATGTTGCCACTTTTGGTTTTAATCGCCGACATTATCGGCGTTATGGGCGGATATTTAGTTAGTGTTCACGCTTTGGGATTTTCTTCTGGACCTTATTTAGCCAACACTTTCAAGTTTTTGGAAACAATTGATGTGGTTTCAGGTCTTACAAAATCAGCCTTCTTCGGTTTTGTAATTTCAATTATGGGCTGCTATTTCGGCTATAATTCTAAAGGTGGCGCCGAAGGTGTGGGAATCGCCACAACCAATGCTGTTGTGGCTTCGTCGATTGTAATTCTGCTTTTGAATTACATTATCACCGGAATATTTTTTGGATAAATTACAAATGAACTATCGCCACATCTATCACGCCGGCAACTTTGCCGATATTTTTAAACATGTTATTTTGACACTTTGTTTGGAAAAACTGCACGAAAAACCTGCGCCTTTTTTTGTTTTAGATACGCACGCTGGCATCGCAAAATATGACTTATTCGACGAAAAATCTCTCGTAACTTCTGAAGCTTTGAATGGAATAAAAAAACTAATTTCTGAGCCCAATTTTGCTGAAATTTTACCACCACGTTTATTGATAATTTTGGCAAAACTTAATCGCTGCGAAATTTCTGAGTTGCCAGAAAAAATGAAGACCTACTGCGGCTCGCCTTATATCATTAAAGACTATTTACGTTCGCGCGATCGCGCAATTTTTGCCGAATTAAATCGCGAAGATTTTCAGACTTTAAAAAGAAATTTTGCTGGAAATCCAAAATTTGCGCTAACTTGCGAAGACGGTTTTCACCTTTTGCGCTCTAAGCTTCCTCCCCTTGAAAAACGCGGACTTATCATCATCGATCCCGCTTTTGAAAAAGATCAAAGTTTAGTTTCTGTTGATTACGCCAAAATTGTTGAAGGACTTATAGAAGCCCATAAACGCTTCGCTCACGGCATGTATTTGGTTTGGTATCCGATTATAAAAAACGATTCCGAACTGTTGGAAAATTTTTATTCTGCGATGGCGGAATTGAAATTTGAAAAAGTTTTGCATGTCACTTTCGACATTGGCGACGATTCTAAAGAAGCAAAAATGCACGCCTGCGGAATGTTTATTTTCAATGCTCCGTGGCAGTTGGATGAAAAACTTAAAGAGATTCTGCCAGCGATTTTAAATGGCTTGCAGAAAGGTGAGGATGCGAATTTCGAGATTAAATAAAATCTTCCAAATTAAGTCGCGGACCCAAGTCAAAAAAGGCTTCGTCGTGGGTTGTAATTATAACCAAACCTTCTTCTTTGATTCTGGTTTTAATTAATCCGTGTAATTTTTCCCTACCTTGCGCGTCCAAATTATTCGATGGCTCGTCCAGAAACCAAACGCTCGCTGGACATGCCAACAATTTTGCCAACATCACTCTTTTTTGCCAACCAGCGGAAAGAGTTTTGACTTTTTTATCTGCAAACTCCGTCATCCCAAAAAAACTTAAAGCGGCAGGAAGTGCTTCAATCGTGGCGTTAAGACGTGCGTAAAACTCTAAATTTTCTTTTACAGTGAGTTCAGTTTTTAAGAAATTTTTATGTCCCAAAAATTGTGAATCACCATTAAAATCGTCGCGAAAATTTTCTACGTCTTCGCCGCCCCATAAAATTTTTCCTTCCGTGGCTTTAGAAATTCCCGCTAAAATCTTGAGCAAACTACTTTTTCCGCAGCCATTCTTGCCTGTAATTATCAAGGCTGAAGAGCTGCTTACCGAAAAACCAAGAGGTCCAAAAATTTTCTTGTGATCTTTGAATAATGAAAGATTATCTACTGTGAGCATTGGCCTCAAACCCCTGATTTTATTGATTATTTCGACTATGTGGAATCAAAAATTTTACGAATATTGCAACACGGCAACTCCCAAATATCTAGTTATTTTCCTGCACGGCTATGGCTCTAATGGCGAAAATTTAATTAATCTAGCGCATGAATTTGAATATGTTTTGCCAGATGCGCATTACATTTCTCCTAATGCCATTGAAGCTTGGGAAGGCGGCTTTCCCGACTCTTACCAATGGTTTTCACTTTATCGAGGCGTTGATCGCAAAGCCTTGATGGAAATCGCTCACAATATCAAAAATTCGAATAAAATTCTTAACGATTTTATCAGCTCCCAATTACAACGCTTTAACTTAAAATCTGAAAATCTTTTCATCGCTGGATTTTCGCAAGGCGGCATGATGGCGATTTATCAAGGCTTGGCGATGAAAGAAAAACCAGCGGGAATTATTTCTTTTTCAGGAAGAATAGTATTGCCAGAAATGGTGGGCGATGTCAGCAATTGCAAACCAGAAATTTGCTTAATCCACGGCGAAAAAGATTCTGTGCTTCCTTTTGAGTGTTTTATCGAAGCCAAAAATATTTTGACTCAGCAAAAAATTATTCACGAATCACATTCTTTTGCCAATCTTGACCACACTATCGACATCCACGGAATTCGAGTTGCGCAAGCTTTTATCAAAAAACAAATTACTAAATAACCGATGAAACTCTCTCAATATTTTATTCCAACCCTCAAAGAAAATCCAGTTGATGCCACGGTGGTTTCGCACCAATTAATGATTCGCGCAGGCATGATTCGCCAAACCGCTTCGGGAATTTATACTTGGTTGCCTTTGGGTTTAAGAGTTTTGCGCAAGGTAGAAAAAATTATTAAAGAAGAAATGGATAAAACCGGTGCACTCGAAGTTTTGATGCCAACGATTCAACCTGCAGAATTATGGATTGAATCTGGTCGCTACGACGCTTACGGCAAAGAAATGTTGCGCATTAAAGATCGTCACGATCGCGACATTCTTTACGGACCAACTCACGAAGAAGTGATCACCGATATTTTCCGCAAAAATATTACGTCTTACAAAGATTTGCCAAAAAATTTCTATCAAATTCACTGGAAATTCCGCGATGAAATTCGCCCGCGATTCGGCTTAATGCGCGGTCGCGAATTCTTGATGAAAGATGCTTATTCTTTTGATATCGATGAAATTTCTGCCAAAAAAACTTACAATTTGATGTACGAAACTTACTTCAAAATTTTCCGCGCCATGGGTTTAAAACCAATGGCGGTGCGCGCTGACACTGGCGCAATTGGCGGAGATTTATCTCATGAATTCCATTTGCTTGCCGACACCGGAGAAAGCGCAATTTATTACGACAAAAAATTTGACGAATTATCGCAATCTTCAAATTTAAACATTGCGGAAATGCAAAGTCTCTACGCCATGGCCGATGAAATGCATGTTGTCGAAAAATGCCCAATTCCAGAAAGCCAAATTTCTTCACGCCGCGGAATTGAAGTTGGTCACATTTTCAATTTCGGTTTAAAATATTCGAAAGCTTTGGAAGCAAGCGTGATGGGCGCGGCTTCTGACAAAATCTATCCAAATATGGGTTCATATGGAATTGGTGTTTCTCGCGTTGTTGCCGCAGCAATTGAAGCAAATCACGATGCCAATGGCATTATCTGGCCGAAAGAAATTGCACCTTTCCAAATCGCCCTGATCAACGTGCGCGCAGGCGACGAGCTTTGCGATAAAGTTTGCGAAGAAATTTATACCAAGCTTTCTGCTCGCAGCATTGAAGTTATTTACGACGACACCAAAACCAGTTTAGGTCAAAAATTCTCGATCGCCGATTTGATTGGAATTCCAACTCAAATCATCGTTGGACCAAAGTCAGCGGCGGCGGGAATGGTTGAAGTAAAAGATCGAAAAACTGGTGAAAAAAGCGAAATTAAAATCGAAGAAATTCAAAATTTGATTTAGAAACTTTTTAAAAAAAACTACAATGAAACAAATTAAAAAACCGATTTTGCTGTGCATTTTAGATGGCTGGGGGATTGGTGATGATGGAGATTCTAATAACGCAATCGCGCGTGCAAATCTGCCGAATTACAATCGGTTTTTTAAAATTTATCCGCATTCACAACTTGAAACTTCTGGCCTTGCGGTTGGCTTGCCAGAAGGACAAATGGGCAATTCTGAAGTTGGTCATATGACAATTGGCGCGGGGCGAATTATCTTTCAAGATTTGCCAAGAATTAATAACGCTATTGCTGATGGAAGTTTAGAAAAAGATCAAAAATTACAAAATTTAATTACCGATTTAAAAGCCTCTGAAAAGACCTGTCACTTGATGGGATTGTTATCTGACGGTGGCGTTCATTCGCACATTAATCACATTATTTTTCTGGCAGAATTTTTAGCAAAAAATGATGTCAAAGTTTTGCTTCACATATTTTTAGATGGTCGCGATGTTGCGCAAAAAAGTGCGCTACTTTATTTGGAACAATGCCAAAATATTGAAATCGCCACAATCTCTGGACGTTACTACGCCATGGATCGAGATAAAAATTGGAATCGTATTGAGCTTGCAACTAACGCCATAATTTCTGCACAAGGTGAAAAATTTTCTGACGCGATCTCGGCCGTAAAAACTTCTTACGAAAACGGTATAACCGACGAATTTGTAAAACCTTGCATCATCGGAGAATATAACGGAATCAAGGATGGAGATGCTTTAATTTTTGCGAATTTTCGCGCCGATCGCGCTCGCCAAATTTCAGAAAAACTTTGCGAAAGCACGAGTTTTTCTTACTCAATCGCACTTACCGAATATTCCGAAAAATTAAATAATTTTTACGAAATTTTATTTCCAGCGCTCGAAATAAAAAATTCTTTGCCCGAAATTTTATCAGCTCATGGACTTACGCAATTGCGTATCGCCGAGACCGAAAAATATGCTCACGTCACTTTCTTTTTTTCTTGCGGACAGGAAAAAGAATTTTCTGGCGAAGAAAGAATTTTGGTAAAATCGCCCGCAGTTGCGACTTACGACTTAAAGCCAGAAATGTCGGCAAATGAAATTGGAGAAAAATTACGCGCTGCGATTTCTTTAGATAAATTCGATTTTATCGTCGTCAACTACGCCAATCCCGACATGGTTGGACACAGCGGCATGCTTGATCCATCAATTAAAGCTTGCGAAGCGATTGATACCCAACTTGGGCTTTTGGAAGAAATTATTTTGCAAAAAGATGGCGTGATGCTGATCTCGGCAGATCATGGAAATATTGAATGTATGCTTGATCACAATCACCAACCTCACACTTCACATACAACAAATCCGGTGCCGTTTATTTTAATTGGAAAAAATATTGATGGGTCAAGAAATCTTGAAAATGGCCGCTTGAGCGATATTGCTCCGACGATATTAAGTTTGATGGGAATCAAAAAACCATTAGAAATGGATGGAAAAAATTTGCTGAAATAAATTTTGGAGCCTCTGAAAAACCCTCTTTCTCGGTGCTTTTGCTACTTCAAATTCACCAAATATTTTTCAATCACACTGAGCAATCTGGTTTTGGAAATTGCTTTTTCGACATGATCATTCATGCCGCTTTCCTTGGCGCGAGCTATGGTTTTGGGGTCTGAAGAAGACATTAACGCCACAATCGGAATGGTTTTATTTTTGGTAAAATTCTTAAAAATACTACCTTCGCGAATTGCGATTGTCGCCTCATATCCATTCATAATTGGCATTTCGCCATCCATTAAAATCAGATCAAAATTTTCCTGATCCAACATCTTCAAAGCCTCTTTGCCATTGTCAGCATGAGCAACGCGATAACCACCCCTTTCTAAAACTTTTGTCGTGATCTTAATATTAATTGGATTGTCTTCAACCAGCAAAATTGATTTGGCTTTACCGTCATTAACCACGGCTTCCAAAATATTTGGCACCAATTTTTCATCTTGATCAATTTTTAATTTTTTCGGCACAAAATAAAGGCGAACTTTGGTTCCGATTTTTTTGGTCGATTCAGCTTCAATCCTTCCTTGATGCAACTCAACCAAACGCAACACAATTGACATGCCAATTCCGTGAGTTTCCAACTCCTTCTCTTTAATAATTTCAGATTTATCAATTTGAGCACCAAAACCGCTGAGATATTTTTCCAGAGCTTCTTTATCCATTCCATAGCCTTGATCGGAAATCTCGATACAAATTTCATCGCTCTGAGGCAAATATTTTGCCGCAATCACAACTTGAGATTCGGAATAACTATATTTGATGGCGTTTCCCACTAGGTTCGTCAGAATTTGTTTCATTCTTCTTGGATCGCAAGCAAGTTCAGGAATTTCATCGGCAATTTCAGTTTTTAGCTCAACATAATTTTCTAAAGCCAATTTGCCATTCATCAAAATTACGCCGCGAATCAAACTTTTAATTTGGCATTTTTCAATTTTACCCAAATCAAATCCGCCGTCTTCAACTAAGTTGTCATCAAGTAAATCTTTGACGAAATACATCATCTCTTCCGACTGATCGGAAATAGCTTCAATCACCTGCAAATCAGCGTCTTGAGCAATTTCAGCGCGCGATTTTTTATCCAGAATTAATTTCGACAATCCATGAATTCCGTAGATCTGATTTTTAATATCGTGAGCGATTGAGAACATCATTTTATCTTTCGCTTTATTGGTTTTTTCCAGCGAAGAAATCAGCAATTTTTGCTGCCCCAACAAAGAAAAACGCACGGCAAAAAGATATAAAATCATCAGTAAAAATATCATCACCAAAACTAATTCTAATATTCTGGGCAATATTAAAGCCGCAAATTGTTTATGGATGAAGCCTTTATTGAAGCCAGTTAGAACAATGTAAGGATATTTAGAGATTTTAACGTAGTGATCAAAAACAACGTTATCAACTTCAATACCCTTACCCAGCATTCCTTCATTATCGGTAAAAATTTCAGCTTTGAAATTTTTTTGAAAAAAATCACTATCTTGCGCCAGATTAATTTCAGGCGAATGTATGATAATCCTAAGATCATGATCAATAACAATGAAGCTTGATACTTCGTTCAATCTTTGCGTAACTCGGGCTTCAAATTCTTTAATATCAAAACCAACTGAAATCAGACCCAAATATTTTCCTTCTTTATCTACAACTCCCGTTGCCGCTGGAATTACCCATATCTTACTGGGATTTCCTAAGGCTGGAAATGATAATTGCAAAGTCCATGGTTTTTTAGAAGCCATCCTGACATATTGGCGCCCCGACATGTTTGGCGGCTTTTTGCGAATTCCCAATTTGCTATTCACCAACTGAAAATTATTGGCATCAACCCAATCAAAAGATGACCAAGAAAATAGTTCGGTATTACGATGTTTAATTTTATTAGCTTCGTTAAAAAGATTGAGAATAAATTTTAAGTCAGTGACATCATTTTGCGCGATTTGTAATCCGATATGGTTGTTGATTTGATTGCTATAATTGAATGTTTCGGAAATTGTAGCTTCGATGTTCTTGGCGGCTTTTTGCAAATTACGAGAATTTTCAATTGAATTCTCTTTAAAAGAAAGGTAGGTAAAAACCCCGACTAGCAACATCGCTGCTAATACGATGACAATAGCAAAAGTCGAATAATCTTTTGATAATTTGGCATTAATCATAATCTGCGAATCTGGAATCAGTCTTTAGCATAAAATAGTTAGTAGCACTATTGCAAATTAGCTATATCGCGGTCACTTAGTTCAATCTTTTCACGAAGCTAAAAAGTTTAACTTTTAAACTGCATCAAATTCAACTCAACTTCTAATGCCTTCAGAATCAACCACTAAAAAACCTGAATCCGGTTTTTTAAAAACCCTAATTACCGCATTAATTTGCGCTGGAATTATCCGTTCATTTTTCTTCGAACCTTTTCATATCCCATCCAGCTCAATGAAACCAGGGCTTCTGATTGGTGATTATATTTTCGTCTCGAAATATTCTTACGGTTATAGTCGCTATTCTTTTCCTTTTGGATTCGACATTTTTTCTGGCCGCATTTTTGCAAACGAACCGCAACGTGGTGATGTTGTAGTTTTTCGCCTGCCTTCCAATCCCGATATTAATTACGTCAAACGCTTGATCGGATTACCGGGAGATAAAATTCAAATGCGCGATGGCACGCTTTATATTAATGAATTAGAAGTAAAAAAAATTTCTGATGGCAGTTTTTTTGATCCCGATACACTTGGAAATAATAAAGAAATTCCACAATTTTTTGAAACTTTGCCAGAAGGAAAAATCGTCGAAACTTTGGATGAAAATCCAGACGCGCCGCAAGATAATACTGGAATTTATGAAGTGCCTTACGGCTATTATTTCATGATGGGAGATAATCGCGACAATTCACAAGATAGCAGATTTCTTACTCAAGTCGGCTTCATTCCCAAAGAAAATTTAGTAGGAAAAGCGCGCCTAATTTTTTTCTCTGCTGAAGAAAATATTTTAAAATTTTGGGATTGGGGTCATTCAATTCGCTTCAACAGAATTTTTAAAAAAATTCAGTAGACGCCGTTAGCTAACACAACTTCCTTTTCTTTTATTTTTCTAAACCAATTATTCGTTTCAAACCAACTATTAACCAAATTTTAAACTATCATGAAAATCAGATTCGCGATTTTACTCACTGCAATTTTCTCTTTTTCTGCCAGCTGTCATCTTAGCGAAAAAAAAGCAGATCCAATTAATGCAACTATTGTCGACCCAAAAATCACCACCACCATTAACAAGAAACATAAATCATCACTAGAAGAAGATGTTCCAGCACTTCAAGGCACTGATTTGAAAAAAGTTTTTGCTGAAGCTGAAGTATATTTCAAAGCCGCGCACGACTGGCGAAAATTAAAATGTGAACCAAAAAGCGGTTTTATTTGCACCAAGAGAGAATGTCCAAAAAGAGAGGTTTTTACTTATTTGATCTTAGACAAAAAAGCTAAATTGATTACTCGCTGCGAGAAGAAAATCTGCGAATCTTATCCAGCTCAAATCAGACAAACTGGCGTTTTCACTAACGTACAAACCGAAGGTCCAGTTGGAACTTTAATCAGAGTTTTAGGCGACAGCCGCTACAAAGAAATCACCACCGTTGGCTTAGACGCCTACATCGCCAACGGCAATTGCGAAGTGATTAAATAAATTACTGACTCGCTGTCAGCATCCAAATCGCTTTTTCATGAGAAGTTGCTCTGCCGATAAAAATATCGGCAGTCACTTCGTCCGCCTCTTCTTGAGCGGTTTTAATCCCCGCTTTTAAAGCTTCGACAAGAATTTCGTTACTCGCGATCAAATCTTGAATCATTCCTTTTTTATCCAAATTTTTATCACCACCTTTAATTTTACTTAATTTAGTAAAATTTTCAAAAGTGCCTTCAACCTTTGATCCTAAGGCTCTCATGCGTTCCGCAATTTCATCAATTGCAGCGGATAATTCTTCATATTGCGCACCAAATAGCTCATGCAGCGATTTAAAATTTTCGCCAACTACGTTCCAATGATAGTTCTGCAGCTTTAGCGACATCACGTAAGAACTGGCCAGAACTTTTTCTAAATTAGCGATCGTTTGATGATTTTTCATATTGCTCCTGATTTTCGATTATTAAAACTTGCGCCGCCGAATTCACAACAGCCGCAACTTTAGCGACCATTTGAACTTGGTATTTTGTAAAACCGTGTTTGGTTAATTGATTAGCATGAGCATCAATGCACATACCGCAACCATTAATAATTGAAGCCGCCAATGAAAAAACTTCGAAGTCAATTTTATCGATTCCATGACTCGCGATGCCTTGCATTCTAAGTCCTGCTGGCATTTGCGCATATTCCTTGTCAGCGCTAATGTGCAAAAAACGATAATAAATATTATTCATCGCCATCAAGCTGGCTGCGGTTTTAACAGCTTTTACTTCAACTTCTGATAAAATATTTTGCACTTCATTTTCTAAAATTTTGATCAGAATTTTTTCTTTTGTAGCATAAGCGGCAGTTAGGGCTGCGCCAAAAACTTGTTTGGTCGTAATCCCTTGATTCTCTGGGCTTATCAAGCTTCCCAAATTTATTTTTACATCTTTTGCATAATCAGGAATTACCGCTTTTAAAGATTCTAAATTTTTCATATTTTTTATATTTTAATTATCTGTTTTGCTTCGCACTAAAGCATTTGCAATGGCAATTTTGGGCTGGACGGGGTTTGCAACCCCCGCCCATACATCGATCAAACCTTGATCACCTCATCCCCTTTTTTCCAATTGCATGGGCAAAGTTCATCGGTTTGCAGCGCATCCAAAACTCGCAAAACTTCCGCCGGATTTCTTCCTACGTTCAAATCTGTAACGTAAACAAATCTGATCGCGCCTTGCGGATCAACGATGTAAGTCGCGCGCTGCGCAACTCCTTCGTCTTTATCTAAAATTCCCAAAGCTTGCGATAAATCACGTTTTACGTCGGCAAACATCGGAAATGGTAAATTTTTTAATTCATCTTTTTGACTTCTCCACGCCAAATGCACAAATTCTGAATCAACGCTGGAACCAATCAACTGTGCATCACGATCTTTGAATTGTTCATTCAATTTTCCAAATTCAGCGATTTCAGTCGGACAAACGAAAGTGAAATCTTTCGGCCAAAAAAACATCACCAACCATTTTCCTCGGTAAGTTTCGTTGCTAATATCGATGAATGCATCGTGAACGTCGTTGGTTACAACCGCTTTACCACTGAATTGCGGGAAGGTATCTTTGATTCCTAACATAAATTTCTCCGTTTTAAGTTTTTTAATAATTTAACCTCAATGTTGCCTGAGGCGTCACTTCTACAAAGTCAGAATGAAGCCTTATTAACATTGAGATTGCGTAAATTATTCGCCATCTTTAATAAGAGAAATCGATTGTTCTAATTATCTTAATAGTTTTTATCTATGAATCTTCGTGACCTAAAATATCTAATCTCTCTAGCAAAAGAAGAGCATTTCGCTCGCGCCGCCGAAAAATCTTTCGTCTCGCAACCGACGCTAAGTATGCAAATCAAAAAGCTGGAAGACGAACTTGGCGTAAAGATTTTTGAACGTTCCCAGAAAAATTTTCTAATCACTAAAGTTGGAAAAGAGATTATCAAAAAGGCAGAAATAATTTTGCGCGAAGCTGAAGAGATAAAAAATATCGCCAAGAATTCTTGTGATCCTTTCAGCGGAGAAGTCAGAATTGGCGCCTTCCCAACCCTTGCCTCATATTTTTTTCCGAAAGTTGTGAGCAAAATTTCTAAAAAATTTCCCAAATTAAAATTACTTTTGGTCGAAGAAAAAACCGAAGAACTTTTAAGAAAATTAAAAACTGGCGAAATCGATGCCGCCTTTATTGCCATGCCTCAAGACGATGAAGTTTTGGAAGTGCAAAAAATTTTTAGTGAAGAATTTTTGCTCGCAGTTCCGCTAAAACATTCATTGGCAAAAAATAAAAAGGTCGACAAAAAAGATTTAAAAGGCGCCGAATTAATGCTGTTGGAAGATGGACATTGCTTACGCGACCAAGCTTTGGAAGCTTGTTCGATACTTGGCGCATTTGAGCAGCAAGATTTTCGCGCCAGCAGTTTAGAAACTTTGCGTCAAATGATAATTAACGGTTCTGGCATAACTTTAATGCCAGAAATTGCCGTAAAAAAAGAGGATAAAATTTCTTATGTCAAAATTATCAACGCCCCAAAACGCACGATTGGTCTATATTGGCGCAAAAGTGCGGCGCAAAATATTTTGATGAAAGAGATCGGAAAAATTTCTGAAATTTAAAAAAGAGCAACGCTGCAAATTCCGTAAGCGCCAAATGCGCCAATAATCAAACCGGCGCAAGTTTTGACATGCGCCATTAATTTTTCCGATAATTTATGACGAATTGTCGAGACCGTTCCGCACATTACAAAGGCCCACAGAACTGAGCCCGAGAAGATTCCGGCGACAGTAACCAACATTTCTGTTTGACTTAAAACTGCGCCACTCATTGTCGCAAAAACTCCGACGAATAAAACGATAGTCATCGGACTTCCTAAAGTTAAGAAAGCGACAAAAAACATCGTTTTAAAAAAACCACGCGACTTCATTTTTATTTCAGTGAAAGAGAAATTTTTAGCAGTTTTGATTTCGTACGCAGCCAGTAAAATCAAGGCCATTCCACTTATAACTTTTACTTCAGAAATGTAAGTTGTGAGAAATTTTGAGATGAAAGCCAAACCGCCCGTCGCAACAAATCCGTAAAATCCTTCGGTGATTGATGCGCCGAAACTGGTAGCGAAACCAATCGCAAATCCGCGCGTCAGACAATTTTTAATCGCCAATGTCGAAATTGGTCCAATTGGCATTGCCACTGAAAGGCCAATCAAAATTGCTTTGAGAAAAATTATAATCATTGAAAAAGTTTTATAAATAGAGGTCGCTAATCCCGTAAATGCCGAATCCAGCAATCATCACACCGGAAATAATTTTGAGAATTTTAATCCATTTCTGGGAAATTTTGTGACGCATTTTGGCCACCACAAAAGACAAAAAAACACTCCAAGAAAAAGATCCAAAAAACGCTCCGAAAGATATTATGGCAATACTTAATGCGTCAAAATTGCTGGCGCCAATTGCGGCAAAAACTCCGGCAAAAAACACAATTGTCATTGGATTGGTGATATTTAAAAACATCACCAGAAGCACGGTTTTGGTGAATCCGCGATTCTTCATTTTAATTTCTGATTCAGAAATTTTCGCCGCTTTTTTAATTTCATAAAACCCTAAAGCGATCAACAAAGAAGCGCAAACTAACTTCATCAAATCAGAATAATTTTTTAAAAAAGTTGCGATAAAAACGAAACTTCCTGCGGCAACAAAACTGTAAAAACCCTCAACCAGAGCAGCTCCAAGCCCAACCGCAACGCCACTTTTAAAGCCACGCTCAAGAGAATTTTTAATCAATAATGTCGCAATCGGCCCAATAGGAATTGCAATGGAAAGACCGATCAAAACCGCTTTAAGAAATAGAAAAACCATGACATTTATTGACAAAAAAAATGTCGGTTAGACTGATTATTTTCAATCTAACCGACATAATATTAAAAAATTTATTTAGGTAATTACATATCCAAAACCAAGCGGCGCGGGTCTTCAAGAAGCTCTTTCACTCTCACTAGAAAAGTAACCGCTTCTTTGCCGTCAATAATTCTGTGGTCGTAAGAAAGCGCCAAATACATCATTGGGCGGATTTTGATTTCACCGGCAACAACCATTGGACGCTCTTGGATTTTATGCATTCCCAAAATTGCTGATTGTGGAGGATTGATGATTGGAGTCGACATTAATGAACCATAAACACCGCCATTTGAAATGGTGAAAGTGGCGCCAGTCAAATCTGAAATAGTTAATTTTCCGTCGCGGGCTTTTAAACCAAGATCAAAAATTCCTTTTTCGATTTGCGCTAAATTTAAGTGATCAGCTTCGCGCAGAACCGGAACCACCAAACCTTGTGGCGAACCTACAGCAACGCCAATATCGTAGAAATTTTTATAGATGATGTCAGTTCCTTCAATTTCAGCATTAACCGCCGGAAGTTCTTTTAGAGCAGTCACGCAAGCTTTTACGAAGAAAGACATAAATCCAAGTTTCGCTCCATGTTTCTTTTCGAAAGCATCTTTATATTGAGCACGCAAAGCCATGACTTCAGTCATATCAACTTCGTTGAAAGTGGTTAGGATTGCCGCAGTATTTTGCGATTCCTTTAAACGCTCGGCAATTTTTTGACGAAGTTTTGACATTTTTACACGTTCAGTTGCTTTGACGCCCACAACTGAAGCGTTCGCTTTAGAAGCACCACCAGAAGAAATTACTTCAAGAACATCCCCCTTGGTAACGCGACCATCTTTGCCACTTCCTGCAATTGCAGAAGTATCAACATTATTTTCCGCAGCTAATTTTTTTGGAGCTGGGGAAAGAAACGCAGAAGCAGAATTATTTTGCACCGCAGGCACTTGAGTTTGAGCCACAGCAGGAGCTTTAGCAACAACCGCCGCACCGCCAGCAGACATCGAAGCGATCAAATCGCCAACTTTTACACTGTCACCTTCTTTAACATTCAGGGCAGCAATCACGCCATTTGATGGAGCGTTAACTTCGAGAGTAACTTTGTCAGTCTCAAGTTCGCAGATTAATTCATCAGCTTTTACGGCGTCGCCCACTTTTTTGTGAAGTTTCGCTATTGAAGCTTCTGATACTGATTCTCCGAGTGCCGGAACTTTGATTTCGATAGTCATGTTTGCGTTAATTTAAGTTAAGCTTTTTTGGTTTTACGTTTGTGTATTTATCGCTTTTTTCCAGAGTGTGAACAGCCCAAAAACAGACTGACGAAAAAACTATTGTAGGAATTACTAATGCAGCAATTTTAAGTATTTCGATACTATTCATAACTCTGCTCCTTGATTTTTTTGGTGGCTTTAAAAAGAAAAGAGGCGGTTGAAGTTAAAAAAATCAACATCACTCCAAAAACAATAATGAATTTTAGGGATAATATTTCATCAATATTATTGGGTAACCAACCAGCTGTAGAACTAGCTATAGCTGACGCTATCGTCATTAAGAGTTTATAGAAGCCATTTCTTCTTTAAGAATATCTTTTGTTTTCATGTGGTAAATGAAATTAATTTCCAAACTAACAAAAACTTAAATTACTTTAAAGCCTCGTCAATTAAATTCTTTTGCTCTTTGGCGTGGTATGAACCGTAGCCCGTTGCTGGAGAAGCGCAGGCAATTCTTCCAACATATTTTGGACGAGCGGTTTTGTGTTTAACTTCAACCAAAGTTTCTTCGATTAAATCATCGACAAACTTCCACGCACCCATATTTTTCGGCTCTTCCTGACACCAAATAATCTCGGAATTTTTGTATTTTTGCAGCTCAACTTTTAATTCTTCTTTAGGGAAAGGATAAAGTTGTTCTAAACGAATAAGCGCGATATCGTTGATTTTATTGGCCTCGCGCGCTTCGAATAATTCGTAATAAACTTTTCCGGTACAAAGAATAACTTTGCGAACCCGATCATCAGCCGCGATTTTATTGGTTTCGGCAATTAAAGGACGGAAAGTTAGATCAGAAAATTCATTCAGAGTTGCGGTCGCTAACTTGTGACGAAGCAGAGATTTTGGCGACATCACCACCAAAGGTTTACGATCTTTTCCAATCACTTGACGACGCAGCGCATGAAAGAAATTTGCTGGATTTGTGATATTGCAAACACGCATATTATTATCAGCGCAAGCTTGTAAGCAACGTTCCAAACGCGCTGAAGAATGTTCAGGACCTTGGCCTTCAAAACCATGCGGTAGTAGCATTACAAGGCCAGATTTTCTTAACCACTTCACTTCTGATGAAGCAATAAATTGATCAAAAATAATTTGTGCGCCGTTGGCAAAATCACCAAATTGAGCTTCCCAAATTGTTAAACCATTTGGCATTGAAAGCGAGTAACCATATTCAAAACCGAGTACGCCATATTCAGATAAAACTGAGTCGTAAACTTCGTATTTTGCAGTTTTTTCGAAAGGCGAAAAAATGTTGTAACGCTTACCAGTCAAAGCATCGTGAAGCACTGAATGACGATGCGAAAAAGTTCCGCGACCAGAATCTTGACCAGTAATTCTCACTGGAATTCCCTGCGCAAGAAGTGAAGCAAAGGCCAAAGCTTCGCCGCATCCCCAATCAATGTCTTTGCCGCTTTCAACCGCATGTTTTCTGGCTTCAAGCTGGCGAGAAATTTTTGGATTAGCGTTAAAATCAGCCGGAATTTGTGTAGTTTTTTCGATATATTCTTTAAGATTTTTTTGATCCACCGCAGTTTTTGCAACAGAAGTGTCGCCATCAACGACCTTACTCCAATCACGCTTTAACCAATCTGCTTCTTTTGGTTTATAGTCAGAAGCTTTGTCAAATTCTGCCGATAAAAGCGCTTCGAAATCAGCAGCTAATTTTTGATATTCGTTTTCTGAAATTACATTTTCTGCGATCAGTTTTTGTGAATAAATTTTTTCCAAATTCGGATGATCTTTTAATTTGGTGTACATTACTGGCTGGGTGTAAAGTGGCTCATCACCTTCGTTGTGGCCATATTTACGATAGCAAATTATGTCAATTACCACATCTTTTTTGAAAGCTTGGCGGTAACGCATTGCGATGTCGGAAACTTTTACAACTGCCTCAACGTCATCGCCGTTAACGTGCAAGATTGGCGCCTCGATTGCTTTAGCAAGATCGGAAGCATATTTGGTGCAACGCGAATCGGTCGGATTTGCCGTAAATCCGATTTGGTTATTAATAATTACATGCATCACGCCACCAGTATTATAGCCAGTTACACCATTCATCATCAAGCTTTCTGCAACCGAACCTTGACCAGCGAAAGCCGCGTCGCCGTGAATTAAAAGCGCCATTGCTGATTCACCAGTCGCGTCACCAAAAAGCGCTTGTTTAGCGCGGATTCTGCCAGCAGCAACCACATTCACCGCCTCCAAATGCGAAGGGTTAAATGCCAAAGATAAGTCAATCTTATTGCCAGCAATTTCGCGAGTTGACGCGTAACCCATGTGATATTTTACGTCGCCCGATTTGGTAATTCCTTCAGGCATTCCCGGCGTTCCTTTAAATTCAGAAATCATTTGGTGATAAGGTTTACCCATAATTCCTGTCAAAGTGTTCAAACGTCCGCGATGCGCCATGCCGATGACGATTTTTTTCACACCAGTTTTTGCCGCAACATCAATAATTTTTTCAACCGAACTTATCGAAGCATCGCCACCTTCAACCGAAAATCTTTTGGCTCCAGGGAAGCGTTTATGCAGAAAATGCTCGAAGCCGCCCGTTCTAATTACTTCTTTTAAAATTTTGATTTTTTCATCTTTTGGAAGTTCGGCAAGCAGCTTGCTTTCAACTTCGTGAGCCATCCATTCTTTTTCGCTGGCATCGTGAATATATTCAAATTCCGCACCAACTTTATTGGTATAGACGTAATTTAAATATTCGATGGCTTGAGAAATTTTGGCTTTTTGACCTTGGAATTCGACTTCTTTTTCTAAATCTTCCGCTGTGATTCCGTGATTTTTTGGATCAATTTCTGCAACATATTCTGGCTGGCTCAAACCAATTGGATCAAGGTTTGCCGCTAAATGTCCAAATCTTTTGTAAGCTGAAAGCAAATTGGCAACGCGGATATTTAAATCTTTGCTCGCAACGTTTGTTGGAGCCGAAACTTTCACATCTTTTTTAACTTCTCTTGGCACATTTGAAGAGATGTCGAAATCTTGCGATCCCACAACTTTCAAATTTCTTTTCGCCCAAGCTGGGCCATTATAATCAGCTAAAATTGATTTAACTTCGTCGGCATTTTGCTTAAAAAATTCTGCCCAAGAAGCGTCAACTGACGCAGGATTCTGCAAAAATTTTTGATAAAGTTCGCTGATAAAAACCACATTCGCGCTAAAGAATGGCGAAGTTTGTGCTAGATCTTTTGACATGTTTCAAGGTAGTTATTAACTTAGTTTCAAGTGCTGCGGGCCGTAAAACCTAAAAGTTGGGGAAGTTAATTGCAAGTATCTGAAATTTTAGCCACTTCGCCACTACAAAATCTAAGCCAAGTTTAAGATGATGAAAACTTTAGTAATAATAAACGAACCCTTATGCCAGATGGCTTTGGGCCGAAATACCACGCTGTCCTATATTCTTTCTTGCTTCGAGCTGGGCCATGAAATTTACATTTATAATTTACCCAAAGATGGCGCGGTTTTTCCAAAGCAAATCCAAGAATCAATCGCAACGCTGCATTTAAAAAAAGCCGACGGTTTGAAATTAGCAGCAGAATTTCGTAAAAATAATCACGAAATAAAAAACCTATGCGCCGCTGCAAAATATCGGGAATTAGCCCATTTAGAAAATAAAAAACTCGGCGATTTTTTAGAAATTACCAACTCAGCAAATTTATTTTTACCACTCGCCGAAGTTAATTTTATCTTACAAAGAATCGAACCGATGAAAGCACCATTTCCGCCTGAAGGCTTGAAAAACGTGGCGCAAACACTAATGACGATTAAGAAAATTTTCCCCCAACACATTTTTAATTATCCTTTTGCAGCAAATTTTGAAGAGCTGCAAGATAAAGAAACTCCGCAAGAGATTAATAAAATTTTAAGAAGAACAATCGCAACTCCAACCGCTGAATTTAAAATTGACGACGCAGATTTTTCTGCGGCAATTAATTTGATGAAGATAAAATATCACGAAATTTTCGGCGCAAAAAATGATCCAAAAATTGTAATTAAGCCAAAAAATTCTGCGCAATCTTTAGGGGTTTTTGCTCTACAATTTAGCGCTTCTGGCATGGATTTAGAAAAACTAAAATCGCAGAAGATTTCACTTCTAACCGAAGCGCAAATTTACAAAATTAAAAAAGATTTAAGCGCCGCAGAATTAAAAGAATTAATCACCATTTTATGTTATATTCAGCGCGTGAAAGAGAACAAAATTCCAGCAGAAAAATTGGTGCAAGAGCTTGAAATTCAAGAGATCAGAAACTCAGCAAAAGAATTATATAACGCCGAAATTTTAGCTCAGCCTTTTCTTGAGGGAATCAAAGACGGCGACATTCGCGCTAATATTTTGAAAGATGAAAAAGGAAATTTTTACTGCGCTGGTTATACTTTTAGAAACAGCGCTCGACAAGAAATCGATGACGATTTCACAACCTGCTACACCGCTGGTAAAGCAGTTTCGAAGCCAATTACAATTTTGCCCGCAGCAGAAAGAAAATCACTACTTCAAGAATGCCAAATAGTTTTAGATATTTTGAATTCTGACTTGCGCGAAAAATATAAAAACATCATCGAACTTGGCGCCGATTTTATTTTAGTTGGCGATGGAAATTCTGTAATGCTGGGCGAAATCAATCATCATTGTCCGGCGCTAATTCCAATTTCAGAAGCGATGTCCGAAGAAAATTATAACGAAGGATTGGGTTTTACAAAGAAAGCGGTGAAGGATGCTTTAACACTTCAAAACAATAAGAAATGGTAGCGGGGAGAAACGTGCCACAACGCACGTTTCGGCTTGAGATTTATAGTCGGTAAACTCTATATTAAATGGCCAACGGCTTGAAGAAATGGTAGCGGGAGAGGGATTTGAACCCCCGACCTGCGGATTATGATCCCGTTGCTCTACCAGCTGAGCTATCCCGCCATTTCTTTTTTTTAAGTGAGGGGCGGCATTCTTTTTATTAAATTTAAATCAGCAATAAATTTTCTAATTTTCTTACTTCATCGCGAATCTTCGAAGCCTTTTCAAATTCCAAATTTCCAGCCGCTTCAATCATTTCTTTTCTCAAACCCTCAATATATTTGAGATCTGGAAGATTTTTTTTACCAAATCCAACAAAATCTTCATCTTCGTTAGAGCGTTTGGTGTAAAGATTCGCCAACGCTGAGCCAAAAGCTTTTTTCGTCGTAGTTGGCGTAATTCCATGTTTTTTATTGTAAGCGATTTGAATTTTTCTGCGGCGTTCCGTAACTTCCAATGAAGCTTTAATCGACTTAGTTTCTTTATCAGCATAAAGAATAACTTTGCTTTCCGAGTTGCGCGCCGCACGGCCAATCGTTTGAATTAAGGAAGTTTCGTTACGCAAAAATCCTTCTTTATCGGCATCAAGAATTGCCACCAACGCGCATTCAGGAATATCAAGACCTTCGCGCAGCAAGTTTACGCCAACCAAACAATCATTATGTCCCAAACGTAAATTCTGAATGATCTCGATGCGATCAAGCGTATCAATGTCGGAATGCATATAAACTGCTCGAATTCCAACATCAGTTAAATAATCAGTTAAATCTTCCGCCATTTTTTTAGTCAAAGTTGTAACTAAAGTTCTGAAGCCGCGCTCTTTGGCTGCCTTAACTTCGCCAATCAAATCGTCGATCTGAGTTTTGGCGGGACGAATTTCGCAAATTGGGTCAAGCAAACCAGTTGGGCGAATAATTTGCTCAACAATTTCGGCGTCAGTATTAGCCATCTCATATTTTCCCGGAGTTGCAGTAACATAAATCGTTTGCGGCTTAAAACTTTCCCATTCTGCAAATTTTAGCGGACGATTGTCAAGCGCACTAAGCAAACGGAATCCATGTTCGGTCAAATTCGATTTTCGTGCAAAATCGCCTTTATACATGCCGTCAATTTGCGGGACTGAAACGTGACTTTCATCGACAAAAAGTAATGCATCTTTGGGCAAATATTCAAAAAGTGTTGGCGGCGCAGAGCCCGCTGGACGGCCCGTCAAATAGCGCGAATAGTTTTCAATTCCCTTACAACTTCCAACCGTCAACATCATTTCCATGTCGTAAGTTGTACGTTGATTCAAGCGTTGAGCCTCAACGATTTTACCCTGTTTTTCTAAATCTTCGACGCGCACCGCTAAATCTTTTTTAATCTGGCGAATGGCGTTTTGTAAGGCGTCGGGCGGCGCAACATAATGCGAAGAAGGATAAAGTGCGATTGAATCAAGCTTGCCGAAGCTTTCGCCCGTAAGCGGATCGAATTCGGTGATTTCTTCAATTTCATCGCCAAACATTGAAATACGCCAAGCGCGCTGATCTTCATGCGATGGAAAAACATCAACCGTGTCGCCCGTAACGCGAAAATTGCAACGCTCAAAAGCAATGTCGTTGCGTTCATATTGCAGATCGACAAGGCGCAACAAAAGTTTTTGGCGATTAATTTCTTCACCAACTTTTAAACGCAAAACCATGTTGGAATAAAATTCTGGCGATCCAATACCGTAAATGCAGGAAACCGACGCAATAACAATTGTGTCGCGACGCTCGAAAAGCGCGCGAGTCGCCACGTGGCGCAATCGATCAATTTGTTCGTTAATCGCAGAATCTTTTTCAATGTAAGTATCAGACTTAGGGATATAAGCCTCGGGCTGATAATAATCGTAAAACGAAACGAAATAACCGATTTCATTTTCTGGGAAAAATTCTTTCATTTCGCCGTAAAGTTGCGCTGCAAGAGTTTTGTTGTGCGCCATGATTAAGGCCGGTCGCTGCGTCTTCTGAATAATATTCGCCATCGTAAAAGTCTTGCCCGACCCAGTAATTCCAAGCAAAACCTGATTTTGTTTTTTTTCTTCTAAGCCTTTAACTAACTTAGCAATAGCCTGCGGCTGATCGCCCGCCGGCTCGAATTTGGAATGGATTTTGAATTTTTGGGGCATTCTTAACTCGGGCTGCGTAATTTTGAAAAAGAATCGATTAGCGACTTAAAGCGCGATATTATTCTTAGTCTAAAAATCAGAGAAATAATAACTATCAGAACAATAAGAACCGCCTCACTTGGTATCAAAAGGGTTTTTTGTATTGTAACGCCACCAGATACAAATTCGCTGTATTCAAGTTTTATATTTAAATTTAATCGATTAACGATTTTTTCAACGAAAGGATTATAACTAATAAGAACTTGATAAAATACAGATATGACAAAGATGCAAATTAGAAGAACGCATATCACAATAGACCTGAATACTAAATTTACAGAAAACCTAAAATTATTTTCTAAATCTTTGTATAAAATCTTTCCAAGTTCACTATTCGCAAAAGTGTTTTTAAAATTCTTGCTCCAAACAAGCTTTTTTAGAAAGATTTCCCAATTTTTGGATAAAATTTGATTTCCATTAGGTTCTGCAGCGGTAACGGAGTTTTCATTTATAGTTGTTTCTAAATTTACAACTGATTTTTCTATGAGTTTTGTAGTGTCTTCTTTATTTTTTGAGTTCGACATATTTTCCTAATCCTAGCTCCATTGATTTTGCGAATGTTTGATTGTTCTCTTTGTTTTTTAAGTAATCGCTTAAAGTGTTTATTTCGATATCATCTAGATACCTATCGTAAGCCACAACCTCACTTATTTTGCAGGGGAAGCTTCCTCCTACAGGACTGCCTAAAATTATTTTGGGATTTAAATTTATTGGCCAAAGAAATTCTTCTACGCCCTTAAAAATAACTTTGTTGTTTAGGCGAATTTCAATTTCAGCAGTTTCTCCATTTTTTCTAATCCCAATAAATATATAGAATGGCTTTTTTGTTTCCTCGCTTTCTCTGACGGGCCAAGTTTTTCTCATTCCAACGGCGTCGGAAATGCCAAATACCAGTTTGTTGTCCCTTCCATTTGTGGCCAATAAAGATATTTCAAACTCTGTGAATGAGCCATCTCTTACTGTAAAGATTACTCCCAATGGAGATCTAGGATCGCTTTCGAGTAGTTTAATGTTTGCTAAAATTGAATATTCTTGAGTCATTGCTTGCTAAGATTTGTAATCAATAGGTGGAAAAGGATCTTTCCCGTAAGAATTTTTTTCTCTAATTTGTCCATTTTTTCTATGAACCACGACTTCTGATTTTTGATTTACTGCAATTTTAATTGCACGAGTAAGCGCTTCTCGTTGGCTATCAAAAATTTTAGTCACGCGGTCAGAATTTGATTTTTTTACCGCCCATTCGCCATTCGATGGAGCCACGTGCTGACTCGCGGCTTTAACATATTTTTTTACAACTTCGCCGCCTTTTGACGATCTCAATAAAGTAGCTTTCATTATCTTATTTTCCGTTATTTATCAAAATTTTAATTTCTTCCACGCTGCATTGCTCTTTTTCTAAAAAAGAAATCATTTCATTTTTATTGTCGAATTCAATTTCAACAAATCCAAAACCATATTCATCAACGGCGATTTTTGAATCTCCATCTGATTCTGCAGCTTCTTCATTTAGGCGGTTATAGTAAATTGCCAATTTAATTTCGGGATGGTTTTTAGCTATCCAAAGCGCAACTTTTCTTGCGCCTGAATGAGTTTCAAAAAAGCGGATTTCCGGGATCTTTCGTTCTCTTTCATGAAATGCTCGAAAACATCTATTCAAACTGTATGGCAGAATAAAATAAACGCGAGGCACATTTCTGGATTTTAGAATTTTTCTAATTTTAACTTTTGCACCCTCTTCAGTTGGCAATGTTGAGTCAAAAACTATCCCACTAATTTCTTTAGAAGGGGCATCATTTTCAGTTGGGCAAAATTTGGCAATAAATTCTGTTTTGCCTGAAGCACTTCCACCGCACATTAAAATTACATTTCGGTTTTGAATTTTCTTTAATTCTTGCTCAAATTTTTTATCAGCATTTTTTGCAGACTCGCTGTGAAAAGCGTCGGCATTTTGCGGGGAGTAACCAGGCAAAGATTCTTTTTCTTCATCAATTGAAATGACTTTATACATCTCGCGTGAAGTGGTGGGTTTTGGGAATGGAGCGGGTGAAGGGAATCGAACCCTCACGGCCAGCTTGGAAGGCTGGAACTCTACCGTTGAGCTACACCCGCTTACTACAACTAAAAAAATACTTCGTTGCTTTTCTCGGCTTCGCCTCGAAGACAACTCGTACCTGAATTCGCTTACTAAGTGGTGGAGAAGGCAGGATTTGAACCTGCGAACGCTTGCGCGGACAGATTTACAGTCTGTTGCCATTGACCACTCGGCCACTTCTCCACATGAAAAACAAATCTACTTTTTTAAAAGAGCGCGGCTTTCTAAGAGGTCGCAATTTGAAAGTCAAATGGAGCAAACTCCACATTGCGAATTTTTTTTCAAAATCACTTTTCGGAAGTCATTTTTTAGAAAATCTGAAACCAAAATTTTACCAACCAGACTCTCTCCAATTCCCAAAATTTCTTTGACTGTTGTTGTGGCTTGAAGCGCGCCAATTGTGCCCGCAACCGATCCCAAAATTCCTTTCTCAGAAAGTGGTAACGAAAAATTTTCGTCCACAATATTTGGATTAAAACAAGCGTAACACGGATTATTATTTTCGTAAGATTTAAAAACCGAAACCTGCCCCAAAAATCCTTTTACGGCAGCAAAAATTAACGGTTTTTTTTGCTGATGGCAAATTTCGTTAATAATAAAACGAGTCGGAAAATTATCGGTGGCGTCTAAAATAAAATCGTAATTGGCCGATATTTTACACAGACTTTCACGCGTCGCTCTTTTTTCAAAAACTTCTAAATTTATATCGGGATTCAACGCTGATATTTTTTCTTTCGCGCTTAAAACTTTTTTCTGTCCCAAATTTTCTACATTGTGAATCACTTGACGCTGTAAGTTCGAAAGCTCGACCACATCATCATCAATTACGCCAATATTTCCAACGCCAGCAGCCGCTAAATAAAATAAAACTGGCGATCCAAGTCCACCGGCACCAACAACCAAAACCCGCGCGCACAATAATTTTTCCTGACCAGATTCGGTAATTTCGGGAAGAATAGTATTGCGTAAATAACGCTGCTTCTGGTTTTCGGTTAGTGACATAAATTAGTGACCAGTGCTTCCAAATCCACCCGAACCGCGCACAGTTTCATCTAAATTTTCCACTTCCCTAACCACAGCTTGTTCATGTTTCGCAATCACGATTTGTGCAATTCTCATGCCGCGAGTGATCGTAAAATCAACTTGCGAATGATTAATTAAAATCACGCAAACTTCGCCGCGATAGTCAGAATCAACGGTTCCTGGAGAGTTCAAAACCGTGATACCATTTTTCAAAGCCAATCCTGATCTTGGTCGCACTTGCGCTTCAAAACCTTTTTCCAAAGCAATGGCGATTCCAGTTTTTACTAATTTTATTTCGCCAGATTTAATCACGATTGGTTCATCAATTGCCGCACACAAGTCCATTCCCGCGCTTCCCGAAGTTTCATATTTCGGCAAAGGCAAATCTTTACCATTTTCCAGTCTTTTAATTTTTAAGATTGTCATTTTTTTAAGGATTTTATTTTAAAGAATTTTGAGGGTTGATAAATTTGCTTACACGCCTAAAAAACGCGACTCTTTTTTTGTCACAAAACTTTCTTCCCAAAATAACATGTCAGAAAAATCTCCCGAACTTAAAAACGAGAGCCGTCGTAAGCTGCTTACAACAACCGCTTATACCGCAGCCGGCATTGGCGCGGCCTGCGCCATCTTGCCTTTTGTCGATAGCATGAACCCATCAAAAGACGTTGCTGCGCTTGCTTCAATTGAAGTTGATCTTAGTAATATTAAAATTGGTGAAGAGAAAAAAGTTATGTGGCGCGGCAAGCCCGTTTCAATTCGTCGCCGCAGTGCTGACGAAATTGCCGAAGCAAAAGCTGTAAATATTTCCGAACTTCGCGATCCACAACCAGATTCCGATCGCGTTAAGGCCGGCAAAGAAGAATGGTTAATCACCATCGAAATCTGCACCCATTTAGGCTGCATTCCAATCATGGGACAAGGCGATTACAAAGGCTGGTTCTGTCCTTGTCACGGTTCACAATATGATACTTCAGCCCGCATCCGCAAGGGTCCAGCGCCAAGAAATTTAGAAATTCCACCTTACGAATTTGTCTCAGATACAAAAATTAAAATCGGCTAATCATGTCCAATCACATTCAAAACGATTTCGGTCAAAGTCTTACCGAAAAATATAAAGTTGCTAAATGGATCAATGATCGTTTACCAATTATCGATTCAATTGAAAATACCCTTTTCAAACATCCTTATCCCAAAAATCTAAGCTATTGGTGGAGCTTTGGATCTATTGCTGGCATTGCTTTGATCGTACAAATTTTGAGCGGATTATTTTTATCGATGCATTACGTTGCAAACACCGCGCTCGCTTTCAATTCGGTTGAACACATCATGCGCGACGTGCGCTACGGCTGGCTAATTCGCTATATTCACGCTGTGGGTGCCTCAATGTTTTTCGTCGCACTTTACGCTCACATCGCTCGCGGCCTTTATTACGGCTCATACAAATCACCTCGCGAAATTTTATGGTGGGTTGGCGTGATAATTTTCTTGCTATCAATGGCTACAGCTTTCATGGGCTACGTTCTTCCTTGGGGACAAATGAGTTTCTGGGGTGCAACCGTGATTACCAATTTATTTTCCGCACTTCCTGTTGTTGGCAAATCAATCGTAACTTGGCTGTGGGGCGGTTATTCCGTTGATAATCCGACGTTAAATCGTTTCTTCTCTTTGCACTTTTTGCTTCCTTTTGCGGTTCTTGGAATTGTTTTGTTACATTTGGTCGCCCTTCATACTGTAGGTTCTAACAATCCTGCCGGCGTCGAAATTAGAACCAAAAAAGACTCGATTCCTTTCCATCCATATTTCACCATCAAAGACATGGTGGGCTTTGTGGCCTTCTTTTTAGTTTTTGGATATTTCTTATTTTTCTATCCAAATTCTCTGGGGCATCCCGACAATTACATTCCAGCAAATCCAATGGTGACGCCAGCTCATATCGTGCCTGAGTGGTATTTTTTACCTTTCTACGCAATCTTGCGCGCAGTTCCAGACAAGCTTGGTGGTGTATTAATGATGTTTGGCGCAATTGCGATGTTGTTTGTTCTTCCTTTTTTAGATCGCAGCAAAATCAAGTCTGGCGCTTATCGCCCACTTTTTCAAAAGTTTTTTTTAGTGTTTATAGCTAACTTCGTGTTTTTGGGATATTTAGGAAAATCGCCAGCCGAAGGTTGGTACATCTGGGCTTCGCGCCTTGCCACATTTTATTATTACGCTTATTTCTTAGTAATTTTGCCAAACTTACCGAAATTCGAAAAAGCTTTACCGCTTCCAGAATCAATCGATGAGCATTTCCAAAGTAAACACGGACATTAAAAAATGAAAAAATTGTTTTTAATTCTCGCTCTAATTCCAACTTTAGCTTTTGCAAACGAAGGTCATGAGAGCGATCCACTTGCCACTTCTGCACTTCACCCCAAAGAAATGAAATGGGAATTTGACGGATTTTTCGGACGCTTCGATAAAGCTTCTGCGCAGCGCGGTTATCAAGTTTACAAAGAAATTTGCTCAGCTTGTCACAGCTTAAAATTAGTAGCTTATCGCAATTTAACCGAAATCGGATTTTCTGAAGAAGAAGTTAAGCAAATCGCCAGCGAATATTCTGTGACCGATGGCCCGAACGATGAAGGCGAAATGTTTGAACGTCCCGCCCTTCCTTCTGACAAATTTGTTGGCCCTTACGCCAATGATCAAGCAGCCCGCGCTGCGAATGGTGGTGCACTTCCACCTGATTTATCTCTGATAATCAAAGCTCGTCACGAAGGCGCTAATTATGTTTATTCGTTAATTACTGGCTTCGCTGACGCTCCTGAAGGCTTCCATTTGAACGATGGCAAAAATTACAATCCTTACTTTGAAGGACGTCAAATTTCGATGCCAGCTCCAATTTCTGACGATGGTCAAGTTGCTTACGCCAATGGCGTTATTGCCACCAAAGAACAAATGGCTATCGACGTTGTAAATTTCCTACAATTTGCCGCCGAACCAGAAACCGAAAGCCGCAAAAAAATGGGTATTCGCACCATGATGTTCTTGGCAATTTTATTTGTAATTTTGATCGCCGCAAAAAAAGCGGTTTGGAAAACCTTAAAATAATTTCAAAATGACTTTCCAATTTAGCGAAGAAAACCAAAAGAAACTTAGCGAAATTCTCGCTAAATATCCCGCCGATCGCCAAAAATCGGCAGTGATGCCTTTGCTAGATTTAGCGCAAAGACAAAACCAAAATTGGATTTCAAAAGACGTGATCGCGGCAATCGCCAGCATTTTAAAAATGCCAGAAATTAAAGTTTACGAGGTCGCCAGTTTTTACACGATGTACAATTTAAAACCCGTCGGAAAATATCTACTCCAATTCTGCAAAACCACACCTTGCATGCTTCGCGGCATCGATAAGATCATTAAAGATTGCGAAGAAAAATTGGGAATCGAAATGGATGAAACTACTCTCGATGGTACATTCACCTTAAAAGAAGTTGAATGTTTAGGCGCCTGCGTCAACGCTCCTGTTGTGCAAATTAACGACGATTTTGCTGAAGATTTAACTTCAGACAATTTCCTAAAAATTCTTGAAGATCTAAAGGCGGGTAAATCATTTAAAGTTGGCTCGCAAACCGGCAGACAATGTTCTGCAGCCGCTTAAATATTTTTTTAATGACGTCCAAAACAAAAAATCACTCTCGCGTAATTGATGTTTCGGCATTTTTATTGACCATTTTTGTGGTCAGCATTACGACAATTTTCACTCAAAAATATTGCAACCTCTTTGACGATTTTGGCATGATGGCCAAGCAAAGATTACTCGACAATCCGCTTATCACTTTTGCTGTCACGCCAATTTTTTTCTGGGTTTCGGCTTACCTATGTCGATTCTACTCTCCCAAAGCTTCTGGCAATCATCTTCCTCACGCTTTAAACGAACTAAAAAAAGATCCTAACGATTTTGACAAGGTCGCAACCTTCCTCAATATTCGCTTAGTAATGGTCAAAGCCGTCAGCTCTTTAATCTCGAGCTTCAGCGGCGGAGCCTTGGGAAAAGAAGGTCCATCAGTTCACATGTCAGCTGGAATTTTTGCCTCTTTAGCAGAAAAATATAAAAGATTTTTGCCAGAAATTAGTCTATCAACTTGGGTTTCAGCTGGTACTGCCGCTGGTTTGGCGATTGCTTTTAACGCACCGATTGCTGGCATTGTTTTTGTTGTCGAAAAATTATCCAAAGCGCGTTTCAAAAATGCCAAAAATCATGTTGCTTGGACTTTGATTGTCGTTTCTATCGTGACGATTATTTTCCATAAACCAGATCCCATCTTCAATTTTCACAGTTTAATTTTTCACATCAGCACCGAATCTTCTCCGCTAATTTTAGTAGCTCTAACTTGCGGATTGCTGGCTTTTTTCTTCCAAACAGCCAACAATTATTTTTATTTTAAATTCTCCGAAATCCGTTCCAGCTGGTGGCATTTGGTGCCAATCTCCGCCGGAATTATCGTTTCTTATCTAAATTTTTACTGCGGAATTTATTCTTTCAGCGGCGGAATTAATACCTCGCAAGAAGCTTTATCCAGTGCCCACGCGCTACTATCTTACAAAGAAGTTTTGGGACGAATTTTAAATACAATTATCACCTTTGCTTCGGGAAGCGCTGGCGGATTAATTGCTCCATCAATGGCGATTGGAACTGGAATTGGTTCGATTGCCAGTAATTTTGCGCCAAATATCGATCTTGGAGTATTTTTATTGATTGGAATGACTTCGTTTTTAGCAGCAGTGCTTGGTGAACCGGTAACCGCAGCAATTGTGATTTATGAGGCCACGGGACAAGATGTAGGAAATATTCCGTTTTTAATGGCGGCAGCGATTATTGCCTCAACAACGTTTAAGGGGATTGGGAAAATCAAATTAAAAGGGAATTTTAAATAAAGAGGTCTTTAAAAAACCCGCCCTCATCTGCCTTAATCCGTATAAAATTATTTGACTTACGCAAAAAACGCTTTTAGAAATCCGCCCTCTTTTTTGCTCCTCCCCCCTAGATTCACATCATTTCTTTTATTATTGGGACGTAGCCAAGTGGTAAGGCAACGGGTTTTGATCCCGTCATGCGTAGGTTCGAATCCTTCCGTCCCAACCAATAACCTCCAGCTTGAATCTGCATACATCTCCGACTCATCGCCTTCCCAAACGCAAGGGATTTGTCTTTGTGCAAACAAAATCATGCAAGATCATTTGCTTGCGTTCGCAATAACAAGGACGCAGGAAATCAGGATTTTTAATTGACAGCTTTGGTCACACAAAATACATTTTTTTATCATTCTATTCTCAAAAAACGCCCTCAAAATAAGCAAATCAAGCCATGACACAGTTAGAAGAAATCATCCAATTATCTGAACAAATCACCAAAAACTCAGATCAGCTAGTTTTAAAAATGGCAGAACTAAGTTCTATCGCTTCTCACGGCGGCGGTATTGATCCGTTTATTTTTGGCCTTACGGTTTTTGTCCTAACTTGCTTCGTTGGTTATTTCGTAGTTTGGAAAGTCACTCCTGCACTGCACACACCTTTAATGGCCGTAACTAACGCCATTTCTGGCGTTATCGTAGTTGGCGCTATCATCGCACTTGGATCAGCATCAAGCTTTTCGCTAGTTTCGGCTTTCAGTTTCATCGCCATCGTCATCGCTTCGATCAATATTTTCGGCGGATTTTTCGTCACTTGGCGCATGTTGCAGATGTTCAAAAAATAATTTTCTCATTAAAAAAAATGAAAAAACTTTGCGGCGAATGCCGCTGCTCTTGGGGCAAAATTCTGATGATTTTTGCTACTCTTTCTTTTCTTCTGCGCACATTTTTTTTCATCCGCCAAAGAGCTGAAATTGATTTTTCAATTTTAACTTTAGTTGAAGCTTACGCCATCGGATTTTTTTTCGACATCTTGGCTTTAGCTTACATAATCGCACTTCCGCTCGCTTATTATACTTTCGTTCCGAGCAAATTTTTTAACTCCACAAAACACCAAATCGCCAACAAAATTTTTTATTTCATCTTTCTCTTCGTCATTATTTTTTCGGTTTTTTCTGAAATTACTTTCTGGGACGAATTCCAAACCCGCTTCAATTTCATCGCTGTCGATTATTTAATTTACACGACAGAAGTCATTGCCAACATCATAGAATCTTATCCAATGGGATTATTGATCGGCTTAATTGTCGCGATTTCTGGCGCGATTTTCTTCTTCACTTATAAAAAAATTGTTGTCACAAAAGAAGAAAAATTTCTCTGTCGTTTAAAAAAATTCACAGTTTACGCCGCCGCTTTATCAATCGCATTTTTTGCAATTGATAGCTCAAAAGTTACGCGCATTTCTCAAAATAATTACGTTAACGAAATCGCTTCGAACGGCATTTATCAACTGTTCTCAGCCTATCGTAACAATCAAATTGACTACGATTCGCTTTACGCTGGCGAAGATTTAAAAGTTGCGACCAACAATTTGCGCAGCTTAATTTTGCGCCAAGAACCGCGCTCAAAATTTTTAAACGAAGACGATATTGCTCGCATAATTCCCCAACCAAAAGCCGGCCCAGAAAAAAAATATAACGTAATTTTTGTTTCGATTGAAAGCATGAGCGCCGATTTTATGAACAGATTTGGCAACACCGAAAATATCACGCCAAATCTTGATGCTTTAGCAAAACAAGGCTTAGTTTTCACTCATTTAAAAGCGACAGGAACTCGCACGGTTCGCGGCCTTGAAGCATTGTCTCTTGGAGTTCCACCGACCCCAGGAAATTCAATCGTACGCCGTCCCAATAACGAAAATCTTTTCAACATTTCTAGTCCACTTTTAGATCGCGGCTACGAAGCAAAATTCCTTTACGGCGGCGACGGGTATTTCGACAATATGAATTATTTTTTCGGCAATAACGGTTTTGAAATTGTTGATCGTCCAACTTTTGCCAAAAATGAAATCACCTTCTCCAACGCTTGGGGCGTGGCTGACGAAGATTTATTCAACAAAGCAATAAGCGAAGCCGATAAATCTTTTGCAGCAAGTAAGCCTTTTTTAAACTTCATCATGACCACGTCGAATCACCGTCCTTTCACTTATCCTGACGGAAAAATTGACATTAATTCCAAAACTAGTCGCAACGGCGCCGTAAAATATACCGATTATGCGATTGGAAAATTGATTGAAGAAGCCAAGAAAAAACCGTGGTTTGATAATACTATTTTTGTTTTCGTTGCCGATCATTGTGCTGGCTCTGCTGGCAATACTGACATGCCTTTGTGGCGTTATCAAATTCCAGCAATTTTCTTCGCGCCAAAAATTATTAAGCCGCAAATTTTTGCCAAGAATGTCAGCCAAATTGATCTTGCTCCAACTTTAATGGGCATTTTAAATCTGTCTTACAAATCGAAATTTTTCGGCACCGATGTTTTGAATAACGGCAAAACTATCGACTCCCGTTCTTTTGTCAGCACTTACTCGGACATTGGCTATTTCAAAGGCGACAAGCTCTATTTGCTCAAACCAAAAAAAGAAAAAAAAGTCTTCGATGTCGTGATCAAAAATTATGGCTGGGAATCTTCGAAAGAAACCGTCACCAAAGATTATGACGAAAAAGAAATGAGCGAAGCCATCGCTTATTACCAAGTTGCAAGTCATCTATTTAAAAATGAAAAACTCAAAAATTTCTCTGCCCAAAAATCAAATTGATCTTCTAATCATCATCGATTTGATCTTGATTTGTCTGAGTTTGTGGCTTCTGCAAACAACTAATATCGATCTCGATATTCAGAAACATTTATTCATTCTTGATGGCAAACATTGGCTGATTGATCGCACCGATCCGATCAAAAAATTTATCTTTTACAATTTTCCCAAAGTTCTCTTTGGGGTTGCTGCATTTTATTGTTTTGCCTGTGTGGTTTTAGGATTTCGAAATCAAGGCGGCGAAAAATTTTACAAAAATCGTCACCGTTTTTTTCTAATTTTTCTTGGCCTGATTATCATTCCGTTAAGCGTTGGCAATTTTAAAAAATTCACCAATGTCTATTGTCCAACGCAGCTTGAAATCTATGACGGCGACAAGCCTTACGTCAAAATTTTTGATTCTTACCCCGCAGATTTTCACGCCACAAAAAAGGGCTTATGTTTTCCCGCTGGCCACTGCGTAACCGGCTTTGCTTTTATGATTTTATTTTTCGCTTTAAGAAAAAAATCGCAGCGCATTTTTAGCCTTGCAAGTGCCTTAATTTTAGGCTGGATCCTAGGCCTCTACCAAATGGCCAAAGGCGTACATTTTTTTGGTGATACTTTGATTTCAATGTTGGTATGTTTCCTCTTCGCAGCTCTGATCGCAAGAATTTACACAAATTTTCAAGAATATGACTAATCAAAAAATTACAAAAAAAATAACTTTAGGGCCACTTCCCGCTTCCAAAAAAATCTACGTACCAAGTGCAAAATTTGCCGATGTGAAGGTTGCCATGCGTGAAATTAAACTCTCAGAAAAATCTGAAAATAAATCTTTCGTAGTTTACGACCCTTCTGGCGTTTATTCTGATCAAGATTTTTTGGATAAAATTGATTTGAATAAAGGCCTGCCAAAGCTACGCCAGCAATGGATTATGGAACGTGGCGACGTTGAAGAATATCAAGGACGAATTGTAAAACCCGAAGATAATGGCGTAACCGCCGTTGGCGCCAAACCATCGGCACCAGAATTTGATTTGTCAGAATTCAAACCAGTTCGCGCGAAGCTTGGGCAAAAACCAACGCAACTGGCTTACGCCCGTGCTGGCATCATCACCAAAGAAATGGAATATGTTGCAATTCGCGAAAATATGACACGCGAGAAATTGGCAGCAGCTTCCAAAATTTCTGGCGAAACTTTCGGTTCCAAAATTCCCAAATTTATTACGCCAGAATTTGTCCGCGACGAAATTGCTTCTGGCCGCGCCATCATTCCCAATAATATCAATCATCCAGAATCTGAACCAATGATTATTGGCCGCAATTTCTTGGTCAAAATTAACGCCAATATCGGCAATTCTTCGATCTTTTCTGGCATCGAAGATGAAGTGGAAAAAATGATTTGGGCCACGCGTTTTGGCGCCGACACTTTGATGGATTTATCAACGGGCCGCAACATTCACAACATTCGCGAATGGATTATTCGCAATTGTCCAGTTCCAGTTGGCACCGTGCCAATTTACCAAGCTTTAGAGAAAGTTGGCGGAATTGCTGAAGATTTAACTTGGGAAATTTTCCGCGACACTTTGATTGAACAAGCTGAACAAGGCGTTGATTATTTCACCATTCACGCTGGCGTTCGTTTGCAATATGTGCCACTAACCGCCAATCGCGTGACGGGAATTGTCTCGCGCGGCGGATCAATTATGGCCAAATGGTGTTTGTCACATCATCAAGAAAATTTCCTCTACACCCATTTTGAAGATATTTGCACAATCATGAAAAAATACGACGTCGCCTTTTCGCTGGGCGATGGCCTTCGTCCGGGATGTATCGCCGATGCCAATGATGAAGCGCAATTTGGTGAATTAAAAACTTTGGGCGAACTTACTCAAATCGCGTGGAAGCACGATTGCCAAGTGATGATCGAAGGTCCCGGTCACGTTCCGATGCATTTGATTAAAGAAAATATGGAAAAACAATTGGAGTGGTGCCACGAGGCTCCATTCTACACCCTTGGGCCCTTAACCACCGACATTGCTCCAGGATATGATCACATCACAAGCGCAATTGGCGCGGCAATGATTGGCTGGTTTGGCACCGCGATGCTTTGCTACGTAACACCGAAAGAACATTTGGGATTGCCAAATAAAGAAGATGTGCGAACTGGCGTCATCACTTACAAACTTGCCGCTCACGCCGCCGATTTGGCAAAAGGCAACGCCGCCGCCCGTGCTCACGACGACGAACTTTCTAAAGCCCGCTTCGAATTCCGCTGGGAAGACCAATTCAACCTTGCTCTAGATCCAGAATTAGCAAGATCCTATCACGACGAAACCTTGCCCGCCGACGGCGCCAAAGTCGCCCATTTCTGCTCAATGTGCGGCCCGAAATTCTGCTCGATGAAAATCACGCAAGACGTGCGCGACTACGCCAAAGCCGAAGAAGCCAAAAAAGGCATGGATCAAATGAGCGAGAAGTTCAAGGAGCTCGGTTCGGAAGTTTATGTGAAAGCAAAATAGCTTTCTTTCTGACTCCCAACATCCACCTCGTCATAGCTTTATCACGAAATGCGCCTAAACACCTCTCACTTCATAAGCCTTCAGAGATAGCTTCAAAGCTTTTGGGTTTTCTACTGAATTAGAGGGAGCAGAATCAAGATTTAAGGTTTTGCCCCTTAACTCTT
>CAYSUM010000007.1:0-52733 GCA_964434225.1 uncultured Rhizobium sp.
ATGAATTCGCGTCTTGGTTCAACCACGTTGCCCATCAAGGTTGAGAAGGTTTCGTCAGCTTCGTCGTACTGATCAACTTTAACTTGTAGCAAAGTTCTGTTTGCTGGATCAAGCGTAGTTTCCCAAAGTTGTTCGGCGTTCATTTCACCCAAACCTTTAAAGCGTTGAGTTGTGACGCCTTTTTTGCCGGCCTCTAAAATCATCGCCATCAAATCCATTGGCTTGTGCGTAACTTTTTCGTCTTCGCCACGAATGAATTTTATTTTTCCTTCAAAAGCATCGACAATTTGTTCTCTGATTAGCGCCAAAGCTGCAACTTCTGGCAAGTCAAAATAAGAATTTTTGACTAGGTAAGAAGTTTTAACGCCTCTGGTTTCTTTAATCACTTCAATGTCATCGCTTTCGGTAATTTCAGCCCTCCAAGTCACTTCTTCGTCAGAAGTTGCGGCAAAGATTTTTTCGATTTTGGCAATCAGAGCTTTTGATTTAGCGGCATCTTTCATCCACGCTTTGTCAAACGCACCAGCAATCGCCAGATTTTCTGCGATGTCAGTTGGAATGACGCGCGACAAGCTGTTGATCAAATGCGCAAACTTACCAAGCTTGGAAACAAAATCGTGCAAATCGGCGCCAGATCTGTCGCCGCCTTTAGTTTTCAAAATCGCTCCATTCAAAGCATTATCGATGATGTAAGCTTGTAACGCTTGTTCATTTTTCAAATAAACTTCGCTTGAACCTTTTTTCACTTTGTAAAGTGGTGGTTGCGCGATGTAGAGGAAACCGTATTCGATAAGCTTCGGCATGTGACGGAAGAAGAAAGTCAAAAGCAAAGTGCGGATGTGAGAACCATCAACGTCGGCGTCGGCCATGATGATAATTTTGTGGTAACGCACTTTTGACGGATCGAAATCTTCGGCGCCGATGCCAGTTCCAAGCGCGGTAATCATGGTTCCGATCTCGGTTGACGAAAGCATTTTGTCGAAACGTGCGCGTTCAACGTTTAAGATTTTACCACGAATTGGCAGAATCGCTTGGTATTTTCTGTTGCGTCCTGATTTTGCTGAACCGCCGGCCGAGTTTCCTTCGACAATAAAAAGTTCAGACAAGGCTGGATCTTTTTCTTGGCAGTCGGCCAATTTTCCTGGTAGATTCGAAACTTCGAGGGAAGTTTTTCTGCGAGTTAATTCACGGGCTTTGCGCGCGGCTTCGCGGGCTTGCGCAGCTTCAACAGCTTTGCCAACAATAATACGCGCATCAGATGGACGCTCTTCAAACCATTGCGCAAGTTTGTCGTTAACGCCAGCTTCGACGAAAGTTCGCACTTCGCTCGAAACCAATTTGTCTTTAGTTTGTGACGAGAATTTTGGATCTGGAACTTTAACTGAGATCACGCAAGTGAGTCCCTCGCGCACATCTTCACCAGTTAAAACGATTTTATCTTTTTTGAAAAGTTTGTTGTCGGATGCGTAGTTGTTAATCGTACGAGTAAGTGCCGAGCGCAATCCCGCCAAATGCGTTCCGCCGTCGCGTTGACGAATGTTGTTGGTGAAGCACAAAATATTTTCGTGATAACTGTCATTCCACTGCATTGAAACTTCCATGCTGATGCCGCTGGTTTTGTCGGAAGCGATCACGCTTAAAGTTTGGTGCGCTGGGTTTTTACTTTTGTCGAGATATTTAACGTAAGCTTCAACGCCGCCTTCGTAGAATAAAACTGATTCTTTTGGCTCTTCGCCACGCAAATCTTTTAAGATGATTTTAACACCAGAGTTAAGGAAGGAAAGCTCGCGCAGACGTTGTTCCAGAGTTGAATAATTGAATTCAAGAACGTTGTTAAAAGTTTGTGCTGACGGATGAAAAGTAACTTGTGTACCTTTGTTGCCATTAGCATCGCCAATAATTTTAAGCGGAGAAACCGCGTCACCATGTTGAAAGCGCATGTTATATTCTTTGCCATCGCGCCAAATGTTGAGTTCAAGCCAATCAGAAAGAGCGTTTACCACTGAAACGCCCACGCCGTGCAAACCGCCGGAAACTTTGTAAGAATTTTGGTCAAACTTACCGCCAGCGTGCAGTTGCGTCATGATCACTTCGGCAGCTGAAACACCTTCTTCTTTGTGAATGTCCACAGGAATGCCGCGACCGTTATCTTTTACGGTGACAGAGCCATCAGGATTAAGAGTGACATTTACAGCATCACAATGTCCCGCAAGTGCTTCATCAATTGCGTTGTCAACAACTTCGTAAACCATGTGATGCAAACCAGAACCGTCGTCAGTGTCGCCAATGTACATTCCAGGGCGTTTGCGAACTGCATCTAAACCTTTTAAAACCTTGATTGAATCCGAAGAATATTCGGCACTAACCGTGTGATCCATTTGCTCTTCAACGACAGGAGTATTGTCTTGTTTTTTTGCTGACATTTTTGCGTTTTTTTGATTGATTTTTATCGAGAGATGAAACTGCTCTAAAGCCGCAGGAATACTTGATATTCCTGACTTAAAAAGGATTGGAGAATCGTAAGAAACCAAACTTAAAAAAGAAGGGAATTTTACAAGAATTTAGGAACCTACAAAACTGGATTTATATTTATAATAATCTGGCTGTTTTGTTCATCCTCTCGCGCACTTAATTTTTGCTCATAACTTTTGATATAACACAAGGCGTTGGATTTATCTTCACAGTAATAAATTACGCCTTGTAACAAGTATTTTTTCTTTTCTGAAAGTTGCGGCAATTTCATTGATTTGGTTTTAATTGCACTCCAGTCCAAACTTGCAACCAAGTTAGCTTGATCGTCTTTTACTAATTCCAAAAGATTGATGAAGCTTGGGCCATTTTCGTTTATTTTCCAACCCTTCTTCAAATCAACTTTTACGATGATTTCGTTTGAAGATTTTACGGTTAAATCAGGAGATTTTGTGAGGTTTGGTAAATATTGTAGGAAGCCTTCCTTCGGCAATTTTAGAGGCGGCATCACATCAAGAAGTGTCGAATTTAAACTGCCGCGATTCAAAACAACGATACGATTATTATTGGCGTCAGCGATATAAAGATTATTCAAAACTGAAGCAATTCCTTCTGGTTGATCAAATTCAACACCGCTTCCCAAGCCAAGATTGTCGCCGCTTCTGCGCCCTCCAGCCAAATTGAAAATTTGATTGGAAGTGAAGTCATATTTTTTAATCGCGTGATTGAAACTATCCGAAATATAAATTCCGGTATCGTCAGCCATCAATCCCAAAGGATGTTGCATCAAGGCTTCGTTCTTGCCGCCATTTTTGTTACCGAATTTTAATAAATCTTTTCCAATCAAAGTTTTCACTTCGCCATTTTCTTCTAAAGTTCGAAGCGAGCTGCTGCCTGAGTCGAGGAAATAAAGTTTGTGATTATAAACCGACATGTCGGAAGTTTGCGCTAAAACATTTTGCGGATATTTTCCATCAACAATCCCTTCCGATCCACTGCCAGCAACAACTGAGATTGTGTCTTTCGCTAAATTGTAAGTTAAAATTTGATGAGTTCCTGAATTTGCGATAACGATATTATCGTTATTTGGGAAAAATTCGATGTCGGTTGGCGAAGCTAAATCAAAGGATTTGGCTTCAAAAATTTGTTTATCAGGAAGAATTTCACCTCTTTGCGATGAGCCAATTAGAGTTCTGACTTCGCCGCTTTTAAAATCGACTTCGCGCAAAGCGTGATTTCCGGTATCGGCAACATATAATTTTCCAGCACGATAGAGCAAGCCTTGTGGAGCATTGAAAGAAGCGACATCAAATCCACCATCTTGCAAACCAGAATTTTCCGATCCAATTTTTAAAATTACATCTCCTGATAAAGACGTAACCACGATATTATTTTTCCCAGTATTGGCGATTAGAAGCGCTGGAAGATGACGCGATTTATAAGTGAAATCTGCGGCATATTCGATCTTAGTTGGAAAGCTTAAAACATTGCCGTCAATGCTGTTTTTCTCAAGCGTGATTGGCAATGAATCGCGATTAAGTTCATATTTATATTTTGAAATTAGTTGCTTGATGCCTGATTTTACAGCAATCACGCCATTTTCGCCAACGTAAGTTTTTTCAATATTACCGTGTGGATCAATCAAAATTAAAGTCGGCCAAGTGCTGATTTTAAAACTATTCCAAATGCGCGATTTGGCATCGTTAATTACAGGATAAGTGATGTCATTTCTGATGACGGCTTTTTTTATTTCAGAGAAATTTTTTTCATTTCCAAACTTGCCAGAATGCACACCAATCACAGTAAGCTTACTGCCAAATTGTTGTTCAAGTTTTTTGATTTCTTGCAAAGTTTGAGTACAATTCACGCAAGCGTAAGACCAAAATTCAAGAAGGATGATGCGACCTTTAAGGTCAGAGATTTCTAGTGGGCGCGAAACGTTAAGCCATTGTTCGCTTTGATTTTTGTCACCTTCGGACAAAACTTTGTTGATGTCGGAATGATTGAATGTCGATCTGAAAATTAGATAAGAAAATCCCGACCACAATCCATAAAGAACTACTAAAACTGAGAGGATGAGAAGGATAAGCGATTTATCCTTTTTGCTGACCTGTATCATTAAAATATTTGAGTAGTAGTTGTCATCTTTTACCTCTTAGAGCCTGCTCTGTTTTGTCATCCCGAGCGAAGGATCCTATCGCAAGACAGGTTGTAACCCTGTTCACATTCATACCTAAACGAAATGAACGTTGGGACAGGGTTACAAACCCCGTCCCGCCATAACAACAGAAATAAAACTAGCTGTGATACTCGCCTTTTCTGCTTCTTTTTTTACGAGTAATGTTTTCCTCGATTCTTCTTTTTTTCTCTTCAGAAGGTTTCTCGTAAGCTTTTCTTCTTCTAGCTTCTTTGATGATTCCTTCTTTTTGAGTTTTTTTACGGAAAGACCTGATGGCCAATTCCAAATTACCTCTTCCAGTAATAGCTACTTGCATTCGACTTTTTACCCCCTTTTGACCTAATAAATTAAAATATTTACAAACTAAAACTAATTTCTTGGATCAATCCAAGAAATATTGCCGTCTTTTCTGTGATAAACCACATTCATTCTTCGGTTCTTCTTATTGATGAAAACAAGAGCCGGAAGGTCTTGCAGATCCATTTTCATGATCGCTTCTTCAACAAACAAAACTTCAATGTCGGTATTTTTTTCGCTAACAACTTTCAAATCAACAACTTCAGATTCTTCATCTTCCATCTCGGCAAAAACATTGTAAGCGGTTGGTGGAACGATGTATTTGATAGCGTCAATTGCCTTGTAATCAGGTTCAACTGATTTTAATCCACCGCCTTCGCGACGATAATTTTTAATACGACCTTTATATCGCGATAACTGTTTTGCGCATTTTTCGACAGCTTCCATAAAAGCTCCGTAAACATCGCCACCTTCTGAATTAGACTTAACTGCGATACCGCCTTTCACGCCTTCATTAACGTTGATTACAACCTTAAACATGTGGCCACTTTTTGAAAAATGCACATCAGCATCAACAGCTTTGTCAAAATATTTTTTAACTGATTTCGCCAAATTTTCTTCCACATATTGAGTCAGTGATTGCCCAACTTCAATACCCGAACCTATAACTCTGATTTGCATAGTTTAACAAATTTGATTCATAACATATTGTAAAATCCCGCCGCGCTTGAAATATTCAACTTCGTTACCGGTATCAAGGCCGCAGGTTAAAATGACTTCTTCTTTAGAACCATCAGGTTTGGTGATGATACATTTTAAATCTTGTTTCGGAGTGATGTTAGGATTGATTCCCAAGATATCAACCACTTCATCGCCTTTTAATTTTAAGGTTTGGCGATTTTGCGAACCCTTGAAAATCAAAGGCATAACGCCCATACCAATTAAGTTAGAACGGTGAATTCTTTCAAAACTTTCAGCAATTACAGCTTTCACACCAAGTAAGAATGTACCTTTCGCAGCCCAGTCACGCGAAGATCCCGTGCCATATTCTTTGCCAGCGAAAATTACGAGTGGAATATTTTTTTCTTTATAAAACATCGCCGCGTCATAGATCGAAAGCACTTCGTCGTTTTTTTCCGCAATCTTGGTGAATCCACCTTCTTTGCCGCCGCCAACAATTTCATTTTTAATACGAATATTGGCAAAAGTGCCACGCATCATAACTTCGTGATTACCACGTCTGGCACCGTAAGAGTTGAAATCAGCTTTTTGCACACCCTTTGCAGCCAAATAAACGGCTGCTGGAGAAGTTGCAGAAATATTTCCCGCTGGAGAAATGTGATCGGTGGTAATTGAATCGCCAAACAATCCAAGTACGCGCGCTGCTTTGATTTCAACGGCGTTGGCTCGATTCAAATCATCGAAGAAATTTGGCAAACGAATATAAGTACTATTTTCAACCCAGTTGTAAGTGTCAGATTTTTCAACCAAGATAGCTTGCCAAGCGGCGTCACCTTTGAATAGATCGGAATATTTTTTTTCGAAAACTTGGCGCGTAACATTTTGCGCAATCACAGCATCAATCTCTGCTTTGCTTGGCCAGATGTCTTTTAGGAAAACTTTATTTCCCGCAGCATCAACACCCAGCGCATCTTTTTCTAAATCGATTTTAACAGTACCTGCCAAAGCGTAGGCCACAACTAGTGGCGGCGAAGCTAGATAATTCGCCTTTACCAAAGGATGAACACGACCCTCGAAATTACGATTTCCCGAAAGAACCGCGCCAACTAAAAGATTTTTTTCTTTAATTTTTTCTTCGATTTTGACGTGAAGCGGGCCAGAATTTCCGATGCAAGTTGTACATCCGTAGCCAATAACGTTGAAGCCAAGCTGGTCGAGAGATTTTTGTAAACCTGAGCTCGATAAATATTCGCTAACCACTTGCGAACCTGGAGCTAAAGAAGTTTTGACAGTTGGTCGAACTTTTAAACCTTTTGCCACAGCATTGCGCGCCAATAACCCAGCAGCGATTAGAACTGAAGGATTGGAAGTATTGGTACAAGAAGTGATCGCGGCAATTACAACGTCGCCATCACCAAGATCAGAATTAAGTTCAGAAATTTGGTTTCGATCGTTGTTAGCAGCACTTCCAAGCTCAATCGCCAATTTTTCGTAAGATGCTGCAACTTCTGGTAAAGTAACGCGATCTTGCGGTCTTTTTGGACCAGCTAAACTTGGTTTAATGCTGGAAATATCTAGCTCTAAAACTTCGCTAAAATCTGGTGCAAAATCGTAATTTTCGCAGAACATTTTTTGAGCGCGAGCATAAGCTTCAACCAATTCAACAGTTGCAGAGCTTCTGGCTGTAAGGTTTAAATAGTTAATCGTTTCTTTATCGATTGGAAAAATACCACAAGTTGCGCCATATTCAGGGGCCATGTTGGCAATGGTGGCGCGGTCTGCCAGTGAAAGTGAAGTTAGCGCTGGGCCAAAAAATTCGACGAATTTTCCAACTACACCTTTTTTACGAAGAGTCTGCGTAACCGCTAAAACAAGGTCGGTAGCGGTAATTCCATCTTGCAATTTGCCGCTCAGTTTAAATCCGATTACTTCTGGAATTAACATCGAAATTGGTTGACCAAGCATTGCAGCTTCAGCTTCAATGCCGCCAACGCCCCAACCTAAAACTGCTAAACCGTTAATCATTGTAGTGTGAGAATCGGTTCCCACAACGGTGTCGGGATAGGCGATGGTTTCACCATTTTCGGTTTTCGTCCAAACAACTTGGGCTAAATTTTCTAAGTTAACTTGGTGGCAAATGCCCGTTCCTGGTGGAACAACACGAAAATTGTTAAAGGATTTTTGTGCCCATTTTAGAAATTCATAACGCTCGTTATTGCGCTCCATTTCAAGATCGACATTTTTTTTGAAAGCGCTCGCAGAGCCAGCAAAATCAACTTGCACCGAGTGATCAATAACTAAATCAACTTGAACTAGCGGATTAATTTTTTTGGGATCTTTATTTTGTTTGGCAACTGCATCGCGCATTGCGGCTAAATCAACAACTGCTGGAACGCCAGTGAAATCTTGCATCAATACCCGTGCTGGAGTATAGGCAATTTCAATTCTTTTTTGCGGATTTTTTACTGATTCAATCAAGCTGGCAATATGCTCTTCATTTATCACGTCGCCGTCAAAATTTCTGACCAGATTTTCTAATAAAATTTTTAAGCTGTAAGGAAGTTTTGAAATATCCTTTCCAACCTTAGCCGCTGCATCTTCAAGGGAGAAAAATTTATATTCTTTGCTGCTAAGTTTTAGCGAGGATTTGGTAATAAATTCTTTTTTCATATTTGATCCTTTATGTTGCAGAGATTACCCAATTTTTATTGGTCGCGCCGATGTCTTTTTTGAATGTCCAAACATCGTTTAATTCTCTTATTTCGTCTTTTCTACCCTCAACAATTTGACCGTCTTTATCGGTGATGTAATTGATTTGTTTTGAGTTAAACGAAATCACGATTACAGCACTATTTTCAAGCATTGACGCTGAAAGAATCTTAGCCTCAACCGCAATAACGTTGCTGGTTAAATTTTGCTCTAAAGTTTTTCTGTGATTAATTGCTTGCTCAAAACCAGCAAAAACTTTGTCGGAAAGCAAAAGTTTAAGAGTTGATAAATCGGCGGCAGCAAAAGATTTGATCGTCATTTCGAAAGCTGATTTGACGCCAATTAAAAAGAATTCAGCGGAAATATTACAAAGAGTTAAAATCTTGCGGAAGGTTTCTTGCGAAGCTTCTTCGATAGAACTTATAATTTTGTCGTTAGCTTGTTTTTGAGCATCAGTTTGTTCAATTACTTTTTTTTGAATTGCCATCACTTGATTTTGAACTGCAGCGATAATTTCTTTTTTGCGGGAAACTTTTTCTAGAACTTGCTTCTTTTCTTCTTCATCAACCCTTCCAAATTGCTCTCTTAATTTCCAGAAAATGTAAAAGGCAATCGCGGCGAAGAAGAGGATATCCATATTGGGAAATATATTACTTGGGGAATCCGCTTTCGCCTTGGGCTACAGCGGATAGCTTGCTCTTGATTTCAGCAGAGCTGAAATTTAGAGCAAGCAAATGGGGCAAGCGACGGGTTTCGAACCCGCGACACCCAGAACCACAATCTGGTGCTCTACCAACTGAGCTACGCCTGCCATTTTCAAGAAGGCCCGCAAATTATTTTGAAAGCCCTTAATGTCAAGAAAGCAAACTGATTAATTTGTGGTTTATGTAATATGTTATTCAAGCTACAAACTACTCACAGATCCTTCGACAAGCTCAGGATGACGGCAAAACATTTTAATCGTTAATTCCACTTAAATCGTTGCTGACTTGCTGACGCTTACCTTGCAGAGAAAGCTCATCATTTTCACAAGATCTGATTGCGGCTTCAGCTTCAGTAATTTTTCTTAAAGTCGCTTCATCGTTTCCGCCTTTAGAAACCAGCTCAGCTTTCAACTGATCTAAATGCGATTTCGCACTATCAATTCGACCTTTTGCAGCGGCAATTTGTGAATCCAAAATATTCATTTGCACGTTAAGAATATTCTTCAAGCCCGATTTATCCTGCGACTTATCATCCTTGTCTTTGTCTTTCTTGCCCTTGTCGTCTTTGTCGTCATCATCTTGAGTCGAATTTTTCTGAGGCTTGACCTCTTCTTCGTCTTCCTTGGAAGTAATTTGTTTTTTCAACTTTTCCAAATCTGCAAATTCTTGATCTAAATCTGGATTATCACTTTGGATTTTATCATGAACTGCCTTATCGATTTCACCAACTTTATCCAATAATTCTTGCTCTTCTGGAGTTTTAATTTGACGCGATACGGAATCAGTATCATCAAGTTGAATTTCAATATCTTCAAGTGATGCGCCGCCATCTAGTGGTTCTTCATCAAGAGTTGAACCAACCCCAAGCTCATCTTCGTCATTTCTTGCTAAATTATCTTCGTAATATTGCAGACGAGCCTCTTTTTCGAATAATGTCGTGCCATCAATTTCGCTTAAACCTTCTTTGATTGCATCAAGGCCGCCATTATCTTCCATCATGCCAAGCTGTTCTGGGGTCAAAGCCTCTAGAGCCGCTGCTAATGATTTTTCGTCGTCGGACGGGAAGGTTTTTTCTAAACGAAGAGCAAGTTCGTGTTGCAATTCCATGCCTTTCAAATCAGCAACTTCAGCTCGATCTTTATCGCTTAACAAAGCTAATTGCAGCTTAGAATGTTTTTCTAAAGCGGCGTCATATTCTGAGACCAATTGATCTCGCAGAATAATTCTTAATTCCTCACCTCTATCTTTTTCTTCTTTTCTAAGATCGCTGGCGCTTTCTCCTAAAGCTTTGGCAGCCATAATCTCTTTAGCATTTGGAGTGGTTCTTTCAGAATCTTTGATTTCTTTAACAATATCTTCGAGAGATTTCACTTCAGATTTCAGCTTAAGAATATCTTTCAAAGCCTCTTTTTTCTCTAATTCTAACTTAGCATCTTCGGTCTTGGCTTTATCTTTCTCAAGCGCGAGCTTGTTGGCAATATTGTCTCTTTCAACAGTTTCCTTAGCGAGATCTTTTTCCATTTTAGCAATTTTGGCCAGTTCAGCATCCAATTTATCTGAAGCTTCTTTAGTTAGAGGCTGTTGACCTTGTCTTATTTTATCAGCTTTCTCTTTAGCATCCGCGATTTTCTTTTCTTCATCAGCAATTTTTTTCTTTTGCGCCGCTAAAGCATCTTCTTGTTTTTTAAGGTCTTTCTGCAATTTGTTTTGCGCTTTTTTATTGTCGCGAATTTTCGCTTCTGATTTTTTAATGTCTTTTAAACCCTTATCGATGGTGTCAGAATCTTTTTTGGCCATTTTGGTTGCCGTTTTTTTCAAATCATTTTTGAAGAAATTTCTACGCTCTTTAGATTCGGCAAGTTTTTCTTGTTTTTTAGCTTCCAATTCTTTTCTGGCCAAATGATTTGGCGCCGTTTCTCTTGAGGCTATTTTTGCATCGTAATGATCTTTGATCGCTTTTTGCTCTTTTGCAGCACCGTCTTTACTTAAATATTCAATCAAACCATTGCGATTGCCTTCACTGATTTCTTGTTTAATTGCTCCTTTATCCTTCATTAAATTAAACGGATTTAAGACACTACCTTGATCATGCTTAATCCAGCTGCCGGTTTTGGCGCGCATAACATCTGCCATGCTGCCGCTCTTACCATCTTTTCCTTCGTTGCCAACTTTACGCATAAAGCTTTCAGCAGCTCTTTTTGGATCAGAAATAGCATCGGTTCCAAAAGCATTGTCAAAAGGTTTAACCGCTTTTGCGGCAGCACTAAACATATTGCCAGCAGTGTTGAGGCTTTTGAACATTGCACCTGCGGTGGTTTTCTCTTTCTGACTTTCCATTTTGAACTGGTTGTCTTTGAGATGCTGTAAATATTCTTGTTGTTTTACCGGATTGTCTTTGAAAACTTTTGCAGCTTCAGAAGCGGTGTATTCGCTTTGGCTCTTGATAAAGTCTTTCATATTGCTCGTACCAGTTAGTCCCGTGCTCATCATGCCACCTAATCTTAAGCCATTAACTACCGTGTCTTTATCGGCGATAACAGCTTGAATACGACTCACTTGCTCTTTGGCATTTTGGGCATCTTTTTTTGCATCACCAGTTTGTGTAGCAAAATTATTTACTGCCCATTTGTTAATTCTGTTATTCAACTCATCGCTGAAAGCTTTGCCAATCAAAGGATTGTTAGTATCGGCCTTCATTTTCGCGGCTTCAGATTTAACAAATTCTGCCAATGGCTTGGTAACTAATTGTTCGTCCATTCTCTTGGAAATAGTGTCAAAATTCAAACCCATCGCGATTGCGGTATTTGGCGTTGTTCCAATTGAAGTGCCTTTGTGGTTATGCACCATCATGCTTGAAATGACTGAAGATCTGATATGTTCGTCTCTGGCGGCTCCAGTAAAACCTTTAGCATCAGCGGATTTTTGAGCATTTGCTATTGCTGAATCAATCAAGCTGTTGCGATACATCGCTCTTGGATTTGAAGGCATTGCATTCCACGCTTTATTAGCTGTATCCATAGCAGTATTTCCTCCAGGAAGTGCGCGTATTGCACCTCCCACAGCATTCGCCACAGCAGAACCACTGCCAGCCATGGCTGAACTTGCACCTTGGTAACTTTTTGCCGCAGCAGTAGCAGCCATACTCATCCCTGCTCCACCAACTGATTTTGCCATTCCCATTAAGCCACCCATCATGCCGCCAGCGCTAGAAAGAGAATCGCTCGAACCCCCACTAGTGCCGCCAATTGAGATCAAACTGCCAGCAAGATCAGGAATTTTATCAAGCACCAATTTTGTAATAAAAATCAAACCGCCAAGCATGATGAATGAAGAACACCATTCGGCTAGAGTTCTATCAACTCTGGACTTTAAAATCGGAATTGAGAAGAAGCCCAAATTCCATTGAGTGACACAAGCTTTGTAACTCAGAAGCGCTGTAAAATTCTGATCGATTAAGACTAAGAAATTGTAAAGCACTAAGAAAATAAATATGATTTCCAGCGACCTTGCCCCTAAAAATGCCAGCCACTTTTTGAACATTTCGTTAGTGTGACCAGAAAGTGTGAAAGAGATAAAAATTGGACCTAAAGCTAAAACGAAAGCTAATTTAACAACCGCCACAACGTAAGCCATTGCTACTGTCAACATTACATACATGAAGAAGGCGATCAGAGCGTAAATCGCCGCGATATAGAGTGGTCCAAAAAGAGGAACTCCAAAAAATAAACCAAAAATTTTCTTGGCAGAAGCAATCGAGAGTAGGTTTCTGATGATTAAATCTGCGTAAGAAAAGCGAGTGGCATTGCTATTCAATGAGGCGCGATCCATTTGTGCTGTAATGATTCCAGAAGTTGGGTCAATATTCCTGTCCGAGAAATTCATAAACATCGTAATCACTGAATCCATGCCATCTTTAAAGAAAGTAACGACAATTTTATCGTACCAATACCAGCTGGTTCCGCTGGTAAAAAACATCACTAATGCAATTTTTAGCATGCGAGTGGTGAGTTCTTTTTTGGTAACATCAGCAAGACCAATCAGAACTGCAACACCATAAAATAAAATATAGAAAGAAAGGCCCATTTGCAGAATCGAGATGAAACCTGAATCTAATACAATTTGATTGAACATGGTTTGAATCACGCCACCCTGTCTTACATTTTGAGAATCAGGCGTACCCATGATTTGATCTTCCATCAAGCTCACTAAAAATTCGAGCAATCCTTCATCTTGAGCATCACCCAAACCACCTAAGAATGTGACTTGGTATTCTCCATAATTATCGTCGTATCTGCTATCTAAAATGATCAGCTTGGCAGTTTCGTTGCGATCGTGATAAATGTTGTCTGCGGGATTATTATCCGGTCCATAATTTTCGTTATTATCGTCTTTAACAAAAATTTTATCATTCGCACTGGTAAAAATATATTTCGTTACATCGTTGCCATCGGCGTCAAGACATTGACCTTGAGCATTTCTAACTACACCACAAACTGGCGTCTGAGAAAATAAATGATAAACCCGAGTAGGAATTACATTTCCAGAACTACCGAACAGCCCCATAAACAAACCCATTCCAGCTTGATATTTACAAGGTTGTTGTAAATCAGGTTTTAATTCATTGTGATTTTTATCATATTTACCCAGCGGAAAGTGATAAACTCCGTAGTCGCTTGTATTTCCTTGTCTAGTTGTACACGTGCATTTGGTTGCATCATTTTGCGCCGTAAGATTGGTCAAACAATCGTTAGCAGCATAACCTTCTTCTGAAGATGGAACTTGATTATTGTAACAAAGACAATTTGGAGCGCCATCTTTCATAGCGCATAATTTACATACCGGAAGTGCGTTAAGTTGGTCATCACTACTAAGGTCATCGTTACCATACCAAGGAACCCAAGCACCTGTAATTTGCAGAGTAATAGCTTCGCCATTTGCTTTTAAACCAGTATCATGCCATTTCGCAACCTGAGTATCTCCAATACCATCAACACCATCAATAACTGGATAAGAACTGACCTTAACAATTTCTTTGTCAAATTCGTTAGCTTCAACACACCCTGAATCGCAAGACGCAACAAAAATAGCCAAAAAAATCAAACTAAAAACTTTAGCTAATTTTTTCGCTAAATCCATCGGACTTAAATATTAAAATTGGAAGAATACATCATGAATTGATGTAAGATGGTACCTGCGGCCGGACTTGAACCGGCAAGAGCGTTGAAGCTCCACGGATTTTAAGTCCGTTATGTCTACCATTCCATCACGCAGGCTAAAAACGAAGGCGGGAAACTAAATTTGGCTAGAAAAAATTGCAAGAAGCTAAACACAAAAAACGGTTCCTTAAAAAAATTTAAAGAACCGTAGTTTGTTATAAACTCCAATTATTTTCTGTCACCGAAAAAGTTCAGCATGGTCATGAATAAATTAATAAAATCCATGTAAAGATTTAACGCACCCATTACAGCCATTCTAGAAATTGCATCAGCACTTCCAGAGGCATGATAATACATTTGTTTGATTCTTTGAGAGTCATAAGCAGTAAGGCCGATGAAGATGATCATACCAAGAATTGAAGTGGCAAAATGCAAAGCTGAACTTTGCAAGAAAGTGTTAAATAAAGATGCAATCAATAAACCGATTAAACCCATAATCATAAAAGATCCCATCGAAGTTAAATCTTTTTTGGTTGTGTAGCCATAAAGAGCAGTCATGCCAAAGGTTGAAGCGCTGATGAAAAACACTCTGGCAATACTAGTGCCAGTGTAGATCATAAAAATTGATGACATTGAAAGGCCCATCAAAGCGGCAAAAATCCAAAGATATAAGCGAGCTTTCTCAACCGAAATTGAAGAAATTTTATAACCGAAGAAAAATACAAAAGCTAAAGGAGCAAACATCACAACCCAAGCGAGTGGCGTTCCAAATAAAGCTCCCATCAAGGCTGGAGAACTGGCAGCAAGAAAAGCAACCACACCAGAAATTCCAAGTGCGCCAGCCATTAAGTTGTAAACTTTGACCATATATTCTCTTAAGCCAGCATCATAAGAAGTTGCTGAAGAAGAGGCTGAAGAAGCGAATGATTTATTATTTGTAAAATTTAACATCTGTATCTCCAATAAATTTAGTTTGAAAAACTTGATTTCTGATTCAAGGGAACAAAATCTTGTTTCGTGCAGAGATTTAATTAAAGAGATAATTTTTGCAAGACATCCATTTCTAAAAATTCAAAAATGAAAAAAATTATTGCCCTCATCGGTTTGATGGGAGTTGGCAAAAGCACGTTGGGCGTAAAACTGGCCGATGCTCTTGGTTACTATTTTGTCGATTCCGATCAGGAAATTGAAGATCGAGAAAAAAAAACTATCAGCGAAATTTTTGCCAAAAATGGTGAAAAATATTTTCGTGAAGTTGAAAAAAAATTGATCGAAGAAATAGTTTTACGCGACGAAAACATCGTACTATCTATTGGCGGCGGCGCTTACATCAATGACGAAACGCGAAAAATTTTACGCGAAAAATCAACTGTAATTTGGATCAACGCTTCAATAAATACAATACTTCACCGCATCGGACACAAAAATAATCGTCCACTTTTAAACAATTCTGACAAACGAAAAGTTCTCGAAGATTTGGTCAAAAAAAGGTCTCCAATTTATGAGCAGTGTGATTTAAAATTCAGCACTTCTGACGAAAATCACGAAACAATTATCAGCAAAATCAAAAAATATTTAAGCGCCCAAAAAAATGAAAAATAAGATTAGAGTTAACCTCGATCAAAGAAGTTACGACATCGTAATTGGTGCAAATTCAATTGAATATTTACATGAATTTTTGGCGCAGAAAAACTACAGCAAAATTTTTATTATTACTGATAAAAATGTTGCAAATCTGCATTTGGCAAGGCTTGAGGAAGTTTTAAAAAAAACTAAAATCATCACAGAAATTGTCGTAACTCCAAGCGGCGAACAAACGAAATCATTTTTATTTTTAGAAAAAATCTGCGAAGAAATTTTAGAAAAAAACGCCGATCGCAAATCTTTAATTATTGCTTTTGGCGGCGGAGTTATTGGCGATTTATCGGGCTTTATTGCGTCAATTTTATTGCGCGGAATTGACTTCGTGCAAATTCCCACAACTCTGTTGGCATCGGTTGACAGTTCGGTTGGCGGTAAAACGGCGATTAATTCTAGCGCTGGAAAAAATCTGGTAGGAAGTTTTTATCAGCCGCAACTGGTGATTTGTGATTTGAATTTTTTAAAAACTTTACCAATTCGCGAATTGCGTTCGGGCTATGCTGAAGTTGTAAAATACGGCTTAATTCAAGATCGTAATTTCTTCGATTTTTTGGTTAAAAATGTGCAGAAAATTTTCGCGCTTGATGAAGAAATTTTGACTAAAATTATTACAAAATCTTGTCAGTCAAAAGCCGATATTGTTTCGCAAGACGAGAAGGAAAATGGCTGCCGAGCGCTGCTAAATTTTGGCCATACTTTTGGTCATATTTTTGAAACTGAAACCAATTATTCGTCAGAGATTCTGCACGGTGAAGCGGTGGCTCTGGGAATGTTAATGGCGGCAAAAATGTCGCTGAATTTTGGCATGATTAATGAAGTTGATTTCGTACAAATAAAATCACATCTTCAAGATTGTAATTTTGTAATCGACCCTAAAAAAATCCGCGCGATTTGGGATGAAAAAAATCTAATCAAACATTTGTACAAAGATAAAAAAACTGAAGGTGGAAATTTAACTTTTATTTTGCTCGAAAAAATTGGTTCTGCCGTAATTAAAAAATCGGTAGCTTTGACAGATTTTGAAAAAGTTTTGAGAGAATTTTTGTAGAACCTCTTTTGCAAAAATTGATTTAGAGCCTAAGAGCCTGTCCTCAGGTTTGGTTCCAAAACCAACAAAACAGAATCATCGTTAAAGTTACAAACATCACAAAACCCAAAATCAAAAATATTTTTTCCATGCAGCAGGTTAAAAACGCCTTAGATCTTAAGTTAGAATTGGATAAATTAAGACCCATTCCAAAAGAGCGCCAAGACAAGATAATGCAAAAATTTCGTCTTGATTGGAATTACCATTCTAACCATTTAGAGGGAAATTCGCTGACATTTGGCGAAGCCAAAATGTTGATTTTACACGGCATTACCGCGCAAGGAAAACCCCTCAAAGATCATTTCGAAATTACTGGTCACGACGAGGCAATAAAGTGGGTGGAAGAAATAGTTAAAAGTGATTTTCCGCTGACGGAAAATTTTATTCGTCAGCTTCATTTTTTATTGCTCAAAGAGCCGTACGAAGTGAGCGCGATAACTCCAGAGGGACTTCCAACAAGAAGAATGATTGAGGTTGGAAAATATAAATCTGGCTCAAATCACGTATTAACAAAAACCGGTGAAACTTTTTATTTTGCCACGCCAGAAGAAACACCAGCGAAGATGAATGATTTATTGGCTTGGTATCGTCAAGAAGTTGAAAACACTGATGTTAACCCAATAATTTTAGCCGCAGAATTTCATTACAAATTTATTTTAATTCACCCCTTTGACGATGGAAATGGAAGAGTGGCAAGGGTTTTAATGAATTTCATTTTAATGAAATTTGGCTTTCCGCCGGTGATTATTAAAACCGAAGACAAAGAAAATTATTTTTCTGCATTGCGACAAGCGGATGGTGACTTGATCGAGAATTTTATTGATTACATCGCCAAAAATTTAGTGTGTTCGTTAGAAATTATGATTGCAGGCGCGAAGGGCGAAAATATTGATGAGCAAGATGATCTGGATAAAAGAATATCTTTGCTGAAGTGGAAATTTAAGGGCGAGAAAAACAAAATCTTGGTACCTAGATCAAAAAAAGTTCTTCTGAAAATTTACGATGATTCAGTGGTCAGATTTTTCGAAAGCCTGATGAATTATCACGAGAAATTTAAAGAATTTTATTTGAAGGAGAAAATTGAATTATCCGTTAGCGATAGTCAGACATTTGCACTCGCGGAGTTTTATATTGGTTCAAATGCAGTCAAAAAAGCTAGAGTTCATCTGAACGACGACAGCGCAAAAGCTAGAATGCGCTGTAGTTATGAAATTTTGAATCACCAAGGAAGGGGTGATTTTAAGTTTGAAACCGTTTTTGTTTTTCACTTTAAAAGCGAAACTTACGAACTTGCCAACATCACAAAAACCTATAACGAACAAATCACCAACGAAGAAATCGCCAAATTAATCAGAGAAGAAAGTGAAAGACATTTTGAAGCGATAAAAGAGAAATTAAGAAACAAAATTTAAGGTAGTTTTTTGCACTTTGAATCCCTTTTTAGGACCGATCTGGGCTAAGAGCCCGTCTAAAGACTAAATGGATAAAAAACCACCTTCCCCACTAAAATCACAGCATCAAGAGTGACAGCAATTGGCGTAATTGCAGCTTTACCAACATCTTTCGCCAAATTCGAATCGCTGTAATAAATTTGCAAAACATAAAATTCATTCAACTTCCCGACATTTTGACCCAAGAAACGCGGTGCGTAACGACGTCCAGTTAGTTTAATTTTTATAGTTATTACATCGTCACTATTGGGATAAAAACCCCAAGATTTTAAAGCACGCAAATCTTCGCGCGGCAATATACTTGCTGGCCCTTCCAATACAAAATCACCATTAACGTTATTATTACTATCAAGCTTAAGATGGGTCTTGTTTTTATTAATCACCAAAACCGATTTTTGCTTCAGAGATAAAACATTCTTTAACAAACCAGAATTATCCGAAAAAACATAGTGATATTGCGTGCCAATCAAGGCGATCGACCTGCCGTCAGAACCTACAAAAAACTGCTCAATTTCCTCTTCGTAACTTTTATCACCCCAAATAAATTTGGTTAAACAGGAGGTTTGAAAAGTTAAAACCAAACATAAAAAAAGATTGGTGAAGATTTTTTTGATTCTCATTTTACCTCTCTTAATTGAGCTAAAGTATTTCTTCTGACTTCTTGCAATTCCTTGTCGCTCAAGGCGATTAACCCACTATGAACTAAATATCCTTTTTTGCCGATTGTTTCTTCGCTGATAATTTCCTTCACAAAATTGCGCATTTGTGGCATTAAATTTAGATGTTCTTTTTTGAAATAAACGAAAAGTGGGCGCGCTAATTCATATTTTTTGGAAGCAATAGATTCAAAGCTTGGATCGACATTATCAATCTTCACCGCTTGAATTATATTTTTATTCACCACTAAAAAGTTGAAACCAAAAATTCCCAAAGCGTCAGGATTTTTTTTAAGATTCTGCACGATCAAATTGTCGTTTTCGCCTGATTCAACAAAATTTCCGTCGGTTCTAATTTTGCGACATTGTCTTCTTCTGGCGTCGCGATCAGGAAAAGCGGTGATAAATTCTTTAGTCATAAAGCAAACTTCTTCCAAAACGATGTCAGCAAAAACATCGCGCGTTCCCGAAGTAAGCGGCGGGCCATAAACTTGGATTTTTTTCTTCGGCAATTTGGCATCAATTTCATTCCAGTTTTTATAAGGATTGCTGATGACTTGACCAGTTTTGACATCGTAAATTTTTTCCGCCAAAGCCAAGAAAATTTGCTCTTTGGTCAATTTCATTTTTTTGCTGCCCAAAGAATTGGCGAGCACAATTCCGTCGTAACCAATTTTAATTTCGACAACCTCTTTAGCGCCGTTGCGATTGCAATCTTCCATTTCATTTTCATGCATTAAGCGCGAAGCATTGGCAAAATCGGGATATTGATAGCCAATGCCATTGCAGAACATTCGAAATCCTCCCGTGCTGCCATCAGATTCAACAACTGGGGTGATCGCGTCAGGATTGGTAAGGCTTTCAGTGCGATTAAATTCTTCCGAAACTGATGCCATAAAAGGCGAAACTGTTGATGATCCAACCAAGTAAATATAATTTCTTTTCGATTTAAAAATGTCGAAATCAAAAGCTGACACTTCTTGCAAAGGCGCCAAAATAGTAACTAAGATAATAAAATTTTTCGCGTTAAGAATTTTCCCAATCATATAATATAATTTTAGTTTTGCGCATTAGAAATTACACATTTCAACATCGCGCACTCAAAAAAAAATCCAAGGAAAAATAGTGAATATGTTTTATATGAGAATTTTCTTTGTGAGGCCAGAGTTTATATTTTTAAATTATTGTCTTGTTGTTAACAGCTGCTGGAATTAATGTTTTAGCACTCTATTGGCTTTATTTTTTTGTAAATTTTTAGTAATTTCCAATTTTTTTTAGACATGTCCAATTTCCTAATAACTGGTGGCGCTGGATTTATCGGCAGCCATTTTGTTGAACAAGTTTGCGCTGCTGGCCATAAAGCCATCGTACTTGATAAGCTCACTTACGCTGCTGATCTTAATAATTTGAAAGCAGTTGCAGAAAATCCCGCTTTCAAACTTTTTGAGGGCGATATCATTGATCGCAATTTGGTTGCCAAAATTTTGCGCGAAGAAGAAATCGATTTTTTAGTAAATTTTGCTGCCGAATCTCACGTCGATAATTCGATCAAAACGCCAGAAACTTTTATTCAAACCAACATCGTTGGAACCTTTAATTTATTGAATTGCGCGCTCGCCTATTTCCAAAATCTGGCGCCAGAAAAAAAATCAAAATTCCGCTTTCTTCACGTTTCAACTGACGAAGTTTACGGCTCACTTGCACTTGATGATCCAAAATTTAGTGAAGAAAATCCTTACAAACCAAACTCGCCTTATTCAGCTTCCAAAGCCGCTTCCGACCATTTAGTTCGCGCTTGGTTTGAAACTTACGGATTACCAACAATCACCACCAATTGCTCGAATAATTTCGGTCCGCATCAACATCGCGAAAAATTTATTCCAACCGTAATTTCCTCAGCAATCTCAAATAAAATAATTCCTATTTATGGTAATGGTAAAAATATTCGCGATTGGATTTTTGTTAAAGATCATGCTCGCGGCATATTTATGGCTCTTTCACAAGGATTGGTTGGTCAAACTTATTGCTTTGGCGGTGAATGCGAAAAAGAAAATATTGATTTGGCAGAGGAAATTTGCCAAATTCTCGATCAAGTAAAACCAAGGTCTGATGGCGTTTCTTATAAAGAACAGATTAAATTTGTTACCGATCGCGCCGGTCACGACAAACGCTACGCAATCAGCAATAACAAGGTTGAACGTGAATTAGGATTCAAACCTTCGAAAAGTTTTTCAGAAAGATTAAAGGAAACCGTTCTGTGGTATCTTCAATAAAATCAATAGTTCGCGACCAGTTCGAACAAAATAAAATCGGCTGGCAAAAATCTTTACTCGACGGATTTTCTCAAGATGATGACGGCAATTTTGTGCCGTGGATGACTTATCCTGCGATTGAATTTCTAAAAAATAATTTAAAACCCGAACACGAAATTTTTGAATTCGGCTGCGGCGCTTCGACTTTATTTTTTAGCAAAAGAGTGAAGAAAGTTGTGGGGTTAGAAACCAATTCAAGATGGTTGGAAATCACGCTTCAACAAGCTCAACATGACAATATCAAAATCAATTTGATGGAAGATGGTTTAAAAAACCCCGCCTACGAAAATTTTGCTAAAAACTACGGACAAAAATTCGACTTCATTATTATCGATTCGCTTAAAAGATTTGAATGCGCCAAGAATGTCATCGAAGCTCTCAAGCCAAATGGCACAATAATTTTAGACGATTCAGAACGAAAAAATTACAAAAAGATTTTTGATTTTTTTTCTGAAAAAGGATTTCAACAAACTAATTTTTTTGGCATCGCTCCTGGACAACTCCGCATCAAAAATACAACGTTTTTTAACTTCTTTTAAAATGGTATAAGTGCCAAAGGAAATTCACGAGAGCGGGTAGGTTTTATTTCAACTGTCGTTTCAAACCACCACCAAATTATCAATATGCACCAATTCTAACTTCGCGCCCTTCCCTAAAATTTTCCTGACTTCTGGAGATTTTTTTTCCAAAACTTTTTTAGCATCCGTCGCCGAATAACTACTCAAGCCACTCGCAACGTGATTCCCTTTTTCATCACGAATAAAAATCGCATCACCTTTTTTAAAATCTCCGCTCACGCCAATCACTCCAATTGGCAACAAGCTAATTTTTTTATTGCGCAAAATCTCAACCGCACATGAATTAATAATCACTTCACCTTTCGGATTCACAAACCCAGAAAGCCAGTTTTTGCGCGACTTTGCAGCTTTTTGTTTATTATGAAAAATCGTAAAATTCTGCTTCCCTTCAACTAATTTCTTTAACGCATTATCCGCAATTCCATTGGTAATCAACACCTCGCATCCTGAATTTGCTAACATTTTTGCCGCTAAAATTTTTGTCACCATTCCACCAGTTCCAAGATTTGATCCAGCTCCTCCGGCCATTTCTTCGATCTCTTTGGTAATTTCAAAAATCTCAGGAATTAAACGCGCCGATTTTTCAGTACGCGGATTTTTATCATAAAGACCGTCAATATCGGAAAATAAAATCATCAAATCTGCCGAAATCATTTGCGTCACACGCGCCGCCAGACGGTCGTTGTCGCCAATTTTAATTTCATCAACTGCAACCGTATCGTTTTCGTTAATAATGGGAATGATACGATTTTTTAGCAGAGTTTCGATGGTATTATGCGCATTCAGATAACGATCGCGATCGTTGCAATCAGAGGCTGTAAGTAAAATCTGCGCCACATTTAAATTTAATTTTTTGAAGAAATCGCGATAAAAACTCATCAATTGAATTTGCCCAATTGCAGCTGCGGCTTGCTTTTCTTCCAGCAATAATTTTTTTTTCTTAGCCTGCAAGAAACCTCGTCCCAAGGCGATTGCGCCCGATGAAACGATAGTGATTTGAAAATTTTTTTCGATTAATTCTGCAACATTTTTAGCGAAATTTTTTAACCATTTTTCGCGCAAAACTCCATCCGCAACCAACAAAGAAGAACCGATTTTAATCACCAGTTTTTTTCTTTTTTCAAACAGCTCAATCATTTCAGACCTCGATCCTTACGCGCTTTTTCAATTCCTTCGCGGTAAACAAAATTTTCGATTAAAGGCAGTGGAATTCCGTCAAAAGATTTTACGCCTTTTAAGACATAAATTCCTACGGCGCGATTGCTTTGTTCCTGAACTCCTTTGGCGGTTATTATGTCAGGAAAATCTTCGCCGAAAGATCGAGTTTCAATTAAATCTTCAGTCACACCATTTTTGGTAAAATAATTTTTCACCACTTCCACGCGTTTCAGAGCTAAATTTTGATTGAGCAATTCTTTGCCGGCGCGATCTGCACTTCCCACTAAAAGCAAACGATAATCGCCCTTCATCGACATTAGATAATCCATAATCTCTAAGAAATCTTTATCGGCATCATTGTTGAATTTAAAACTGTTTAAATCGAAGAAAATTTCGAAACGTTTAAATTGCATTTCGGTGATTTTTGTTACTGGCTGCAAATCTTGTTTTTGAGCATCAACGTAGAATTCTAATTCTTCCAAAAGTTTATAAAATCTGCCGCGGCATTTTGCTAATTCGTTTGATTTAAAAATCGATTTCGATTCTTTGGCGGCCCAACAATCATAAAGATAGGTCAGATGCGCCATTTGAATTGGCAATTGATTTTGCAGCTGCGGAGTTGAAACATCATCTAGTCTTTTTTGCATCGCAACCAACTCTTCAATTTGGCTTGGATCAGCGCCCCAATCGACGGGATTTTCTGGAACAACCACTTTGTCATCAGCGGCTTTTCTGCTTTTTCTTAAAAAATATGCGGCATCTTTTTTATTTTTTCCGATCGCTAAACTGCGAGAGAAATCGAGATATTCTAAAGCCAAATAAGCGTTGAAAGTTCCTTGAGCGCGTAGCGCATTTTCGTTGCTTACCACATCGTAACCTTTCTCTTGTGCAGCGCAGGAAAATAGAAAAAATATCGCGAGAAAAATTGCAGAAATTTTTGACTTCATTTGGGGCTATGAATTGCTCTTTGATTATGGCTGGACTGGGTTTGTAACCCCGTCTAACTGTTCATGTTTTTTAAACCGAGCTTGAACGTGTGGGCGGGGTTACAAACCCCGTCCAGCAATTATTCCAGCAGAAGTGTATCACAAAAAACTAAGAATTCATCGATCTAAAAAATTCTTCATTGGTCTTAGTGTGATCGATTTTTTGAAGCAAGAATTCCATCGCTTCCACTGAGTTCATTGGGTTAACGATTCTTCTTAGCATCCAAACTTTCGACAATGTTGCACGATCAACCAGAAGTTCTTCTTTTCTGGTTCCTGATTTTGTGATGTCGATTGCCGGATAAATACGTTTATCAGAAATTTTGCGATCGAGCATAATTTCAGCGTTGCCCGTACCTTTAAATTCTTCAAAAATAACTTCGTCCATTTTCGAACCAGTATCCACAAGAGCTGTCGCGATGATGGTTAAAGAACCGCCTTCTTCAATATTTCTGGCCGAACCAAAAAATCTTTTTGGACGTTGCAACGCGTTTGAATCAACACCGCCACTCAAAACTTTTCCCGAAGATGGAATTACAGTGTTGTAGGCGCGAGCTAAACGAGTGATGTTATCAAGCAAAATCACTACATCTTTTTTGGCCTCAACCAAACGACGAGCTTTTTCAATTACCATTTCGGCAAGTTGTACGTGACGGGTTGCTGGTTCATCAAAAGTTGAACTAACGACTTCGCCTTTTACAGTACGAATCATGTCAGTCACTTCTTCTGGACGTTCATCAATCAACAAAACTATAAGCACAACCTCAGGATGGTTGGTTGTGATTGCGTGAGCAATATTTTGCATCAAAGAAGTTTTACCAGTACGCGGAGGCGCAACAATCAAGGCGCGTTGACCTTTTCCCAAAGGCGCAATCATGTCGATCACGCGCGTGCTGATGTCGTTATTTACAGGTTTATCTTCTTCAAGATTTAATTTTGAGTTCGGATAAAGCGGAGTTAGATCGTCGAATAAAACGCGATTTCTGATTTTATCTGGCGTGTTGAAATTGACGTCGTTGACGCGAAGTAATGCGAAATATCTTTCACCTTTTTTTGGTGCGCGAATTTGGCCACGAATGGTATCACCAGTTCTTAAACCAAATCTTTTGATCTGGCTTGGAGAAACGTAAATATCGTCTGAACCAGGAAAATAGTTGGTTTCAGGAGCGCGTAAAAATCCAAATCCATCTTGCAAAACTTCCAAAACGCCTTCGCCAATAATTACATTTTCCGGATTTTGATCGGAGAAACTTTTTAAGATGTGATAGATAATATCTTGTCTGCCGAAATCGCCGATATTTTCGATGCCATATTCTTTGGCAGTATCGATCAATTTTTCGGCTGATTTTAATTTTAAAGATTTTAGTTCTAAAGTTTTGGCAGTGGCAGAATTTGCACTTGGGGCGCCAGCATTGCCGCCTCTTCTATTGTCATAACGTCCGCCATAACTTCCGCCTAAAGAACTTGAGCCATCTTCATCTTCGTCGTCTGATGCAGAAGTTGAGCCACCGTAACTGCTTGAAGAAGCAGTTGAAGCTTGAGAATTAGTCTGATTGCCACGGCTAATCAAATTGCCAGTATGCAAGTATCCGCGACTTGATTGCGGCTCGTTAGTTTGTGTCTGATTAAAATTTTGAGATGAATTAGAAGCGGCTTCTGTCTGATTATTTTGCGATGACGCGGCTTGGCTATTATTTTGAGAATCTTGGTTCGTAGGATTGTTGGGATTGGAACCGTAACGCAGTGTCAGAGTTGAAGACATTTAAAATGTTTGGTTGGTTAGTAGTAAAATTAAAACTTGCGAACCCTGAATGGGAATCACAAAAGAAAGAAATTTTTGGGAAATTTTATTTTGAGAGAGGCTCTGGGAGCCTTAAAAGAACTAATAGAGGAAGGTCAGATTTCACACTTAAGTTAGAAATATTTTTTCTGTCAAGATAAAGTAATTCGAATTTCAGATATTTGAGTAATTATGGGATTTATATATTTAGCCAAGAAAAAAGTTTTTGATGTAGTGAAGAACTTCCACGCCAAGTATAACAGCAGTAACTGAAATCGCGATTCCTGTAATGCCGGTTAAAATTCCGAAGATTGTTACCAATCCATCTTTTCCTAAAAGTCCGAAAGAAATAATCAAAATTCCAAGGCCGGGAATGAAGTTGGAAAGCGGCATCGGCAGCAAAACAAAGGCCGAGAAAATAAAAATAAAAACCCCAATCACACGCTCCATTCCGGGATAAAACATAAAAGCCAAACGCGGTTTTAAAATTTTTTCTACTTTGCGAATGTAAGGTGCAGAACGTTGAATCAACATTGCAAGCACTGACCTTTTTACTGTAAGATTAGCAAATCTTTTCGGCAATTTTGGCGCGGTGTGTCCAAAAATCATTTGCGCAGCAAATACTACCAAAGGAATTGAGATAATACTTGGAAAGGGAGGTGGCAGCGGAATAATGATGCCGAAAGCAAAAATCATAATCGCTAAACCAAAGCCAACAGCATCCATAGCATCCACTAAATCCTTAACCAAAACGCGATCTGACGAAGATTTATTTACAACATCTTCAAGAACTTGAGTTGCTATAATTTTTTTCTGATCGGCCACTTAAAATATATTTACGAATTTTTATCTGATTTATTTTCTGTGATATTTTCAGAAGATTTTTTTTCCTCTTCTTTTTTGTCACCTTTCAAACCTTCTTTCAAACTCTTCACACCTTTGCCTAAATCAGCCATAACTTGCGGCAATTTTCCAGCACCAAAAAGCACAAAAACAATCGCCAAAATTAACATTAATTCCCAAATTCCAATCGACATATTTTCTCTGTTTAATTTGTTGTTATTTCACCAAAGTCATTAATTCATTCCATTCGCGCACGCTTAAATTGGAATTTTCTTGCGTAATTTCTTCACCTTTTAGCATTTTTTTGATCACTTCTAAAGCCGCGCTGGACAATTCTTTGCCGTCACGACGATATTTTTCAAAAGCTTCGTAACAGTGAGGAACCCATTTTTTTACAATGTCGAGCATAACTTCTGCGTAAGCGCGAATTTCATATTGCGCATGTTTATCAGCGCGAAGTGAAAGGAAGTGCAAAAGATTGTGTAAATCAATTTTCCAGTACCATTGCGTGTAGCAATTCACTGGCAAATTCATGCGCGCTAATTCACGAGCTAAGCCTTCTTTTTCTTCGTTGGCAATTTCGCCGTTCGGATTTTGATTGATCATCTCAAGGTAATGGCCGTAGGTCTGGGCCGCATCAGCTTTTAAAATTTCTAAAACTTTTTTTGACTCTGCGGCATTTAAAACTTTCGATTCGTCACGACCTTGATGATTCACTTTCGATTGCGCCGAAAGATTTTCTGCGCGCGGAATGTAAAATTCATCTTCCATGATTGAATAACGTGCAGAATATTCATTTACTGATGCGGTACGATGTCGAATCCATTGGCGCGCGATAAAAATCGGCAGTTTAATGTGGAATTTAATTTCACACATTTCAAACGGAGTTGTGTGACGATGTGCGATCAAATAATTGATTAAACCCTTATCGGCGTTAATTTTTTTAGTTCCTTGTCCGTAAGAAACACGAGCTGCCTGAACTACGGCGCCATCGTTTCCCATATAATCGACAACTCGCACGAAACCGTGATCTAAAACTGAAATTGGCTCGTATAAAACTTTTTCTAATTCAGGAGCAACTGGTCTGATGGTTTGATTTACTTGCGCACGCAGCAGGTTGATTTCTTCAAGCTGTTCTTTTTTGATGACCATTTTAGAAGTGATTTTTGAATTCTAGAGAAGAGAAAGTATCGTCTCAAACTAGACTCACTTTTTGATTATTAAAAGAATTTTTTAATGCCCGCTGAAATAATAAAATCGCAGCTTCAATCGATTCCCGAAAATCCGGGAGTTTACCAATTTTTTGGGCTCAATGACCAAGTTTTATATATTGGAAAAGCCAAAAATCTGCGTAAAAGATTAACCAATTACACTCAAGAAGAACGCCTATCTTCGCGTATTTCACGCATGGTTTTTTTGGCCCAAAAATTGGAATATATTCAAACCGAGACCGAAGTTGAAGCGCTATTACTTGAACATAATTTAATCAAAAAATTCGCGCCAAAATTTAATATTTTGCTGCGCGACGACAAAACTTTCCCCTATATCTTAATCACTGATCAAGCCTTTCCACAAATCGCCAAACATCGCGGCAGCAAAAAAGAAAAAGGTGAATATTTTGGACCTTTCGCATCAGGCGGCGATGTCAATAAAACTATCGATATTTTGAAGAAAAGTTTTTTGCTGCGCGACTGTTCCGATAGCGAATTTAAAAGCCGCAACAAACCTTGTTTGGAATATCAAATCAAAAGATGTTCAGCACCTTGCGTCAATTTTATTTCGCAAAATGATTACCAAAAATCAGTGCAAATTGCGGTTGATTTTTTGCGCGGAAATTCAGTTGCAGTACAAGCGGAATTGGCAAAAAAAATGCAAAATTTAAGCGCAGCGCAAGAGTACGAAAAAGCAGCAAATATGCGTGATCGCATCAAAGCTTTGACCTCAATTCAGTCGAAACAAAATATTAATATTGACGAGTTAAAAGATGCCGATGTGATTTGTTTGGTCGCCAAAAATAATCAAGTTTGTATTTACGTTTCATTCTTTCGAATGGGCCATAATTATGGCTCGAAGCCATATTTTTACGAAAGTGATGAAGGTGGTTTTGAGAATATTTTAGCGGAATTTTTAGGACAATTTTATTTAGCACAAACGCCGCCAAACCTTGTTCTGCTTAATCTTGAGATTGAAGAGAGGGAATTAGTCGAGAATTTTTTGAGTAAAATTTCTGGCGAAAAAATTTCGATTAAAATTCCTAAACAAGGCGATCGACTTAGACTAATCAAGGATCAAGAGCAATTAGCTGTACAAGTTTTAGAGCAAAGATTAATCCAAAATTTAAGCAATTCAGCAACGCTTTTAGAAGTAAAAAATATTTTCGATTTACCCGAGATTCCGCGCCGCATTGAAGTTTATGACAATAGTCACATTAGCGGAGAATATGCAGTTGGAGTCTTAATTACCGCTGGCTTGGAAGGATTTATCAAAAGCGGTTATCGCAAATTTAATATTCGTTTTGAAGAAGCTGGGCGCGATGACACTGCGATGTTGCGCGAGGTTTTGCGACGTCGATTTAAGGAAGGAAATAATAATATTTTTCCTGATTTAATTATTATCGATGGTGGCTTGGGGCAGTTGAGTGCAGCTCAAGCGGTTTTTAATGATCTAAAAATAAATCCGCGCTTTGTTTGTATGTCGAAAGGCGAAAATCGAAATGCTGGTGAAGAGGATTTTCATCAAGTTGGTAAGGATTCTTTTACTCTGCCCAAAAATCACAAATTGATGTATTATTTGCAGCAACTGCGAGATGAAGCTCATCGTTTTGCGATTACAACTCACCGCAGCAAACGCGCTAAATCTGTAACCAAATCAAAACTTGACGAGGTTGATGGTATTGGCAAAGCTCGCAAAAAAGCTTTGTTAAATTACTTCGGATCTTTGGATAAAGTTAAAGCGGCGACAGTGGAAGATTTAACGAGGGTTGACGGAATCAGTAAGGCAGCGGCGCAGAAGATTCGAGATTTTTTCAATCCTCTTTAAAACACCAATTCAGGATAAGGAAATTTTACAGCGCAAAAAGATTCGTAATCAAAAGCAAAATCCCCACAACATACAGAATCGATAACAGAATCGCAAAAGTTGATACGATTTCCAACGGCACGATTGAAGAAGCTTTAACGCCAGAAAATCTGACAGAAAAAATCATGAAGCCACTTACAAAAAGAACTATCGAATAGATGAAGGCAAAGAAGCCATTAGCGAAGAAATCGACGAGAAAAAATAGTCCGTAAAGGAAAATAATCGGAACAAGAAAATTAATTAGTGACGAGAGAATTGGATCATTTTTCACTTTTACCTACTTGCAAAGAAAATATTTACATAAAAAAACCTCGCCACTTCTATTAAGTGACGAGGTTTTTAGAAATTCTATCTCAATTCAAACTAAGAAGATTTTGGGTCAACTTGGTAAGAAAGAGCACAAACTTTTGTAGTTGGTGAAGCAATAACATAATCAGCTCCAGAAGAAGCTGAAGCAGTGTAGCAAGTGGTACTAGAAGCGCCAGGATTTACACCTCTGACTTTACCAGTATTAGCTTTAGAATCGTCAACTTTAGTATCGATTGTAAGGGCATCTGAACCAGTTAAAGCCGCACTAGCTAAGTTAGTAACGCCATTTACCAAGGTTGCTGTGCTGTCAGTAGCGCCTGTGGTTGTTCCAGTTAAAACCACTACGTTTTGAGGACTATAGCTTCCCCCTTCTTGAACCATGCCAAGAGTTTCATTGTCTTTGGTATAATCACCAGAAGAACCCACCATGTTACGGTAGTCAAAATGCCAACCAGCAAATTTAATTTTTGATGCAGGCATGTTAGTTCCAGGAACTTGAGCAGTTTCAACTTTAGTATAAGAAAGACCAAGAGTTGAATCGATTGTGCCAGTAACAATTAATTGTTTCCAAGCAGCAATACTTTCAGAATCGCAGACAACTAAAGTGCTGTTACTATTTGTAGTATAGCAGTTAGTTCCCAAAACGTCGGAAGCGAAATATTGGATTTTGCCATTTTCACCTTGTCCTGTGGCAGGTCCAGCATAAATGTTAGATCCACCGATACCTTTGTTATAGTCACCAGGTAATTGGTTATAAAGAGAGTAGAAACCATTAACCGCAACTTGATATCCTCTAGCTTCAGAAATTGCTGAACGAAGTTCTGAGTTTTTAATCAAGCTAGCGCCGCCAGTGATACCAGCAATCAATAAACCGATAATGATCAGCACAATTGACAACTCGATCAACGAGAAGGCCGACTTTTTTGGAGAGAAAGTTTTTTTCATATTTGGACTTTTTTTAAATTATTAGAACGAGGTTCAATTAAGAGTTAACGTCAACTTGGAAAGTAAGAGCGCAAACTTTGCTAGCAGAAGAAGCTACTGCATAAGATACGTTAGAAGATGCGCTTGCTGTGTAGCAAGTAGTGCTAGTTCCAGCGTTTAAGCCTCTGATTTTACCTGCGTTAGCGTATGAATCGTCGATCTTAGTATCAATTGACATAGCGTCAGGACCAGTCAAAACCGCAACAGCCAAATTGCTTCCGTTAACCAAAGTATTTTTGATGGCAGTAGTATCGGTAGAGCTTGCCGCAGCGATTGTTCCAGTAAGAACTACAACATTCTGATAAGCTGGAGCAGCGGCAACGCCTTCATATACAGCAGCTACAGCAGATGAATAATCAGTGTTAGAAGTTGTACCTACGTTAACACGATAGTCGAAGTGCCAACCGCCATTTTTGATTTTTGATGAAGGCATGTGAGTTCCTGGAACTTGGGCAGTTGTAACGGCAGCTTTTGTCAAGTTTGCGATTCCATCTATAGCTCCACTTTTGCTTAATTGATCCCAAGCAGCTACACTTTCAGAAAGATAAGTGCCGACAGAAGTGGTGTTATATTCGATTCTGCCATTTTGGCCAGAAGCAGCTGAACCAGTGTAAGCGGCAGTAGAAGTTGAAGAAGCGATGGCGCCTCCAACAGCAGTGGCGTAATCGCCAGGAAGGTAATTATATTGTGAATAAAATCCGTTTACAGCAACAGCGTATCCTCTAGCTTCGCCCATAGCAGAACGAAGTTCAGAACTTTTGATTAAACTTGCTCCTCCAGTAATGCCTGCAATTAAAAGACCAATAATGATTAACACGATTGACAATTCAATCAGCGAGAACGCCGACTTTTTCGAAGAGAAAGTTTTTTTCATATTTACAAATCTGATTATTTTATTTTTGGATGGAGTCCGAAAGCTAAGAACTAAAGCTCCTAGCTGCGGGTAATTAAAGTGGCGTCTTTTTGATGTCAAACAATTATTTTTTACTGTATAAATTTGACCTCAAGTATCTCGTAACTGATTACTCCACCAGGGGTTTTTATTTCAACTTCATCACCAATTTCTTTGCCCATTAAAGCACGTGCTACTGGTGATACCGCAGATATTAAGCCATCATCAATATTTGCTTCAAACTCGCTGACAATTTTATAAGAAACAACTTTTTCATTGTCTAAATTTTCTAATTTTACAGTTGCGCCAAAACGAATTTTTGTGCCCGAAAGTTGCGAAATATCAATCACTTCTGCACGCGAAAATTTATCTTCTAAATCCGCAATTTGCGCTTCGATAAATCCTTGTTTGTCTTTTGCAGAATGATATTCGGCATTTTCACGCAAGTCGCCAAGCTCACGCGCTGTAGCGATTGCAATAATAATTTTTGGACGCTCAATATTTTTTAGATTTTCTAATTCAGATTTTAAGCGCGCAAAACCTTCTTTGGTAATTTGAAATTTTTCCATTTTTTTTATTTATTATTTTGTTATGCCAAGCTTAGTCGAAGCAACGAAATTAATATTTATAATTGTCATTTTTAAATGGACCTTCAGCAGCAACATTAATGTAGTCCGCTTGCTTTTTACTTAGCTTGGTAAGCTTCGCTCCCAATTTTTCTAAATGAAGTCGAGCTACTTTTTCATCCAATTCTTTTGGTAAAATGTAAACTTTATTTTCATATTTTTTGTGATGATTCCACAATTCGATCTGCGCCATAACTTGATTAGTAAAACTGGCTGACATCACGAAAGCACTGTGTCCAGTCGCACATCCCAAATTTAATAATCGACCTTCAGCAAGCAAAATAATTCTTTTTCCGTCAGCAAAAGTAATTTGATCAACTTGCGGTTTGATGTTGGTCCATTTCAAATTTCTTAGCGCTTCAACTTGGATTTCATTATCAAAATGACCAATGTTGCCAACGATTGCGCAATCTTTCATCGCACGCATATGTTCAATAGTAATGATGTCAACATTGCCAGTTGTGGTGATAAAAATATCAGCTTGAGCAACCACATCTTCGATTGGAAGAATTTGGAATCCGGCCATTGCAGCTTGCAGAGCACAGATTGGATCGATCTCTGTCACCACAACGCGCGCACCCTGAGATTTAAAGGCTTCGGCGCATCCTTTACCAACATTTCCGTAACCACAAATTACCACCATTTTTCCAGCAATCATCACATCGGTGGCACGTTTTACACCATCAATTACACTTTCTTTGCAGCCATAAAGATTATCAAATTTTGACTTGGTAACCGCATCATTAACGTTGATTGCAGGAACTTTTAAACGGCCTTCTTTTTCCATTTGGTAAAGTCGCGCCACACCAGTAGTAGTCTCTTCGGAAAGACCTTTAATTTGCGCAAGAATTTCTGGATATTCTTCGTGAATCATTTTGGTTAAATCGCCACCATCATCCAAAATCATATTTGGCACCCAGTCTTTTTTCCCGATTATTGTTTGACGAATACACCAATCATATTCTTCTTCGGTTTCACCCTTCCAAGCGAAAACCGGAATGCCAGCTGCAGCAACAGCAGCAGCAGCTTGATCTGATGTTGAAAAAATATTACAAGAACTCCAACGAACTTCTGCGCCCAAAGCTATCAAGCTTTCGATCAATACCGCAGTTTCGATTGTCATATGCAAACAGCCAACAATTCTTGCGCCTTTAAGTGGCTGAGAACCGCCAAATTCGCGACGCAATGACATCAATCCCGGCATTTCATTTTCAGCCAAAACAATCTCTTTTCTGCCCCAAGTGGCAAGTGCAATATCTTTAACTTTATAGTCAGTAAAATTTGTCATTTGAAAAAAATTTAAATTTAGTGCGGGCTCGCAAAGAAAAATCAGATACCGCTAATGGGGTATCTTTAAACTAGATGGATAAAGGCGGGAAAAGCATTAGCCACAAAAATGGCACGATCAAAGAATAACCAAAATTGCTGCGATTTTTTTTGGTTGGAATGTCAAACATCAACAAAATTGTGAAGATCAACATCACCGCAAAAAAATAAAATAAAAACAATTGCGGCTTCAAACAAACGGCGGCAATTAAGATGAACTTTGTGTAATCAAAAGATTGAGTTTGGCTAGCAAAAAGTCCTTCGGTTTTCTTGTAAAAAACTTGGTAAAAAATTACAGCGAAAGCAATTCCAATCGCAGCCGAGAAAGTTGCGTCAATCACGTTTTGGTCTTGTAAAACGCGGTTCGCCAAGCCAATCATCAAAATAAAATTTAATGCCGGCTGTGGGAAAACTTTGTGAGTATAATCCGTAGCAAGAAGAATTACGCAGCCAACTGAAATCATCGAATAAATAAAAAATTCCGAAGACAGCGAAAATTTAAGATAGCATAAAATGAAGAGTGAAGTAGTTGCAACTTCAACAAAAAGATGAGTACGGGGAATTTTGGTTTTGCAGCTGCGACATTTTCCGCGAGTGAAAAGCCAGTTAAGAAGCGGAATTAGTTCGCGAGTTCTGATAACGGTATCGCATTGTGGACAGCGCGATTTTGGTCCAAAATATCTGCCGAAGCACGATTCGCCAAGAGGAAGTCGGTAAGAAAAAAGGGTGGCGTAAGATCCAAAGATGGCGCCGAGAGTTCCTGCGAATATTATTCCGAGAATATGTTCCATTATTTAAATATCGGTTGTTGAGTACAGGCCCTCAGGTTGTTTTCTCTATTTCTGTTTTTCTAAAAACAAAATTACATCCGCTCTATCTTGCGGTTTTTTCAAGCCAGCAAAACCCATTTTGGTTCCTGGTAAGAAATCTTTTGGCTTAGTAATGAATGTATTAATTGTCTCCAGATCCCATGCGCCACCTTTTGCTTTCATCGCTTCAGAATAGGCAAATGCGGTTGATGCTCTTTTTCTTCCCACAACGCCATAAAGATTTGGACCAACTTTCGCCGCCTCACCTTTTCCAACTGAATGACAAGTTGAACATTTTTTGAAAACTTTTGCACCGCGATCTGCATCAGCCATTTTCATCATTGCCGCCAAATCAACTGGCTTTTCTTCTTTTTTGATTACGGGCTTGCCATCAGTTGAAACTGCAACTTCATAGCCTCTTGCGATCACTGGTTTTTCGCGATAAAAAACATCGGCAAATAAAACTGTAAAAACCGCAATACCTAAAGCAAAACCACCAGCAATCGCTTGGTTTTTTACTAATTCTTTAGTTGCAGGACTTTTTAAAAATTCTTTAATTTTTTTGATGCGCATAACTGAAATTTATTCGAACAAAGTTGAAACTGATTTTTCTTGTGAAATATTGCGAATCGCTTCGCCAATAAGGCTGGCGATGTTGATGATTTTAACATTTTTGGTCGCCAACGTAATTTCTGATGGCTCAATTGAATTAGTAATTACTAGATTTTTTAATTTCGAATTAGCGATTTTTTCACCCGCTTTTCCTGATAAAATTCCGTGAGTAATGTAAGCTGAAACCGACAGCGCTCCTTTATTTATCAATGCTTCCGCTGCATTGCATAAAGTTCCACCAGAATCAACCATGTCGTCAACAATGATACAATTTTTACCATCAACTTCACCAATAATATTCATCACCTCACTTACTCCTGCTTGTGGTCGACGTTTATCAACAATTGCTAATTCTGATCCAATTTTGCTGGCAATTGCACGCGCGCGCACAAGTCCGCCAACGTCTGGCGAAACTATCACTAAATTTCTTAAATCGTAATTTTCTTTGATATCGCGCACAAAAACTGGTGCGGCGTAAAGATTGTCGAGAGGAATATCGAAGAAACCCTGAATTTGTCCGGCATGTAAATCAATTGTCAAAACGCGATCTGCTCCGGCTGAAGTAATTAAATTAGCCACTAATTTTGCTGAAATCGGCGTGCGCGGAGCGACTTTGCGATCTTGTCTGGCATAGCCAAAATAAGGAATCACCGCGGTAATTCTTTTTGCCGACGCACGACGCAACGCATCAATTGCAATCAGCAATTCCATAATATTATCGTTGGCGGGATAAGAAGTTGACTGCACCACAAAAATATCTTCACCACGCACATTTTCTTTGATCTCGACGAAAATTTCCTTGTCAGCAAATTTTTTAACCTCAGCGTTAATCAGCTTCAAACCCAGATGGTTAGCAATTTCTTGCGACAAAACGCGATTACTGTTGCAGGCTAGAAGTTTCATGCTTTTCGTTTGAAAATTGGAAATGGACAGGGAAAGTTTGAGAGGTCGAGAGTATTTTTCGTCAGCCCAAATATCAACTTTTTTTTCTACACTAAATGGAAGAGATCGAACTTTACGATGTAATTAAAATTTTTCACATCGTTGCTGTAATTTCATGGTTTGCCGGCCTTTTATATTTGCCGAGAATTTTTGTTTATCACACTCAGGTTGGCGTTGGCTCTGAAACTGACAAGATTTTTCAAATTATGGAGCGCAAGCTTATGAATTTTATCATGCTGCCTTCAATGCTGATGGTATTTGGCTTTGGATTATATTTAGCTTCAGAAATCGGTTTTGAATTTGTTTGGCTACATATCAAATTAACGCTGGCGATTTTCCTTGCTGGCTATCACGGATTTTTATCGAGATGTCGTAAAAATTTCGCCGCAGGCAAAAACAAATATAGTCAGAAATTTTATCGTTTAATCAACGAAATCCCCGCCGTATTGATGTTGTGCATCGTTGCTTTAGTAATTTTAAAACCTTTCTAAAATGCAAAATTTAATTGAAATCACGCCCAAAAAATTCGATGTCATTTTTGATTTACGTTATGCTTCGGCGAATAATGTTTGTGGTCATAAGCTTTACACTTATCCATTTTGTTATTTACACGAAGCTGCGATTGGCCCACTTGAGCAGGCAATCAAATCAGCAAAAAATTTAGGGCTAAAATTAAAAATCTTCGACGGATTTAGGCCTTTTGAAATTCAAAAATACATGTTCGACAAATTTCCCTCAAACGATCCCAAAGGTGGTTTTGTTTCCAATCCCGATGGCGGAGTTATTCCACATTGCCGCGGCGTTGCCATTGATTTGACTTTAACTGATATGAATGGAAACGAACTTGATATGGGAACTAATTTCGACGAATTTTCAGAATTAGCTTTTCACAATTGCGAAAAAATTTCGACAGAAGCTCAGCGCAATCGCTTGATTTTATTAGGATTAATGAGTGCTTCGGGTTGGGATTTTTATTCGAAAGAATGGTGGCATTATCAACTTTTCAAACCGCGAGAATATCCGGTGGTAAAGGCTTCACGCGATATGGTCGCGGTTTAAATATCTAACAATGAAATTCTCCAACCTTAACTTTCAAAACGATTTCGAAAAACTTGGGTCAGATTTTTTCAAAAAATCTTTTCCAGCTCCTTTAAAGAAACAGCGCGTTATAATCTGTAGTAAAGCCAGTTGCGAACTTATTGATCTCGATGTCAAAGAATTAAAAACCAAAAAATTTCTTCAAAATATTTCTGGGAAATCAACGAATCCAAAATTTTGTAACTTGTCCCAAGCTTACGCTGGACATCAATTTGGACATTTTGTTCCACAGCTTGGTGATGGTCGCGCGGTTTTATTGGCGCAGGTTAAAAATAAAAAAAATCAAAATTGGGATTTAGTTCTTAAGGGCTCTGGCCTTACTCCGTTCTCGCGTCCCTATGTTCAAAATGCCGATGGTCGCGCGGTTTTGCGTTCATCAATTCGTGAATTTCTAATTTCAGAAAGCATGTTCGCGCTAGGAATTCCAACTTCTCGCGCTCTTTGTTTAATTATCTCTGACGAAATTGTGATGCGCGAAATGCCCGAAAAAGCCGCTCAAATTATTCGCCTCGCCCCAAGTCATGTACGCTTTGGCACTTTCGAATATTTTTTCTATCGTCAAGAAAATGATAAAATAAAAATCCTCGCCGACCATGTCATTGGCAGTCACCCTGAACTTGTCGAAGGATCAATTCGCAAATATTCTGAATTTTTAGCATCGGTCGTCAAATCAACAGCCACAATGATCGCCAAATGGCAAGCCTTTGGATTTTGTCACGGAGTTTTGAACACCGACAATATGTCAATCCACGGAATTACCTTCGATTACGGCCCGTTTGGATTTTTAGATGAATATAATCCTAATCACATCTGCAACCATTCTGATCAACAAGGACGCTATTCTTTCGCCAACCAACCTTTTATCGGAAAATGGAATTTACACGCCTTCGCCATTACGCTTTCTAGCTTAATTCCAATGGCAGAACAGAAGGAAATTTTAGAAAAATACGAACAAATTTTCTTAGACGAATATCACAAATTAATGGCTGCCAAGCTTGGATTTGACAAGGTTGATGATGAAATAAAAAAAGCGATTTATGACTGTTTAAATCAACTCGAAAAAACCAACTGCGACTATACAAAATTTTTTGTCGATCTCACTGACAACGAAAAAAATCCTAAGAAAAAAAAGCTGATGCAAGCCGTAAATCCACGATTTATCTTGCGTAATCATCTTCTTCAAACCGCCATCGAAAAAGCCGAATCTGGCGATTTTTCCGAAGTAAAAACTCTGCAAAAAATCTGCGCCAAACCTTTTACCAAACAACCAAAATACCAAACTTACTCCGACATTCCTCCAGCTTGGGCCAAGGGAATCTGCATTTCTTGCTCAAGTTAGAAAGTAAAAATTTATTCGCTTTTACCAACTGCTGGACCATCATCAGATTTTTTGTCAGGAGCATTGGAGGCTGATTTGCCTCGATCTCCCGCTGCTGAAATAGCTTGCCGCGCCATACCAGCTGTTTTCTTCACAGCCGCCACCCCATGCTTCTTCACAGCTCCCATACCGCGTTTTTGTATTGCACTTGCGGCACCTTGTGCTTTGCCCATCATTGCCGAAGCGCTCATGGTATTGCTGGTTAACGCTGCATCGCCTCCCACCAGTGTCTTTGCAAAATCACTGATTTTATCCATGAAGCTCATCAAAATGAAAAAGAGTACCGCCGCTTTAATTAGAGAAGAAATTTTGGTTTGATTCATGCCAGTTAAAATTGGCAACCCGATTCCTAGCATTTTCAATTTATTGTAGGTTTGAACCGCTCCAGTGGGCCCAGAAATTGGCGGATTGAAGATACAATAAATACTGGTATTGGCGACTTCACCCGAACAAACAACTTCTTTTGGAACGCTTTTTCCATCACCTATAAAAGTTACATCGCCCATGATTACCGTGTCAAAGAACGACAACATAATTCCTAAATAAGCGAAAAGGATCATTGGCTGTAACGCAAAACTCAGAATATTCTTCCACCATTTATCAAAAATACCTTTGGTTTTGTTGAACATAATCATCGTCACCATAATCGGCGAAACATAGAACAAGATGATGATCGCAATAGTCGCCAATATAAAAATGTGCAAGGCGCGTATCGTCATCGCAATTAAGAAAAAGGCGAAAGCAAAAGTGGCAACTAAGAATATGATGCCAGCACCTCCCGTGAGGAATCCGCCAAAAATCATCATTACTAAATTTGGTACCGAAACCTTAATTCCGTAACCAAGAGCGCGTCCAATTTTACAGTCGAGAGTATCCCAAATTCTTAAATATTCTTTTCCCGGAGGATAAACTGCGTAATTATATTTAGTTTCTTCATTGGGGTCGGCATAGTTATAGCGTGGGAATTGGCAGCCGTCTAATTTGCTTTGATCAACCGAGGCATCTGTCACATATTTTGTTGTAATAATTCCACTAACGTCCGAGCTGGTTACAGAGGTTGTCCCTGTAAGAGAATCTGTCCTAAACATCATGTCGGAAAGTTCAGCCGAGCCGCCGATAATGCCGTTAAGAACCCAAGCCTGCCATTCGTTACCTGTAGCGAAATACATCACGAAAGCAACTTTTACGACAAAAGGAATAAGCTGTTTCTTAGTGATATTGCCACCACCAATTAAAATCGAGACACCTAAAAACATGATGGCGATTGACAAAGCCATTTTGATCGTGCTTTGCAGCGCACTTTGAACCCTAACAAAGAATGAATTTCCTGAAAGACCCACGCTTCTTTGATAGGCTGAAAGATCTTGGCCTTTTTGATATTTATAGCCGCTTTTGCAATAACCAGTCTGAGCATTTGGAGATTCTGCCGAATCAACACAAACAGTACTTCCCGCCTTATTAAGAAATATATTCTCAATAGTTTCTTTAAAACATTGCGCCATTGGAGCCGAAAATCCGCGCACATCAACTGGTGCTAAGTTTGTACTATAACCATAACTATTTTGCGAATCACCTTTCATATCTCTGCAAGAAGAGTCAAAAAATGAACCAGTTAAGTTATTTCGAGATACATAGGGCTTAATTGGCAGTATCGAACAGTGATTCATATATTGGCAATAATTCTGAATACTCGATAAATCATCAGGATCGCTGTAATCGGCGGCTTCAGTACCACCGCCAAGAGGATGATTGTAAGGACATCCCGAGTAAGTTTTGGCGCAGACATAATTTGATTTGATTTGACTGATATATGCATCGAACCATACACCGTGAACGTTACATCTTGAACCGGCCTTGCAAAATAAGTGATCGTACTTACTACCTTCTGGACCAGCAACATTCGACGCATTTTCGATACATATATAATTTTGACTGCGCGCCACACAGCAGTTGTAAGCATCCAAACCAGATGCAATTTCTTTGTCTTTACCCTTTTTAAGCAAGAAGCGGTAACAAGCAAAAATTGGAGCTTCGTTTGATCCAGTCATATAATATTTCAGATATTTCGGATCGTCAGTATAGCCAAGAACAGATTTTCTGGTTGAATCACTCCAATCTGGTGAACGACATGCTCCATCGCCGCTATCCTCATATTCCACTCCACCAAAAATATATTCGCGATACCACTTCTGCCTTAAGTCTGGAGTGGCGCCAGCTACAACTCTATCTTGCAGAATTTTTTTGTAAGAACCGTTATAAGCACCTTTCACCCAAGTCTTACCATCAGAACTTGGAACGCCATTTTCATCAACTTTAGCCCAAGTTTTCCAAGGATGTCCCTCATTATCATATCCACAAATTCTAGCTTTCTGATAGGCGCCATTAGCAACACCATAAATTATTGCCAAACCAGCCACCGCATATGATGTTACAATGGCAGTAGCAGCAACGCCAGAGCAACAAGTGGTAGCTATAGGACAAGATACAGCAGCAGTTGGCGGATTGGCGCAAAGTCCAACCTGAGTAGTACAGTAAGCAGTTTCTTGCGCTTGGTCTTGGATCATCTTTGGCGTCAAGGCTACACCAGAAGCAACCGAAGCTGCGTAAATAGCTCCTGCCGTTGCATTATTACATACATATCCAGACATAAATTTTGCAGTTGTCACCGCAGTTATTGCGGTAGCAATATAAGTAGCACAAACAGCATTGCTTAATTCCCATTTAACATCTGGGTTATTAACAAAAGGATTAAAGTCTAATACATCGGACGTATGTTTTCTGTTAATTTCATTATAACCACCACCAACACATCTTTTTTGACCATCATCCCAATGCATGCTACGCACACCTTCATAGATCTGGGCATTAGCCTGTGAAGACAAAAACGCAGTCATCAGCAAGGTTGCAATCGTTAAAAATCCAGCAATCTGTTTTAAACGATTAAGCCACATCAAAGTCTTTTATTAGCTGATTGATTTCTTGGTTACCAATTTTGAAAGAGGCGCGATTAACAATTAAATGTGAACTTACGTCGAGAATTTTTTTTAATTCAACCATTTGATTTTGCTCAAGAGTTTTTCCACTACTAACCAAATCTAAAATGAAATCGCATAAATTTAATTGTGATGCAATTTCAATTGAACCGTTGAGTTTAATCGCCTCAACCTGAATTCCCAAATTGGAAAAATAATTTTGCGCAACTGCAGTATATTTTGTCGCCACCCGAATGTGACTTTTATTTTCTAAATCAAATTTCATAGATTTTTTCGCCGCGATACTAAGACGACATTTTCCCACTCCCAAATCGAGCACCGAAAAAATTTCTTTCGAAGAAAACTCTTCCAAAACATCCGACCCGCAAATTCCAATATCTGCCGCGCCAAATTTTACGAAAGTTGCAACATCAAAACTACGGACTTGCACTAAATCTAAATTTTTTCGGTTGGTTGAAAAAACTAATTTGCGCGTTGAACTGTCAAAAAACGCTGGCTCAGGAATTAAATTTATTTTTGTGAATAACGGCTTGAGATCTTCAAGAATTCTGCCTTTTGGCACCGCCATTAAAAGTTTTTTCATTGATTTAAAACGATTTGATGTAACGCAAAATAATGCCGTAACTGTTATTGGTTTCTAAACTGGTTTTGTAATTTGTGCGAAAGTTTTTATAACCAACTTGAATCAAAAATTGATCAAAAAAAACCGTCTTATCGAATTTATAACCAGCCGAAATTTCTGAAAGATTTTGGTCATAACCATTTTGGCTAGCTTGCTTATGAACCAAGTTGGTTGTAGCTAAAGTAAGGTTCCAGTTTTTATAAAATTCACCAACAAAACTGGCGGTGGAATATTTTTCAGTAACGTCAGAATTGCCGTTAATATTTCTCATATCGACATATTCGAATAAACTATCGATCAAGAAATTCTGGCTCACTGGATAGCGATAATTCATTCCCGCAGCATAAGCTTTTTGATCGTCAATTTTAGTTTGAGGAACGCTGCTGTTGCGCGAATTTACTGCTAAATCCATGTAAGAAAAATGATAAGATAATTTTTCTTTTTCGCTAAAATCAAAAAGCACATCCATGGAAGCAACATAAGATTTTAAAGACTTGGTGTCACCGGGTTTGGCTTCAGATTTTGTATCAGAATCACGATTACTGATCAAAGAATTATCTAAATTATTGCGATCGTTAGTAAAAGTTGAAAAGCCGAAATTATACAAACCAGTTTTTTTGGCATCGCCTACTCTGTAAACTCCTCCCACGCCTAATTTTTCATTTTCTTTGTAATTTCTAGCTAAGTCATAACTCCAAATTCCCCTTCCCCATTTCCAAGCCGTACCGAAATTGGGCGTAAATTTTCCAGCCAAAAGTGTAACATTTTTATTTTCGTAGCTCGCCGTTAATTCTTGAATGAAGAGAATTTGATTTTCAAAATATTGATTTTTGGCGTTGACAGTATTGGCGCGACGATCATTTTCGGATTGCGTGTTGGTTTGCTCGAGCCTAATTAAACTATTAATCGCGAAATGTTTATTAACAGAAATTTTTGAAAAAAGTCGGCCACGCGCATAACCTTCTTTATATTCATTTTGGCGATTGGTTGCTTGGTAATTATTGTTGAAATTAAGATCACCGACAAACTGTCCGATAAATTTTGGATCAAATAATTTTCCTTCCGATCCGTCTTGTGCGTCTTCTTTAATAATTTGTTTGAAGACGCCTTGAGTTAAATCTTCTTGTGCAAAAAGTTCCGTAGGAAGCGCAATTAGAAGGCACAGAAAAAATTTTTTCATTTGATTTGGACTTATCCGCAAGGCAAAGTTGATATTTTATAAGACCATCTTGTTGGGCCTTTAAACCCTCTGAGAGCAATTAATTCGCACAATTTATGTCAGTCGCAATCTTAATCGCAATAAGTTTTTCTCTTGGTTTTTTTGTCGAAAGCATCATCGGAACTGGTGGCGGATTAATCGGTTACGCCATCCTTGGTTTTTTCATGGATATTAAAGAAATGATCGTTGCCGCACTTTACATCGGAACCTGTTCCAGTTCTTACATCGCTTATACCGATCACAAATCATTTAACAAAAAAATCCTTCTCTCCGCCGCACCAATTTGCCTGATTGGAACTATTTTGGGCGTTCTGATTTTCAGTAAAATTGATGCCAGAATTTTATCACTTATTTTGGGAATTTTACTGATTCTGATCGCCATCAAATCGACATTTTTTAATCACGTAATTTTGCCGAAATTTTTTAAAAATAAATTACTGCTCATCGGTGGAATTTCCCATGGAGCCTTTGGAATCGGCGGCCCTTTCGTAATCAATGCTTTGCAACGCGACTTCAAAAATAAATCAGAATTACGCACTACAATGGCGGTTTACTTTCTGACTTTTAATCTTGTGCGCATCATTCAACTTTCGCTGCAAGGTAAAATTCACTTAGAATTTATTGCACAAATTTGGTGGGTAATCATTCCAATTTTTATCGCGATAAAATTGGGACATAAGGTTCACTTAAAAATCAGCGAAGAATTTTTACGCAAGTCGATTCTGGTCATAACCTTCATCGCCGGAATAAACTTTTTGTTGAAGGCACTGTAAGAACTATGTTCAAGATCTTTTAATCTCCTTCTCGTCACATCGTCATTGCGAACGAAGCGTGGCAAACTAGTAAATCCAGACATACACTGGCTTGCCGTGCTTCGCTCTTAATGACGATGACCAGAACCTGTAGTCTAGGTTTAAAAAAACTTGAAAACCCAAATCACCAATCCTACTTTTCTTTCATGCTCAATCTCAGTAAAAAAATAATCTTCACATTAGTTGCCATTGGCTTGCTCTGGGGTTTTCAATCTTCAGCTACATCTGATTTTCTTTTCGAGAAACCAGAAATTCTTGACGTTTCTTCCGATCAAAATAATTCCGAAGAAGAAAATTGTGAGTTAGAAAACTTAAATTTCTTAAACCACGATTCTCTTAATTTCAGAATTATGAAAGTCTCGCTTCACCCTAAAAATCAAGATCAAACGGCACTTCAAAAAAATTTCTACGAAGTTCCAACATCTCCTCCAAATTGCTAGATTTCTGATTTTCGCATCACGAATTCTCTCAATCTAACATTAGTCAAAAATGAAAAAGCTTTTTATCAATTTACGTTACAACTTTCCAGCCAGTCTGGTGGTGTTTTTAGTGGCATTACCTCTTTGCTTGGGAATTGCTCTTGCCTCTGGCGCTCCACTTTTTGCTGGTATTATTTCTGGCATTATCGGCGGCGTTGTCGTTGGATCACTCAGCGGATCAGCCCTTGGCGTATCTGGCCCCGCAGCTGGTCTTTCAGTTGTGGTTTTGGGCTATATCGCCAGCCTCAATGATTCTTGGCAAGCCTTTTTGCTTGCGGTTGTTGTGATGGGAATCATCCAACTTATTGCAGGATTTTTACGCCTTGGCAGCATCGCCAATTACTTCCCCACTTCAGTAATTAAAGGCATGTTAACGGGCATTGGATTAATCATCATTCTTAAACAAATTCCGCACGCCATTGGCTATAATTCAGAATTTAAAGATGACTTCGATTTCGAAAAACTCGACAGTCTAAATACTTTTTCTGAACTGTCGCACATGTTGAATTATGTAACTCCCAACGCTATTTTTATTGCGATTATTTCACTGACAATTTTGCTTGGCTGGGATGAATTTTTATCAAAAAAAAATAAATTCTTTAAAGCAATTCCAGGGCCTTTGGTTGCAGTAATTTCTGGAATTATTTTAAGTAATTTGATCGAACTTAAAGAAACTCAAATCGTACAACTTCCCGTTGCAACTAGTTTGAGCGACTTCTTCACCAAATTCACCACACCAGATTTTTCACAAATCTTCAATCCTGATATCTACATTATCGGCCTTACTATGGCAATTATTGCCAGCCTTGAAACCTTGTTGTGCTGCGATGCAACCGACAAGCTTGATCCAAAAAAACGCAACACTCCAACCAATCGCGAATTAAAAGCGCAAGGGTTGGGAAATATTATCGCCGGATTAATTGGCGGGCTTCCAATCACACAAGTTGTAGTTCGATCCAGCGCCAATATTGATTTTGGAGCGCGAAACAAAACTTCAACAATTTTGCACGGCTTCTTTTTATTACTTTCAGCAATCGCAATTCCGAATTTATTAAACATGATTCCACTTGCCACTTTGGCCTGCATTTTATTGGTTGTTGGCTATAAATTAGCCAAGCCCGAAATTTTTAAAAAGATGCACAAACTTGGAAACGAAAATTTTCTACCTTTCATCGCAACCGTGATTGGCATGCTTTGTTTCGACCTTTTGAAAGGTGTCGGACTTGGAATGATTGTGGCAACTTTCTTCATTTTGCGTAATAATCATCGCAACAAATCTTCAAAAAGATCTGCGCCTGATGCTGAATTTATTTCAGCAATGACTCGCGAAATGCGCGATTCTTTGAGTCCCGCCGAAGCAGTACAAATGTTGAAAGACGGCAATCAACGTTTCGTCAATAATCTGAATTTAAATCGCAATCTTTTAAAACAGATTAATGAAACTTCTGATCAACAAAATCCTTTCGCTTTCATCTTGAGCTGTATTGATTCGCGCACTTCTGCCGAATTAATTTTCGATCAAGGTTTGGGCGATATTTTCAGCTGTCGTATTGCCGGAAACATCCTTAATGACGACATTGTTGGCAGTATGGAATTCGCCTGCAAAGTTGCTGGAACAAAACTAATTATGGTTTTAGGACATTCAGAATGCGGCGCAATTAAAGGCGCTTGCGCCCACGTTGAAATGGGAAAATTGACAGGACTTTTAAAAAAAATCCGCCATTCTGTTAAAGTTGCTAAAATTGAAATTGAGCAGTTCGATTCAAAAAATTCTGACTTCGTTCAAAAAGTCGCCGCGATTAATGTCCGCGAAGTGACAAAACAAGTAACCAAAGAAAGTAAAATTATTTACGACCTCCACAAACAAGGCAAAATCGCCATCGTCTGCGGCATGTACGACGTGACAACTGGGGTGGTGGAATTTTATTAACAATACTTGAAACTGAGGAATTTGTAAAATTTTCTCTCTTTGAAAAAGCGAGAGAGGCGGGCTTTGTAAGTTCGCCTCTAAAAATCAAGTTTTGTAGAATTTTAAATTTTTTAGTCGCGGTTTAGATGAAAAGTCAGTCAATCGAAGATCAAAAACTGTCTAAAGAAAGAGATAAGCGGAATAAAGAAACTTCAGAAAATTTTAAGAAAGAATTTGATGTTGCAGAAAAAGAATTACAAAGACTTTGGTTTGATTATTTTGGACTTTTTAGCGCAAATGCTACCAATGAAGCAAAGGCGGAAGCTATTATCGGAATTAGACAAGCTATTCTTGAATTAGAATCAAAAATTAACCACCATAAAAATTTCTTAAACTTACAGACTAATAAAAAATCAACTTCTCAAAAAAATTCAGACACCGATCCAAGCGCCTCCAAGGAGAAGGAAGATAACGAAAGAATAGAATCTGAGACAGCATCGGAGACAAGTCCCGAGATCAAATCTGCAAATAAAAATCTTTTGCTGCATAAATCTATACTTGAAACAAAAGATCTTGAACAAATTGCAAGATTCTTACAGGAAATGCTTCAAGCTGTATATCAAGACGGGATAGTAGACTTTTCAGAAAAAGCGAATCAGCCAGAGTTAGAAGATTTTTTTAGCCCCGATTTGCATTCGCCAAGTTCAGATGAGGCTCAATATAAAAATTTGGATGGGTATGGCCTAGCGAAATTTTTAGAAAAATTACGAGCAGAAATTATTGAATTAAAAGCCAAAATAGATTTTTTGGAAAAAGAGCTTCTTAATAGATCTGATCAAAATACAGATCTGCAACATAGCAATAACAATATAGCAAGTGAGTTAATTGATGTTAAAAACAAGCTTTCAAAGCAACAACCTGAATTAGAGAGACTTAAAAAAGAATTGTTGGAAAAGCAGGCTGAATTTGAAAAGGAAAAGGAAAAATATAAGGAAGAATTATCAAAAACTACTATCGAACTTTCTTCCATCAAAAGAAATCATGAAGAATTGTTGGATAAATTTTTAGAACAAGAAAATGGAATGACCCAAGATCATGCCAAAGAACTTTCTAGAATTAATTCTTTATTAGAATTAGCCAGAGAAGTAAATTTTGATCTAAATTCAGAGCTAACCAGTATCAAAGCTGGAGTATTATTTCTTCAAGAAAAAAATAATACTCTTATCAAATCCTTAGAAGATGAAAAAAAGCGATCAGAAGTTGCGCAATCGGAATTAATTGAACGATGGGAAAAAAAGCATATAGACCTAAAAGGTGATTTAATTTCAAGTAACTTAAAACTCAAAAAGACTTCGGCACAATTATCTTTAGAATTGTCTAAGTCTAAAGATTTAGAAAAAGAACTGGACGAACTAAGATTTAATGTTGATTGGTTGAGAGCCAGAGAAGTCGTTCTAGAAAGTTATGCTAAGGATGCTTTGAAGAGAAAAGAAGAATTAGTCAAAAAAGGCAAAAAAAACGATTCGGAAACTAGTTTAACAAAAACTTTAGAACAAGGCGGCTTAGGACAAAACAGTCTTGAGGAAAATGAACACGAGCGAATTCTAAATCTTTTGTTAAAAGAAAAAAATATCATTATCAAAGAATCCCGCACAGAAAATTCTAAATTAGAAGGCGATAATTCTAAATTAGGAGATAATATCAAAGAATTGGAGGAGAAAAATTCTGAATTAAGAAATGATATCAAAAAATTGGAGGAGAAAAATTCTAAATTAGAAGGCGCTATCGAAAATTTGGTGAAGATTAACAAAAAATTAGAGAAGGAAAATAACTTTCTTGGCCATATTTCATTAAATCTAACAGAAAATCGACTAGAAACCCCCCAATATTTCGAAGAGTCAGATTCAGAAGAACAACCTCCGAGTCTTACGGAATTTTTAAACGAAAAATTAAAAGAAGTTAACGAAAATTCCAAAGATTTCTCTGCTTCAGAAAACCCTCCAATTGGTCAAAAGTTTAATGACAAAAGCTGGTACAACGATCACAAATTGCTTCGCGCTTTTATTAAAATTCAAAAAGGTTTTGCTTGGAATGTTTCTGAATCTGAAAATGATTCAAAAGATATTTTAACAAACGGCGATCGGCACGTTATAGCAAGCTTTGCTCTTGGGGCGGAAAGAATGAAGCAATTAAAAAGTGAAGGTGGATTTAAACTTAATTTTAATGAAGAAGATCGGAGAAATTTAGCAGAAACATTGAACTTGGTGAAAGAAATAAAAATAGATGAAACTTTATCAGAAGCTTATTTTGACAAAAACAACGCCACAAAAAGCCTCACTTATAAACAAACTGGGAAAGTTGAGGTGAAAAAGGAAAGAGAAGATTTGGAATTTAGCACAACAAATCCATCCTCAACTGTTTCAAGTCCATCAGCTATTACACTCGCAAGAAAAAAACAAATTGCTGAGTCTGAAGAAATCTAAAATTTCCGAACCAAGATCAATCGTTGACAAGTTTGATCGCCCCAATATTTTGAGGGCCCCTTCCTTTGAAGTTTCTCAAACAAAATCAAAAAACACATGAAAGTTTACTACGACAGAGATGCCGATTTAAGCATCATTAAAGCCAAAAAAGTTGCCATTATTGGCTATGGCTCACAAGCTCACGCTCACGCGCAAAACCTTAGAGATTCTGGTGTGAAAGACGTTAAAATCGCTCTTCGTGAAGGTTCAGCTTCAATTGCCAAAGCGCAAAATGCAGGATTCGAAGTTTTAACTAACGCAGAAGCTGCTAAATGGGCCGATCTTGTAATGATCCTTACTCCAGACGAATTACAAGGCGATATGTACGCTCAAGATTTACACGCCAACATGAAGCAAGGCGCAGCTTTAGCCTTTGCTCATGGCTTAAATATTCACTTCAAATTGATCAAACCACGCGAAGATTTAGACGTGGTGATGATTGCCCCTAAAGGCCCAGGACACACCGTTCGCGGCGAATATGTCAAAGGTGGCGGAGTTCCATGTTTAGTTGCAGTTGCACAAGATAAATCTGGTCAAGCCTTACAAATCGCACTTTCTTACGCTTCTGGCGTTGGTGGCGGCAGATCAGGAATTATCGAAACTGATTTTAAAGAAGAATGCGAAACCGATTTATTTGGCGAACAAGCCGTTCTTTGCGGCGGCGTTACAGCCTTAATTCAAGCTGGCTTTGAAACTCTCACGGAAGCTGGTTACGCTCCTGAAATGGCTTATTTCGAATGTCTTCACGAAATGAAATTGATCGTTGATTTGATCTATGAAGGCGGAATTGCCAACATGCGCTACTCAATTTCAAACACCGCAGAATATGGCGATTTAACTCGCGGACCGCGCGTTGTGACCGAAGCTGCAAAAGCGGAAATGAAAAAAATCTTAGGCGAAATTCAAAGCGGAAAATTTGTCGAAGAATTCATGGCCGAAAACAGATCCGGCAAGAAAAACTTTGATGCTTTACGCGCTAAAGGCCGCGCTCATCCAATCGAAGCAACTGGCGAAAAGCTTCGCGCTATGATGCCTTGGATTGCAAAAAACAAATTGGTTAACAAAGCAGCTAACTAAATTTTGTCTCAGTAATAATTTTACTAGAAAGGGCTCGCTCTAGAAATAGACGAGCCCTTTTTCTTGACTTCGACTTTGTTTAAAAATTACGATCCCTGTCACTTTAACAAATTTTTTAAAAAAATGTCCGACAACCTTTCGATCCTTATCCTCGCTGCCGGCAAAGGCACTCGTATGAAATCAGATTTGCCGAAAGTTTTGCACAAAATCGCCAATCGCGAAATGTTAAATTTGGTGATTGATGAAGCCAAAATTCTTAATCCGAGAAATATCACGATCGTGGTTTCAGAAGAGATGGAAAATTTCGAAGAAAAAATTACCAAAGAACATTCTGAAACTAAAATTTCTTTCGCTTTACAAAAAGAGCGCAAAGGCACGGCCCACGCAGTTTCAACCGGTTTAGAAAATCTTAACAATCTTGGTGAAAAACTTTTAATTCTTTACGGCGACACTCCACTTACTTCGCATGTGACGCTAAAAAAAATGGTCGAAAAATTAAACGACTTTTCTTTGTGCATTTTAGGTTTCGAAGACGAAGAACCCAACGCCTACGGCCGTTTAGTTGTTGATCAACAAGGTCATTTAGAAAAAATTGTCGAATTTAAAGACGCCACCGAAGAAGAAAAAAGAATCGCACTTTGTAATTCTGGCGTTGTTGCTGTTGACGGCAGCCAGATCAAAAATCTTTTGGGCCAAGTTAAAAACGAAAATGTTGCCAACGAATTTTATTTAACTGACATCGTTGGAATTGCAGGCGAATTAGGCCTTAAACGCACTTTCTTAAAAACTGCAATTGAAGAAGTTCTGGGCGTAAATTCGCGCTTTGAGTTAGCCAAACTTGGAGCAATCAAACAAAATCAAATCCGAAAAAAAATGATGGATGAAGGCGTGACTTTACTGGATCCATCTTCGATTTATTTTTCTTACGACACTAAAATTGAAAATGACGTCATCATTCATCCGCAAGTTTTTTTCGGACCAAAAGTGAAGATTGCAAAAAATGTTGAGATCAAATCTTTCTGTCACATCGAAGGTGCTGAAATCGCGCCAAATGCGGTTGTTGGACCTTTTGCTCGCATTCGCCCTGAAACAAAAATTGCCGAAAATGTACGCATCGGAAATTTTGTTGAGATCAAAAAATCGAATTTAAAAAAAGGCGCCAAAGTAAATCACTTAAGTTACATTGGCGATTGCGAAATCGGTGAAAACAGTAATATCGGGGCTGGAACCATCACTTGCAATTATGACGGCTATAACAAATTCCAAACCAAAATCGGCAAAAATGTTTTTGTCGGATCGAATTCAGCATTAGTTGCGCCAGTTGAAATCAATGACGGCGCGGTTGTTGGAGCAGGAAGTGTAATTACAAAAAATGTTGCAGCCGATGATTTGGCGGTGTCGCGCGGCAGACAATCTAATATTGCAGAAGGTGGGAAGAAGTTTCACCAAAGCAAATCAAGGAAGAAATAATGATAAATTTTAGAGCAATTTTTGGACGAAAAGCCTCTCTTCTAAGGATGTGCGTGGTTTGTAACTCAGTCCAAAACATTCAGTTCAAACTTCAAAAAAAGAATAAACATGTAAATGGATTTACAGATCAATTCCAGCCAAAGCCCGCACTTTGGAGCATCTTATCTTTGATTTTTTTATTTTTTTCTTCCCACGCCCACGCCACTCAAAAAATCCAAGAAGTAAGTTACTACTCTTCCTTTCGCTCCGCCGAAACCAATGTGAGAGCTGGCCCAGGACAAAACTATCCAGTTAAATTTTCTTACAAATTGAAAGGAATTCCCGTCCGCGTAATTAGCGAATATGATAATTGGAATGAGGTTGAGGATTACGAAAAACAAACTGGCTGGGTCAGTCAAAGTTTGCTGACTAAAAAAAGAACGCTGATGGTTATGATCACCAAAGATTTTACCAATATGTATAGCAAAAATAGCGAAAAATCGCGCGTACTTTTTCACCTAGAAAATTACGTGATCGGCGATTATTTAAAATGCATGGAAAATTGGTGCGGCATTAAAATTAACGGCAAAAAAGGCTGGGTAAAAAAAACAGATGTTTTTGGTGCGGATGAAGATGATGCTAAATCAGAAAGTTAGCTCCTGCTTAGAGAATCAGAACTTGACCAAAAATTTTTGATAATTCTTACAACAAAACCAGCAAGAGGATGAGCCGAAAAGGCCTCTCCATCCGAAGAAATAGAGGTGGATGGTCTCTTTCTTCTTCTTGCTCTTCGCAATCTTGCGAAGCTTCTTCTTGTTGAAGCGGAATGTTTTGTATTTCTATACTTTCTTCGTAATCACTGCCCTGCGAAATATGGTCTTCTTCTATATAATAAAATTGTCCAAAATCA
>CAYSUM010000007.1:52833-83050 GCA_964434225.1 uncultured Rhizobium sp.
ATCACTGCCCTGCGAAATATGGTCTTCTTCTATATAATAAAATTGTCCAAAATCATTCTCTTCGGCTTCTGTCTTCATGGTTTTTTTCTTTTTTCCGCGGATCCAAATAAATCAATATCGGGGCCGAAATGTAAATTGAGGAATAGGTTCCAAGCGCAATTCCAAAGAATGTTGCAATACTAAAACTTTTTAAAGTTTCTCCACCAAAAATAATCAATGCCAAAAGTGAAGTAAGGGTTGTTCCTGCTGTTAAAATTGTTCTGCTTAAAGTTGAATTGGTGCTTGAATTAATCAGTTCAGACAATTCCATTTTTTTGAATTTCACCAAATTTTCACGAATACGATCATAAATAACTACCGAGTCATTGATTGAATAACCAATAATCGTAAGGATTGCAGCGATTGAAGTGAGATTGAATTCGAGCTGCGTGATTGCAAAAAATCCAACAGTTAAAACTGCGTCATGCAAAAGCGCAAAAATGCCGCCAATACCGAATTGCCAGTCGAAACGAATCCAGATATAAATCATGATAAAAATGAAAGACATCAGCAAGGCCAACAGACCTTTCATGATTAGCTCCGAACCAACTTGCGGGCCGACATAATCAATTTTGCGATACTCAATTCCTGAAAAATTTTGATTTAGAACTTCTTGAAGTTTTTTGACTAAAACTGACTGTTCAACATCTGATTTAGCAACTCGAATCAACACATCTTTTTGATCAATATTTTGAATTTGAACATCTTTGGCTTCGCCGCTTAATAATTCGCGAACAGCGGCCACATCAACATTTTCTTGCATTCTGGCTTCAATCAAAATGCCGCCAGCAAAATCAATCCCGAAATTTAATCCTTTAGCAAAAACCAATCCCACGGAAGCTATCATACAAACCACCGACGCGATCAGCGCCAGCTTTTGCACTTTCATGAAATCAATCTTGGTATGACTTAATGCGGAACGAAAATATGAAAGCATTTGAACAAACCCCAGAAACTAAAAAGCCCTCTTTTTTGAAGAGGGCTTTTTTGATTATTTTTTATTTAGCGCCGATTTTACGGATTGCTGAAGACATTCTTGATAGTTTTCTTGCAGCAGTGTTTAGTTTGTAAACTTTTTTAGTTACGCCGCGCATAATTTCTGGCTCAAGAACTTTGAATGCTTCGCGAGCTTTAGCTTGATCACCAGCTTTTATAGCATCATCAACTTTTCTGATGAAGCTTCTGATGCGATTTTTTCTCGCGCTGTTAATTTCGTTTTTTGCAGCACTAGAACGAAGTGCCTTCTGTGCTGATTGAGTATTAGCCATGTTTTTGTAAAATTATTGTAAAACTTGTGAAATAGATTTTTTGAAGGTCGCGGAAAATATTGATGCGATTGAATTTATCAAGACATAAATCACCGACTCGAATTACAGTTTTATTTTTTGTGCTCGAGACTCGAAGTTTTTAAAGTGGTAATATCAGATATTTTGGTATCAGAACTAGGTTTATCATTTTTTATTTCTTCCGCACGCGCTCTTAAAATTTCACTCAATTCTTTTTTTTGCTGCGAATTATTCTGTAAAATTCGCGAAATTTTAATCGGATTTTCTTCGCGCATTGCGCCTTTAGATTCCAAAAACTGTCCATGATAATTTCTAATTTTTTGGCCTAACTGATCTGATTCTAAGCTTGTTAAATCTTTAATATCGCGCCAATGCGCACCTTCCCTTTCTTGTATTATTCCCGCATCAACTCGAATATTTCCTCGCGCCATTTCAGTCATAAAATGAGTTACAAAAGCGCCGCAATGATTGTTTTCAATAATCATCACATCATTTTCTGATCTTGAAGTTTGAATTATATTGCGTGTAGCACGAATCTCCACATTAGGAAAATTTTCGTACAAAGATGCCGCAATATGAACCGGTAAATCATGTAATGGACGATGATAATCTGCATCGACACTCGGATCAAAATATCTGATGGAAAAACCAGTATGAATATCTCTTGCAATATGAATTCCAGTAAAATGATTCTGATCTGCAATCACAATTACCGCCTGATTTTGCGAGGAACTTTGAATAAAATTTACGATCGCTTGATTAAAAGCTTCCGGCACCAAACTTATTGCTGGACTGATATAGGCGGTATTCAATGGCAGTTGCCTATCCATTATTAAGTTAATTTCGTCATCAGCATAAAAACTGTCGTAATTTCTTACTCTGGCAATTGAAGCACGATCTGGAGCTAAAATTTTATGATTTTGAGTTAAAATATTTTCTTCAGCCTCAGGATTCATAGCACCATGAAGATCTGCGTAACTGAACTTATCAGTCGGTGGCGGTGGCAAAACTTCAGCTTTTCGCTCCGCTTTCATTGGAAAAGTTGCAGCAACTTTTTGTGGTTCGGCTCTTTTTTTTCTAGGCTCAGTTTTAGGACGACGTTCTTCAGATTGAGCCAATTTTTCACTTAATTTAATTGGCGGAATCGGACTGGAATAAATTCCGGTAATATCTTCAAAATTTCTTACCGCTTCCAACTTATCTAAAGTAATATCAACATTAGCACGCGAATAAGGGCTGGAATAACGCAGCGGCGAAAGAGATCTTTTGTAATTTCCTCTGTGATATTTCTCTTCTAAAACAGTTGCTTCCAATCCGCGCACGACACGCTGTAGCTTCGCTATTTTTACTTCTGGATTTTTATATAAGCTATAATCACCATTTAATCTTTGCTCTTCTGCTACAATAACCATCTTTAAAGCATCACGCACCGACTGATAATGTTTAAACGCATATTCCTGCGAAATTGGATCTTCAAGATTAAGACCATTAGTGGTTAAGCCTTTAAATTTATGGAGATTGCTTTCGTTATTATCACGATAACTCACCGTGTTGTTTACGACAAATTTTAGTGCTTCAATATGAGCTCTTGCAGCCACAACTTTTTTTACTCTTGGATCTTTCGAGTAAAATGCTTCATTAATTACGTTATCTATTACGCCCTTTCTTTGAGCATCAAAACCAGATTTACCAATACTTCCAGCATGTTTTGATCCAGCATTTCCAGAAAAAGACCGTATTTTCCTTATTGAATCCGATCTTAATTTTTCTGGGCTAGGAGAATATTCCGGAGGACGAAAAAATCCTCCTGAATGCCCTGTAGTTTCTGTTCTTTCTTTATCTTCCCTAAAATGAATATAGCTATTTGTCGGCAATCTGGATTGCTGAAATAATCTGGTAAAATTGACTGGCTCTTCTTGCAGATTGAAACTTTCATCATGTTGCTGCCATTCCCCAATTTGCTGCCCTTCTTTAATTTTGTTAGATCGCGTCGCAAAATTTTCATCAAAACCATTGTATTTTAGCGCTTCCTTGGGCGTGATTTTGGATTCCTCTTCAACCTCAATTACTCTTAATTTGACTTTACCTTTTGCTTTATCATTTTTGATTCTACCATCTTTATCTAAACTCCCCAATGCATTTTGAAATTCTGCCGCCCCAACATTTCTGGCCCTTAAAAGCTCATCATAAATATCTTCATATTCGTAAGGTGTTGATTCATCCGCGCTAACTTCAGAATTATCAGGAGTTTCAGCCTCATCCGCATTTATTTTTCTGCTTCCAGAATTTTTCCCATTTTCGAAAGGAGATTTTTTCATTATTTAATGATTTTAATTCCACCCATATATCCCACCAAAACTTCCGGCACATTAATTGAGCCATCTTCGTTTTGGTAATTTTCTAAAATCGCCAAAAGCGTACGACCTACAGCCAAAGCTGATCCGTTTAATGTGTGAGCGAAATTAGTTTTGCCGTCTTTATTTTTATATTTGATGGCGCCGCGACGAGCTTGAAAATCGCCACAGTTTGAGCAGCTAGAAATCTCGCGATATTTATTTTGACTTGGTAACCAAACTTCCAAATCGTAAGTTTTAATCGCCGCAAATCCCATATCGCCGCTACAAAGTAAAATCTTGCGAAATGGCAGATTTAAACGACGCAGAATCTCGCAAGAAACATTGGTCATTCTTTCGTGTTCGGATTCTGATTGCTCTGGCGTTGTGATTGAAACCAATTCCACTTTCTTAAATTGATGCTGACGAATTAATCCTTTGGTATCTTTTCCGGCCGATCCAGCTTCGCGGCGAAAGCATGGCGTGTAAGCGGTGAAGCGAATTGGCAAATCGTTTTCGCTCAAAGTTTTTTTCGCAACCAAATTCACCAAAGAAACTTCCGAAGTGGGAATTAACCAATAGCCGTCAGTTGTGACAAAAGCCTCTTCCGAAAATTTTGGCAATTGGCCAGAAGCGTACATCGCGTTAGATTTTACAAGGTTTGGCGGCGAAACTTCGGTGTAATTATTTTCTAAAGCCACGTCGAGCATAAAGTTGGAAAGCGCACGCTCTAAACGCGCCAAGCTTCCTGACAAAGTTGAAAATCGCGCGCCCGACATCAAAGCTGATTGCTCGAAATCCAGCATTTTCAAGCCTTCACCAAGATCGTCGTGAGCTTTTGGTGTGAAAGAAAATTTTCTCGGCTCGCCAAATTTTTCAATTTCGACATTGTCATTTTCGTCCGCGCCTTGTGGAACCAAAAGAGCTGGAACGTTGGGAATTGTGCTCAAAATCTCGTTTAACTTTTCATCAATTGAAAAATCATTTTCAGCTGCGGCTAATTCTTGATTCACTTTTTTTGAATCTTCCAACATTGCAGAAGCATCGCCGCCAGACTTTTTTACCACCGCAATTTCTTGCGCGAATTTATTTCTTTTAGCTTGAAGTTCCTGAATCAGCGCCGTTTTTTTTCTTTTTTCTTCATCGAATTTTAAAATCTCTGACGCCTTAAATTCCGCGCCACGCTTTTGCATTGCCGCGTCAAAATCTGCAGGATTTTCGCGGATCCATTTTATGTCTAACATTGTTTGATTTATTTAGAGTGAGAGGGAGAATAGAAATTATTTTCATTCTTATTCCCCAACAAAAAATTTCAACGATGAAACTTGACGCCGTTACGCTTTCGCAAAAATTAATCCAGATTCCGTCTTACAGCGGCGTGAATTTTGAAGTGATGGAATTTCTTGGTAATTATTTAAAAAATCTTGGTTTTGCTTGCGATTATTTAGAATATGAAGGTTCCGACTCTTACAAAGTAAATAATTTACACGCGGTTTTTAATCCAAAAAATTCTGACAAAGTTTTATATTTTGCCGGTCACACCGACGTTGTGAATGAAGGAAATAAAGCGTCTTGGACTCACGATCCGTTCGCCGCAAAAATAATTGACGGCAAACTTTTTGGGCGCGGCGCCGCCGATATGAAATGCGCGATTGCGTGTTTTGTTGTGGCTGTTGAAGAATTTTTGGCGATGGAAAATCCCAATTTCGGCATCGGATTTTTAATCACCAACGACGAAGAAGCTGACGGCGTGAACGGCACCAAAAAAGTTTTGGAATGGATGAAATCTGCGGATAAAAAAATCTCACATTGTTTAGTTGGCGAGCCAACAAATCCTGAAAAATTTGGCGAGATGATAAAGATTGGACGCCGCGGCTCGATTGGCTTCAAAGTTAAAATAATCGGCAAACAAGGTCACGTTGCTTATCCTGATATTGCACTAAATCCGATCACAATTTTGATTTCACTTCTAAAAATTCTAAAAGACCACAAACTTGATGAAGGTACGAAATTCTTTGATCCAAGCAATTTAGAAATCACTTCGATTGTGTCGCAAAATCTTGGTGGAAATGTAATTCCAAATGAAGCCGAGGCCGCGTTTAACGTGCGTTTCAACGATCTTCATACTTCGCAATCAATCATCGATTTAGTTGAATATGCTTGCAAAAAAACTGTCGGATTTGGCGCAAAATATGAATTGAGCTACAGAACAAGTGGTGAGAGTTTTTTAAGTCAGCCGAAAATTTTAGCCGAAATTGTAGTTGCTGCGAGTGAAAAAATTTGTGGAAAAAAACCGATGATGAGCACGACAGGAGGAACTTCTGACGCTAGATTTATCAAGGATTACGCTGAAGTTGTTGAAATTGGTTTGGTAAATCAAACTGCTCATAAAATTGATGAATTCTCCGAGGTTTTGGAAATTGAACAGTTGAAAGAAACTTACTTAGAAATTTTAAAAAGATTTTAATCAGATGCTCAAACTTCACGAATTTCTGCTTACATTTTTCTATTTCGGCAAAGCCAAAAAAGCTCCCGGAACCTTTGGTTCTTTGGCTTCACTTCTTTTTTGGCTTGGCCTAACTGCAATATTTTTTAACCACGGAATTTCGCTTTTAACACAAAATATTTTCTGGGGAATTTTTCTTGTCACCGCTTTCGTTTACGGTTGCTTCGCTTCGCCGATTTATGCCAAACAATTTAACCAAATCGATCATCAAAGTATCGTACTTGATGAAACCGTCGGCCAAATTATTGCACTGCAATTTACTTTCTTGTTTTTGGCAGAAAATTATTTTGCCAACCTTGGTTTAATTGCAACTCACTTATTTCTTTGTTTCGCCCTCTTTCGATTTTTTGATATTAAAAAACCATCTTTTATCGGTTACGCTGATCGCAATTTCAAAAACGGCTTTGGCGTGATGTTCGACGATTTACTCAGCGGAATTTTAGCCGGAATTATCGCTTTTATTTTCTTAAAATTGACATTGATGATTCGCTAAATAAATTGTGCGACTTCAATTTTCTTTTTCAAAATTCCTTCAAATTTTCCAAATGGATCAGATTTTTCAGCAGCTTTTCGACCTGCTTCTAAATGTAATTTTGCCGACAATTGGTTGTATTATTTTAGTAGTTGCACCTTTGATTGGCGCTGTTGCGTACTTAACTTTAATGGAAAGAAAAGTTATTGCTGCGATGCAACTTCGCAAAGGCCCAAATGTCGTCGGCCCTTTTGGTTTGCTGCAACCGCTTGCTGATGGCGTAAAATTGATGTTCAAAGAAGTGATTTTGCCCGCTCACGCTAATAAAATTTTATTCATTCTTGCTCCAATCATCACTTTTGTTTTGGCCTTAGTTGGCTGGGCTGTTGTGCCTTTCAACGAAAAATTCGCAATTTCTGACATGAATGTTGGCGTTACTTATTTACTCGCCACTTCTTCTCTTGGCGTTTACGGCATTATAATTTCTGGTTGGGCCAGTAATTCAAAATATGCCTTCCTTGGCGCGATTCGCTCTTCGGCACAAATGGTTTCTTACGAAGTTTCAATCGGCTTAATCATCATCTCCGTCGTTCTTTCTGCTGGCTCGCTAAACTTAAGTGAAATCGTTTTAGCGCAAAAAAATCACTGGTTCGTTCTCGCCCATTTTCCGATGTTCGTTTTATTTTTTATCTCTGCTTTAGCCGAAACCAATCGTCTACCTTTTGATCTTCCAGAAGCTGAATCTGAGCTAGTCGCAGGCTATAACGTTGAATATAGCTCAATGCCTTTCTCGATGTTTTTCCTTGGCGAATATGCCAATATGATCTTGATTTGCGCCTTCGCCTCAATCCTTTTTCTTGGCGGATGGATGCCACCTTTTGAATTTTTAAATTTCATTCCGGGACCAATTTGGTTAATAGCAAAAATCTTCATTTTACTTTTTTGTTTTATCTGGGTGCGCGCCACCTTGCCGCGCTATCGTTACGATCAGTTAATGAGATTGGGTTGGAAAGTTTTTTTACCTCTTTCGCTAATTTGGGTTGTAGGAACCGCAGCTTTTATCGTTTTCAAATAGTCAAAATCGACATGAAATTTTTTAAAACAGTTTACTCTTTCATACTTAGAGAAATCGTCATCGGCCACGTCATGACCATGCGTTATTTCTTCAAGAAAAAAGTCACAATTAATTACCCTTACGAGAAAGGTCCAGTTAGTCCAAGATTTCGTGGTGAACATGCTTTGCGCCGCTACGCTAACGGCGAAGAAAGATGTATCGCTTGTAAACTTTGTGAAGCAATTTGCCCCGCTCAAGCAATCACAATTGAAGCCGAGGAAAGAGAAGATGGTTCACGCCGCACCACAAAATACGATATCGATATGTTAAAATGTATTTACTGCGGATTGTGCCAAGAAGCTTGTCCAGTTGATGCGATTGTTGAATCTCAGAATTTTGAGTTCTCTACTGAAACTCGTGAAGAACTTTATTATAACAAAGAAAAACTTCTGGCCAATGGCGATCGTTACGAATACGCCCTTCGCCAAAATATTGAAGCCGACGCCAAACATCGTTAATTTATGAATTTCACACTCGATCTTTTTTATCTTTTTTCTTTTATCTTACTGGCTTCAGCCTTAATGGTTGTAAGCGCCAAAAATATGGTGCATTGTATCATGTTTTTGATTTTAGCATTTCTAAATGCTGCCGCACTTTTTATTTTGTTGAACGCTGAATTTTTAGCAATGCTTCTAGTCGTTGTCTATGTAGGCGCCATCGCAGTTCTGTTTTTGTTTGTGGTGATGATGCTCGATATCGATGCCAAAAAAGTTACTCACACCGTTCGCCGTTACATTCCGTCATTAATCTTAGTTTCAGTAGTTTTATTCACAGAAATTCTTTTGGCGATCAAAGCCTCTTCTATCAAGTCTTATAACACTGAATCACTTTACGCGATTCCAAAAAACCAGCATAATATCAACGCTATTGGTGATGTGCTTTACACTAACTTCATCTTACCTTTCGAACTTAGTGGCGCGGTGCTTTTTGTCGCCATGATTGGCGCGATTGTTCTGACTTTAAAAGACGAAACTCGTTTCATAAGAAAACAAAAAATCAGCGATCAGGTCCTTAGAACTAAAGCTAATTCGCTTGAAATCGTTAAAGTAAAATCTGGAGAAGGCATCAATTTATGAATCAAATCAACAATATCCCTGCGGAAAATTTTGTCATTTTGGCCGCTATTTTATTTTGTATCGGCTTGAGCGGAATTTTTATTAATCGCAAAAACATCATTTCTCTCTTGATGTCCATTGAACTGATGCTGCTTGCGGTTAATATAAATTTCGTAACTTTTTCTGCGGCTTTAGGAAATTTAGTCGGACAAATTTACGCAATTTTTGTTCTCACTGTCGCTGGTGCCGAAGCCGCGATTGGTCTGGCTATTCTTGTTATTTATTTCCAAAATCGTCGCTCGATTGAAACTGGCGACGCCTCAACGATGAAGGGATAAAATTGAAAAATATCAGCACGACGAAAATCACTTATATTTTTCTCGGCATATTTTTCTCTCTGCTTGCAAGCTGCGCCGGCAATGCCCCTCCCACACCCACTTCACAAGACGAAGCTTTGTTTCAAATGATTAATTCTGATGCAGGCTCGATGTCGCGTCCAGCTTTTCGCTCAACGCCAGATCCGTCTTACGCCAAGTCTGGAACCTTGCCAGAACCAACATCAACCAATCCAGTAACTTCAGATTCTACACCCCCCACCACCAATCCAAATGCTGTCAATCCATCTAATTCAAATGCCACACCCTATCCAAATCCTTACGCCAATGCTGCACCAACTCCATCAATAATGGCGATGTCAGATTCTGCACCAGAAACGATGCCACAAGTTTTAGCAACGCCTTCCAAGCCAAGACCTGAGACACTTTACGACTTTTCCCAAATTGATTGCGATATTGACGAAAATGATATTAAAGAAATTCTTGCGGAAGTTAAAAAAAGAAAAAATGACGTCATTAAAACTCTGCCCGACTGCTTAAAACTTAATCGCAGCTTGATGATGCGCGCTGCAATTATAAACCCTTCAGAATTTCAATATGCCGCCGATATTTTGAAAGAAGATGAAAGTTTTGTGCATCGGATGCTCGAAATTAATCCAGAAATTTTAAAATTCGCCGCCACCTCTTTGCGCTTAGATAAAGACTTTATGGAGCAAGCAACTTACTTGAATCGCGACGCTTTAAAATATGCCGATCCAAAATTACTCGATAATAAAATTTTCATCCGCGAGATGATTAAAATTGATGCTAAAAATTATATATTTGCTTCCGAACGTTTGCGCGAAATTCCTGAATTTGCTCAAAGTGCTTTTCTGGATAATGGCCTGCTTTTGGAATATGCGCCAACCAAAATTAAGGATGATAGAAAATTGGTGACGATCGCCGTCGAATCCAATGCTGACGCGCTGCAATTCGCCAGCGACCGTCTTAAAGAAGATAAAATTTTGAAGAAATTAGCAGCCAAAAAAACGTCAATCAAAGAAGATGGTCTCAAAAAATTCTTACGCGAAAACTATCTCAGCGACTCTGACAAAAAAAATATCGGCATCATCATCGATAATCGCATGAAATTTTTTGCTGATAATAAAATAATCGATCGCAATTACATCACTAAATGGCAACGCAGCTATGATCCAAAGAACGAAACTCTACGTTTAATTTCAGCGGATTCGCGTAATTTTCCAGTTTCGTGGAAAGATGATTTTAAAAGATTTCCGCTTCTAATTCAGAAAATAGAAAAATTCTTACTCAATCGCCAAGTCGATCAGAGCACAATTGACAGCCTTTCCACGGTTTATTTTTGGAAAGTTAAGAAAAAACCTCAAACCGTTGTCTTTAATTTATATTTATTGCGCGACAGTAATGACGCTGAATTGGGGCCAAAATTTGCCAATGTAACCTCTCTCACTGCGATCGCGCAAAAACGAGGCGAAGCTTGGAATTTAAGCGTGGTTGAGGTTATTTTCGACAGCGAAATTAAAATTGATCTGGCCTACGAAAACGGCCATAAACAATATGCTTTATGGGATTTACATGAAGTTGACGAAAAAGATAAAAATCCAAAAATTATTTTCAAAGTTGAAGATCAATTTAGTGAATATTTCGAGATTTTTGAAGAACAAAATAATGGAAAATATCATATGGTGCAGCGCGTTGATTCGCTGAAAGATGCGAGGAGTGAAGATGCGAAGCCAGCGAAGATGGCTGGAGATGAGGATTCGTTTTAATCTAACCCCAACGAATGAACACACTTCGTCATTGCGAGCGCAGCGGCAAAACCAGAAAAACCGAACACTACGCTGGGTTGCCACGCTGCGCTCGCAATGACGATGTCTTGATAACTGAGCACATTTAAATCAACCCATTCTCCTTAAAACTAAAATACCCAGTCTCCCCTATAATAAAATGATCGAGGATTTTTATTTCGAGATTTTTTAGAGCGGCGATAATTTCGTTAGTGGTTTTAATGTCAGCTACGGAAGCTTTCAAATCGCCAGTTGGATGATTATGCATCAGAATTATTGACGATGCTTGCAGCAATAACGCTTTTTTTGCAATCAGCTTCGAACTAACGTGCACATGATCGTTTTCACCGATACTGATCAATTCATCTTCAATCAATTGATGTCTTTTATCCAAAAATAAAACGCGAAAAACTTCGTAATTTAAATTTCCTAAAACCACTTTTGCATAATCCAAAACCGCTTGCCAATTATTCAAAACAGTTTTGGAGCGGGCTGATTTTTTTAGAGTTCGATTAATAATTTCAGAAATAATTTTGATTGCAGTTATCGCGCCTTCATTTACACCCACAACATCTTGCAGCATTTCAACATCAGCATTAACAACAGCGGAAATATCACCAAATTTTGCGATTAATTTTTTTGCCAGCGGCTTGGTATCAGATCTGGCATTGGCTGCGAATAAAAGAATTTCGAGCAATTCGTAGTCGTGCAATTCCCTTCCCAGAGAAGAGATAAATTTTTCTTTTACGCGTTTACGATGTCCGTGATGTGATTTTTCCTGCATAAATTTGTGGTGTAATTTTGTCGGTGGCGAAGTTTGCAACGCCAAGAGATTCAAGATCTTTTAGCCTTTGTAAATCATTTACTGTCCAAGCAAAAATTTCAATTCCAGCAAGAATTTGCAGCGAATTTTTGCTTAAAAGTTGGTGAAAAATCGACAGGAATTTTACGTTGTTGCGATCCAAAAAATCTCGCAAATCTTGCGCTTCTTTTTCATTTTTTAAACTTTCGCAAACTGCCACGATTTTAGTTTTATAGCCAAAAATATTTCGGATGCGGGTGAAAATTTTTTCAGCTTTTTGCAAATCGGTAATAAAAGGCGCGAAATAAATTTGGTCCAACTTAACATCTGCCGATTCAATTTCGCTTTTAGCCAACAACATGGCTTTGGCGCAATTTTCGTCATCAATATTTTTGAAATCGAGCCAATAAGTCAGATCATTTTTATAAACTAAATAATCGCCTAAATCGGGCAAAATTTCTGCCTCTTCTTCTTTGGGCTGATCGTGTTTTAGAACTAATCTTCTGGCAGCGTACCACAAATCAAATTCAATAGCATTAAAGCCTTGAGCAACAGCTTCTTTCAAACTTGCAACTGAATTTTCTGGATGCGATTCTGTAACAAAACCGCGATGCGCAAATAATTTGACCATATTTTATGAAGAATGAATTCGTAACTATTTCCACAACTTATCCGAATTCCGCAAAAGGCAAAAAGCTAGTGCAAAATTTAACCAAAATTCTTTTGGAAGAAAAATTGGCAGCTTGTGTGCAATCTTCAAAAATTGAAAGTAGCTATTTTTGGCAAGAAAAAATTTGCATCGATTCTGAAATTTTGGTTGTCATAAAAACCAAATCTGAGGCTTATTTAAAAATCGAAAAAATTATTTTAAAAAATCACTGTTACGAAATTCCTCAAATTATCGCAAATCCTATAAATAAAGGATTTGCACCTTACTTATCTTGGATTGATTCAAATACCAGAATCGCCAAATAAAACTGGCATAATAAGTTGGTGATTCATAGAGTTTGTCGACGGTTTTTAATCGCGGGTTTTGAAATTCAGCCCGATTCTTTTCCTTAAAACGTCAATTCGGGATAAGGAATGCCCCATATTGGCGTTTAAAAAAACAGTTCGATTTCATCAGCAGGAACGATTATTTCTTCTTTGGTCTCTAATTTTAGCGACCGTATTTTGTAAACAAAATCTTTATGAAACCTACAGACTCTTAAACTAAAAGCGTTTGTCCACTTTTTAGAAATAATTGTTCCCTTAATTAATTTTTGGGAAACAAATGAAAAATAAAACAATCATCATCGACTCGGCGCACCGCGAAGAGACTCGAGTTGCCGTACTAGAAGACGGCATTTTACAAGATTTTGACCGCGAAGCAATTGCGATCAAACAAATCAAAGGCAATATTTACCTTGCCAAAGTCACCAGAGTTGAACCTTCTCTTCAAGCTGCTTTCGTGGATTACGACGGCAATCGTCACGGCTTTTTACCCTTCGCCGATATTCATCCAGATTATTTTCAACTCTCTGAAGCCGAAAAACAAAAGCTGCGCGATTTGACCAAAGATCAACAAACAAAAAACGATGAGGATGATTCTTATTCTGGCGATCGCAGCAACAATTCTAATCGCCGCGATGATTCTCAAGACGAAAATAGCGAGTCTTACACAGTTGGTTCTTACTCCGTTGAAGACGAAACTGGCGGCAACTATTCTGGCAATATCCACAATGTTTACAGAAAATATAGCATTCAAGACGTGGTCAAGCCCGGCCAATTAATTTTGGTACAAGTTGCCAAAGAAGAGCGTGGCAACAAAGGCGCGTCAATGACATCTTACATCTCGCTTGCTGGAAAATATTGCGTGTTGATGAGCAATACTCCCAACAAAGGAGGAGTTTCAAAAAAAGTGGATAATTTCCGCGATCGCAAATTGTTGAAATCAACTTTAAATGAATTGAACGTTCCTAGTGATAGATCCGTTATCATTAGAACCGCAGGCGTTGGCAAAAAACCCGAAGATATCAAAAGAGATTACGATTACCTTTCCAGATTGTGGGACAGCATCAAAGAAGCTTCCGCAACTTCGAAAGCTCCGTCATTTATTCACGCCGAAGATGACGTAATTAAAAGATGTATTCGCGACGTTTATAATGACCAAGTCAGCGAAGTTGTAGTTGAAGGCGAAAAAGCTTTTGATGAAGTGGCCAACTTCATTAAGCTTACAATGCCCGGAAGCGCCAACAATGTAAAATTTCACGAAGAACGTATTCCAATCTTCAATAAATATCGCGTTGAACAACAAATTTCTTCCCTTTACGAAAAACAAATTTCTCTGCCATCAGGCGGTTCAATCGTGATCGATCACACTGAGGCCTTGGTTGCAATTGATGTAAACTCGGGCCGCGCTACTAAAGAAAGTGGCGTGGAAGAAACTGCATTTTCTACCAACTTAGAAGCGGTTCGCGAAATCGCCCGTCAATTACGCCTGCGCGACTTGGCAGGTTTGGTCGTGATCGATTTTATCGATATGTATGATCAAAAACATCGCCGCAACATTGAACGCGCTTTACGCGATGAGCTACAAAACGATCGCGCCCGCATTCAACTTGGCCGCATCAGCTTGTTTGGCTTGCTGGAAATGTCGCGTCAAAGACTTGGTGCTTCGTTCTTCGAAACCATCACCGAACCTTGCAAACATTGTAACGGAACTGGCTACGTTCGTTCAGTTGAAATTCTTGCTGTCAGCATTTTACGCGCCGTGCGTTACGCTTGCACCGATAATCAAGTTGGCGTGGTTTACATTTACACCACGCCAGAAGTTATCACTTACATGATGAACTTCAAAAAGACGGAAATTTTCTCCACCGAGAAAAATTATAACGTCCATATTTTCATGCATCACAGCGACGATGTTGGCAGCCAAGGCTTCACTATCAAAAAACGCAAAAGCCTTTCTGATGAGGAAAGACGCGAAATTGAAATGGAAGTTGTAACCGGAAAAGTGAATCAGCTTGGTTTGGAAAAAAGTTATCTCGATAATTACGCCAACGATGATTCAGAAGAATCCAGCGACAATAGTTTCGATCGCAACCGCAATAACAAAGCGCTCGACAACAAATTTAAAAAGAACCGCCGCAACAATAACCGCCGCAAATTCGACAATCGCAGCAACGGCAACGATCGCAATAAAAAGCGCTCTGGAATTGGCGGTTTCTTCTCTGGAATTTTCGGAGGAAAATAGTTTTATCAACACCACAAAAAACCTAGTTGCTTTTTTGAACACCCAAAAATAGCATGCGCCTCCTTCGTCAAACCCTTCAAAAGTTATGACAAAAGAGCCTTACAGCAAAAAGGCTTCGCAGCAGTAAATACATCCCATTCCTCGATAGCTCAGCGGTAGAGCAATTGACTGTTAATCAATTGGTCGGAGGTTCGAATCCTTCTCGGGGAGCCATTTCTTGTTTCTCTAACCCTTAAAAATTGGGTTAGTTTTCAAATTCATATACAGGCTCCAACCCCACCGATAGCGGACTCTCACGCATTTTTATTTTTTCTTACCACTTGTTAAAATGATCTCCGTTTTTCTGTTTTTGCGGATAAAATGGGGGTATATTCTCTCTCTTTCTCCCCTACCACTTGGCTACGGATATTTTCAACAACCCTTATTTTGCTGAATCCGTAAAAAAATAACGAACTTCTGTGACTGCTCCTGCGATTAAAAATGACGAACTTGATCTATTTTCAACTGGTATTTAACCAACCCCCAGTTGGGTGCTAGTATTTTCAAGGGTTGCTTTTTCGAAAGCTAAATTGGTGTGCAGATTTTTCTGCGAACTTAGCTTGGGAAAATTAATAGATTTTTTACAAATTTTCTAATAGCTTTTTTATCAGTTATTAACCACTTTTAAAATTGAATGATTGATGAATTAAGTGACCTAAAGTCCAACTCCGAGAAAGCAGAATATCTACAAAGCATCGTTATAGCCAGAGCAACTGGCGGCGAAACTAATGACGAACATTACAAAGAAATTCGTAAAGAATTTTTGGATAATTCTAATTACAAAAACCTCCTTCCGATTTTTGTTAAACACAGCAGAAACCTGGAGCAATTTTGGCAATTTATCAAAGGCAAATACGGGACATATGCCGAGAGGAGATCTTACATTTGGGAGGAGTTTAAACCATTATTTGATGCTCTCGAGTTAAACAATTCTACTCCCGCAGAAAAAACCATTACCTCATCATTAAATCAATTTGATGCAGACGGCGTACATTATGCTTGGACTAAGGCACTTGAAAGAAAAGCTAATGATCCTGATGGTGCAATAACAATTGCTCGCACAATGATCGAAACGGTATGCAAGAATATTTTAGATAAGATGGAAATAGAATATGCGTCAAACATCGACTTGTCTGAGTTATACAAACTGGCCGCAAAAGAGCTTAATTTAACAGCAGAGCAGCACACCGAAAAAATATTTAAACAAATACTTGGCGGCTGCTCATCAATTGTAAATGGACTCGGAAACTTAAGAAATAAGTTGGGTGATGCTCATGGACAAGGAGTCAAAAAAACAAAGCCAAAAACTAGGCATGCAGAATTAGCGGTAAATTTAGCAGGATCAATGTCGCTATTTTTAATAGACACCTACAAAGGCAAAACAGAGAGCGAAATTTAGTAGCGCCTTTAGTGAATCAAAATCCCCACATCTCCTCCTGCTCTTGCCAAATTTCCGGCGCTTTTTTGGCAAAAATATCCTGCAATCTTAATTCTCTTGGAGCAATACCATTAACAATATTTTCCACGATTTTTGGCGAGATAAAATTCAGGCGATAAATTTTAGTGGCGTGAGAAATTGAAATATTTTCTTTTCTCGCCAGATCGGACAAAGAATTAATATTATTGTTTTCATCCGCAATAATATCTTTCCACTTACAGGCTTTGGCAAAAGCATTAAGCAGTTTATCGTCAAAATGTTTAACCCGATTCTCCTCTGATTTTGGCAAAATCATCAATGCTACTCCATTTCTTTTTTTCATCGTAATTGGTACGAATATTTGCAGAATATTTTTATCAGTTTCCTTCTTTGTTATTTCGAGATTTTTCATTTATCCAAAAATTTCATTGTTAAGTGAATTGAGTCCCTGTTTGTAGATATTGATGTTAATCCCTTCTGGCTTGATGATCACATCTCTGACCAAAAGATGAATGATTCTTGCCTGTTCGCTTACAAATAATTCATCCCAGACTTTATTTATTTTTTGAAATGATTGAATGATTTGATTTTGACTGAGATCGCCATCTTTACTGCTGATAGCCTGAGAAATAATTTCTGGTTTTTGCAGAATATTTAAAACCTGATTTATCACCAACTCTTCGGTTTCTTTAGCAGGAATTCTGCCCACCTCGCATTCTTCGTTATTACCCTTTAATTTTGCCTGACAAATGTAATAACGATATTTTTTGCCGTTTTTTGAGGTGTAGGTTGGCGTCATTTTATTACCACAAATGCCACAGTTCATGATGCCTTTTAAAAGCGGAGCCTGACTTATTCTGGTTGTTGGCTTATATACTTTCGTTACATTGCTGTTTTTAAGCAAATCCTGAGCTTTTTTCCATGTTTCATCATCAATTATTGCACTATGTAGACCATCGTAAATATTGCCTTTGTGGTTGATTTTGCCAATATAAAGTTCGTTGGTTAATATCCTTCTAACGCTATCTTTATTGAAGTTATTTCCTTTATGTATTTTGCCGCTACTTGATACCCAAGTTTTGGTTTTTAAACCAAGATGATTTAATTCTCTGAAAGTTTCTGTAGCTGAAGCGGTTTTGATAAAAGTATTAAACAAAATCCTGATAGTTTTTGCTTCGTTTTCATTGATGTTGAGCCTTCTATCTCCCAAATCATAACCAAGTGGAATAGAACCACCCATCCACATACCTTTTTGACAAGAGGCAGCAAATTTATCTCTTATTCTCTCACCCGTTAGCTCTCTTTCATATTGAGCAAATGAAAGTAGAACATTCAGCATTAATCTGCCCATTGAGTTGGCGGTGTTGAAGCTTTGAGTTACTGCTACGAAGCTGACATTGTATTCATCAAGAATTTTTATAATTTCACTAAAATCAGAAAGTGATCTGGTTAAACGATCAATCTTGTAAACAATAATACAGTCAATTCTGCCAGCTTTAATATCGTTAAATAGTCTTTTGAGTGCCGGACGATCAAGGCTACCGCCAGAATATCCACCATCATCATAATGTTCGTTAACCAGAGTCCATCCTTCATGCGCTTGCGACAGGATATAATTTTCTGCGGAGAGTCTTTGAGCGTCAAGCGAGTTAAATTCCTTCTCCAATCCTTCTTCGCAGGATTTTCTGGTGTAAATAGCACACCTTTTTTTGGTTTTGGTTTTATCAAAATTATCAATCATTTTCAGGTAATTTTAAAAAATTTAAGACCATTCCATTTGGTGCCGGTAATTACTTTTGCAATTGCTGACAGGCTTTTAAAATTCTGACCCGCATAAACAAATCCGTCTTTTAGAATTTCTACCTCATGAACAACATCACCCCACTTTTTACATATTTTAGTTCCTGGCAGCAATTTCCTCGGCTCTATGCGATTTTGACAATTTTGGTTGTCAGCGATTTTTAGTAATTTGTTTTTTATCTCATCTTTTAATCCGCCAAATGCTAACTCCTGCAAACGATGGGATATTCTTGGTTTTAAATAATCTTTACTCACATGAGTTTTTATGGGAGATGTCATAATTTTGTCATAAATTTCCCTTAACTCCTCCACAGATTTACTATCTAATTCGATAATTTGCCTGATTACTGATTTATCTTTCATAAGCCTCCTAGATTCAGGTTATTATTGGCTTCATGAACGCTTTTTTTAGTCGTGTAGTCAAGTTGATTGAGATTGTTTTTTGATACCTCCCGATCTATTAGTCGCTTTATTCCAGCACATAAAATCCGACCTATTTCAGCAAGTCGCTCCTGCGCTTGTTTTACTGATTCGTTTTCTTCTTTTTTTGATGTCATTTGTTTGCTCACAATGGTTGTTGAAATTGTGAGCTAAACTTAAAATGGGAGGGGTATGGAAATCGGTATGGCTGCGGTATTAAAATCGGTATGATTTTGGTTATACTGGGGGATGTGAGCTTTAAGCAGCAACTGGGCTGTAATCTCTGATAACTCTGGTCACCACTCCCCAGATTCTATCAAGAGAGCTTTCATCAATTTCCATGTCAGGACAATTGTCATTACTACAGGTGAGCCTGATTTTATCACCTTCTTTGATTAATTTTTTAATAACAGCTTTGCCGGTATCGGCGGTGGCAATCACGATGTTGTTATCTCGAAGGTCTTTTGTTTGATTAACTAGCAAAAGATCATTCTCCAATATGCCTTCTTCCTTCAGGTGGCATCCAGACATTTTAACAAAAAAGTGATTTTGAATATTGTTTATCAGTAGCTTGTCGGTTGGTTTATGGCTTTCATATTGCTCTTTGTCTGCTATGGAGGCAACTCCGTCTTCGATCTTCATTTCATAAAATGGGATATCATGTTTTTTATATGCGGTTAAAAGCCTGATATCATCAATTGTGATTTCTGCTGGGATGCGCCTAGATTTTGTCTTACCTAATTCCAGCTTTCTGCCTGCGCCAGCTCTATACCCTCCATGTTTACTTTTTTCATCGGATTTCATCGTTAATTGTCCTAAAATGATACAGTGTTATTCATAAAATTTGAAAAAACTTGATTTATGTGGTAAAAATCAAGTTAAATAGGTATGATGCCTTCCCACTGGGTCAGTTTGGGGAATTTATTATTAAGCAATAATAGTATCACAATGCATAAAAATGAAGTTTTATTTAGAAAATCTTTCAATATTTCGCAAAATTTTGAGAAATTGATAGATAGTTTTAAGTTTTCTACAGATCCAAGAGACGGAATCAAAGATGTCAAAATTAAGGATGTGACAGTAGTGTCCCCTTGTGAAAGCTATGATTTTTCTTTTGTCGTTAATGATAACAAAAAAGCCATATTTGACGCCATCAAAGCAAAAAACATCTCTACAAGGTGTCTTGCTGTCAAAGAGATCGGTCTCGATGTGTTGTTTTATGAAGGATTTCTTGATAAAAAGAAAAACAGAATACTGGTCAAAATAAAGTATTTCAGTCAGATCAAAACCACGATTAAAAATCCCGTTATCAACAAATATCTGGAATCTTGGGGACTGCTGGAGGCGCGAAGTGTCTGAATAGTTGCACTCGTAGTTAAAACTTTTCGTTTCCCGAAATGACTACTACAATAAACAATCAAATTTCCAGAGAATCTTTTCTGTTTGCTTGCGAGATATGCGAAAATGATAACCCATCCGTAACTCACCGAATAGCTACTCACTTTGCCGATGAGATGAGTAATCTTGTGTCCAATGGCGCATTTGCAAAAGACAGCCTTGATTATTGCGTTAACAAGAATGGAGAGGCTGAAGATTTATGTTTCAGAAACAACCAGCCTGGATATTTCGATCAAAACGACAAATTTGTTCCCGTCTCTTTTGAGAATTTCACAAAGTATAATCTAAAGCTGGATTGGATGGTAAAATCCATAAGCAGTGTTCTTGGTATCAACAAAGATTTTGAAGAAATATTGCCGAATCTGTTATGGCATGTTGGGTTTGCCAATCTTGATGTGGAAGTTCCGATTTTCTTTGCCAGAAAAATAAAAGATGAAGAAACTTTTGATAAGGTTAGCAAGGCTTTAAAAAGGCGCAGATCAGATTTTGAAGGCGCGATTCTGACCAGTCACAGCAACATCCCCAGTTATTTTAGTTCAAAAATTGCCGGCAATAAAATCATTTCTCTCAAAAATTGTTTATCTGCAGATAGGAAGGATTTTTATATCGATAAAAATGCTCTGAAATCAGCAATACTCAAAACCAAAAAAGATGGCTTTACCACTGGCTATCGAAGCGCTTGCTTTAATGGCGAGTATTTCAGATTTACCAAACAAGAGGCTGATGTTCTTGAGTATCTGCACAAGGCAGGAAAGCCAGTGCATAAAGATGAAATAATGGTCGAAGTTACCGAAAGCAGCACCGAGTTAAAAACATTATTTCGCAATCCGGATTCAAGGAATATTCGCCAGAATATTTTGCAGCACGACAGTAAAGGATATTACTGGCTCAACTTGAATTAATTCCCCTCTCATCTCCCCCCAAAAGTTCATCGTATAACCAAAATCATACCGATTTTAATACCGCAGCCATACCGATTTCCATACCCCTCACTTTCTAGCTTTGTGCAAGTCAAATCACTTACTCCGTTTTGGGCTATGTGACTTTGATTTTATCAATCAACACAAGGCAGAAATGACAGAAGAAAAATACCTCACCGAAAAATCGCTCGCCAAAAGATGGGGCATCGACTTCAGAACTCTTCAAAAATGGCGCTGTCAAGGAATAGGACCGCCATTCATCAAAATCGGCATCGCTGTCCGATACACTCCTGAAAGTATCAAAAAATTCGAAGAAGAGCACATGCACTCAGCAACAAGCAGAAGCCGCTTTTCTCACAACAAAATTCCTTCAACAACAAAGAAATAAATTATGAACCTCGACAAAATTAATTTAACCGATGTTCCAAATATTCCAATAGGAACATTGTCAAAAATGTCGCCAGAGCAATTGCTCTCGCTTCAAGAACAGGCAACTCAGCATCTACAAAGAGCCAAGATGCTTAAAGATTGGCTGGATAACAGCATCGCTTTGAAATATCGCGATGTTGCATCAAACATTCGCAGGCTTGATTCCAAAGATACCGGCACTGTCCATTTCACCGATGGCGAGTATAAAGTAACTTCGGTTTTAACAAAAAAAGTCGAATGGAATCAGGACAGATTGAAAGATGTTGTCATCGCAATCAGAAAGCACGGCGACAATCCTGACGAATATGTCGATACCTCCTATAAAATCTCTGAAACCAAATATACAGCATGGCCAGAGCATATCAAAAATATCTTCAAACCAGCTCGTCTTCTAAAAACCGGCGCAGAAACTTTTAAGATTCAGCCGCAAGCTGAAGGAGGTAGAAATGAGTAATCTACCAATCATCAGCGCTGATGAACGCTTAAAAGAAACGCGCGGCATTAAAGGCTGCATCTTCGGTAAATCCGGTATCGGCAAAACTTCTCTGCTTTGGACTCTCAATCCGAAAACCACTCTCTTCTTTGATCTTGAAGCCGGTGACCTCGCTGTTGAAGGCTGGCAAGGTGACACAATCCGACCGAAAACTTGGCAGGAATGTTGCGACTTTGCAGTCTTTATCGGCGGACCAAATCGCGCGCTTCGTCCTGATCAAAAGTTTAGTCAGCGCCACTTTGACGAGGTTTGTCAAAAATATGGCGATCCTTCCTTTCTTGATAAATACGAGACCATCTTCATCGACAGCATAACAGTCGCCGGTCGTTTGTGTTTTGGATATTGCCAAGGTCAACCTGAAGCATTTAGCGAGAAGTCGGGAAAACCGGATACTCGCGGAGCTTATGGTTTGCATGGTCGCGAGATGATTTCCTGGCTTACCCATCTTCAACATACTCGCAGCAAGAATATTTGGTTTGTCGGCATCTTGGACGAAAAGCTCGATGACTTTAACCGCAAATATTACCAGCCGCAAATCGAAGGCAGCAAAACCGGTTTAGAGCTTCCAGGCATTGTCGATCAGGTGATCACAATGGCAGAAGTTCAACCGGAAGAGAAAGGCAATTCCTACCGCGCCTTCATCTGTCAGACCATCAATCAATTCAATTATCCGGCGAAAGACCGCTCAAGAAGACTCGAAACAATCGAGGAACCACATCTGGGCAGATTGATGGAAAAAATAAGGTCTGAAGCCAAGCCAATCAACGAACATCTCATTTTTAATAATAACTAAAAACAACAAGGAGCAACTATGTCTATCGATTTTAACAACAGTGAAAACCAATCAAATTTTGACTTAATTCCAAATAACACTCTGGCCAAGGTCAGAATGTCAATCAAGCCAGGTGGATATGACGATCCAAATCAAGGATGGGTCGGAGGTTATGCAACTAGAAACGAAGCAACCGGCTCGATCTATCTTTCCTGCGAATTTGTGATTTTGGAGGGTGAATATGCCAAACGAAAAGTTTGGGGAATCCTCGGTCTTCACAGCAACAAAGGACCGGAATGGGGAAATATGGGAAGGTCTTTCATCAAGGCAATTCTCAATTCTGCCCGCGGATTTTCTGAAAGTGATAATTCACCAGCCGCGCAAAGCGCCAGAAAAATCAACGGCATTGGCGATTTAGACGGCATCGAATTTGTGGCAAAAATTACCACCAAAAAAGATCAAAACGAAGAGCTCAGAAATGAAATCCGTTTTGCCATAACTCCCGATAACAAGGATTACAAAGCGATCATGGGATCAATTGCCGCGCCAATGGCAAAAACCTCTGTGAATCAAACTCCTGCGCCTGCCGCCAATCGTCCTGCTTGGGCTAGATAATTGAGGCAGCCATGATACTTCGCAAAAGACAACAGGAGTTCGTAGAAAAGAGTGTCGCCGCGCTTGAACAGCACGGTAACACTCTTGGCATCGCGCCAACAGGAGCAGGAAAAACCTTAATGCTTTCTGCTGTTGTCGGCGAGGTTCTGAAAGCTGATCACAAAGCATTAATTCTCGCTCACCGTGACGAACTTACTTCACAAAATCAGGATAAATTTCTTCGCATAAATCCGAATAAAAGCACTTCGGTTTTTGATGCTAAAAGTAAGTCTTTTGCCGGTCAGGTTGTCTTTGCGATGGTGCAAACTTTATCACGCAAAGAAAACCTGAAAACCATTCCGCACTTTGATCTTTTGGTAATTGACGAAGCGCATCACTGTCCTTCCGAAAGCTATCGCAACATCATCTCAGAGGTAAAAAGTAAAAATCCCTCAACTCTGATTTATGGCGTAACGGCCACACCAAACCGCGGCGATAAAAAAGATTTGGGCGCAATTTTTTCCAATGTTGCTGATCAGATCAGAATTTCCGAGCTTGTTGCATCCGGTCATTTGGTGCGTCCAAGAACTTACATCATTGATGTCGGAACTCAGGCAGATTTGAAGAAAGTTAAAAAAACTGCCGGCGATTTCGACATGAAAGCGGTGGAAGAAATTATGAATAAATTTCCGATCACCGAGGAAGTTTTTTCAAAATGGCAGGAGTTTGCGGGCAATAGAAAAACGGTGATTTTTTGTTCCACTGTTGCTCACGCCAAATCGGTGACAGAAGTTTTTAATGATCACCGCGTTAAGACAGTTTTGATTCACGGAGACTTAAGCGAAGCAGAAAGAAAAGATGCTCTTTTTAGCTTCGAGAAAGGTGATGCGAAGGTGATCGTCAATGTTGCGGTTCTGACTGAAGGCTGGGATTATCAGCCAACTTCCTGCGTAGTTTTGCTTCGGCCAAGTTCATACAAATCTACGATGATTCAGATGATTGGTCGCGGGCTTAGAGTTGTTGATCAGGAGCTTTATCCGGATGTCATAAAAGAAGATTGCATCATTTTAGATTTCGGAACTTCAAGCCTGATTCATGGCTGTCTGGAAGTTGATGCTAATTTAGAAAAAGCAAAAAAACCGAAAAAGAAAAACGAAAATTCAGCGCAGAAAAAATGTCCGTCCTGTGACATGCTTATTCCTTCAGCCTGCCATTGCTGCCCACTATGTGACTATGATTTTACTGCTGAAGATGACGATTCCGTCAAAGGTGAATTGTCAGGATTTACGATGTCGGAAATTGATCTGCTCACCGCCAAATCAAATTTCCAATGGTGCGATATTTTCAGCGATGAAGCAGCTTTCATGGCTTGTGGCTTCAATGCTTTTAGCGGTGTTTTCCTGCTCAATGATCACTGGTATAGCATCGGTGGAAGTGATTTCGGTCTTAAGTTTTTAATATGCGGAACGAAGGAAGTTTGCCTGGCAAAAGCTGATGATTTTCTCAATGAAAATGAAACCGCGGATAACGCTCACAAATCAAAACGCTGGTTAAACGAAACTGCATCAAGCCGGCAACTTCAATGCCTGCCGCTGGAATATCGCAACGATTTCAGCATCACCAAATACAAGGCTGCGAACCTTCTCAAATTCTACTTCAACAAATCCTCAATCCAAAAACTTCTATTTGAAGCTGATGCCAAAAGGCAGACAGGAGGTGCTGTATGAAAATCTGCGCTGTCTGCAAAAGAGAATCTCACGGATTTGGTTTTATCCAACCACCGCTGCGCGCCAGCAATCCGAACAATAGCAAGATGATGAAGCATTTCTGCTCGATGAATTGTCAGGAAATTTTTAGTAACCATTTCAAAGAAAATAACATGATCGACCTAACCAAAACGGAAAAGGAAGCCATTGAATCTGCATTAAAGCCAGTCGGCGAATATGTGGCAGAAATCGGCATGAACAGACCTTTAGCCGAATATTCCAGGGAAGAAGTTTTGTGCTTAATTGAAGTGGCACTCAGCGCCTATTTCGACTTTATGCAAGGCAAAGAAGCAGAAACAGAAATGTCGGAGGTGCTGCCATGCTAGATTTTAACCACCGGCCGAAAATTTCAGAAAAAATAAATCTGCTGATCGATAAGGCACTAACAACAGAACATTCAAAACAAACTTCCAGAGATTATCTTGGTGCATCAAGGCTTGGCGTTGAGTGCAACCGTGCTTTGCAATTTGAATATACCGACACTCCGAAAGATGAAGATCAGAATTTCACCGGCAGAATTTTAAAAATATTTCAAGCCGGACATGTCTTTGAAGATTTGATAATCGGCTGGTTAAAAAATGCCGGATTCAATCTTGTCACCCGAAAACAAAATGGTGATCAGTTCGGATTTTTTGCCGCTAAAGGCAAACTTAAAGGCCATATTGACGGATTGATAATTGACGCTCCGGAAGATTTAGGTTTTGCATTTCCAATGCTCTTTGAGTGCAAATCGCTCAATAACAAATCATGGAAAGAAGTTGAGAAAAAAGGTCTGGCAGTTGCAAAGCCGATCTATGCCGCGCAAGTCGCAATTTATCAGGCTTATATGGAAAGCCAGATTGAAGGCATTTGCAAAAATCCTGCGCTCTTCACCGCAATCAACAAAGACACCGCCGAAATTTATTTTGAGCTAATTGAGTTCGATAAAACGCTCGCACAAAAAACCAGCGACAAAGCAGTGATGATTTTTCGCGCTACAGAAGCTCACGAATTACTGCCGAGAATTGCAACCGATTCAACTCACTTCGAGTGCAAATTCTGTCCGTGGCAACAACGTTGCTGGAGGTTGTAGCGTATGGAAAATTTACTCGATTTTAACAGCGCTGATAATCAGCAAAATAATTCTGAAAGACTTAGTAGTGAAGAAATCAGAGAAGCATTACTCGGCAGAATTGAAGATGCTTTATTTTATCTTTTACCAAGTGGCCATGTTCGCAATAACTGCTTTCACATTGGAAATACCAAAGGTGAACCAGGCAAAAGTTTGATCGTTCAGCTTGGTGGAGAAAAGCAAGGCAACTGGTATGATTTTTCTGAAAATACCGGCGGAGATATTTTTAGTCTTTGGTCAGAAGTCAGAGGTTATCACAAAGCAGAATTTAATAAGCTGCTCAAGGAAATATCAGACTGGCTTGGCAATCCTTCAACTTCTTATGTAGCGCCAAAACCTGCGCAGCGCAGCTTCGCCGATGACTTGGGAAAACCAACTGCAAAGTGGGATTATTTTGATCGTGAAAATAAACTGATCGCCTGCGTTTACCGATACGATACCGAAGACGGAAAAGAATTCAGAGTCTGGGATGTCAAAAACAGAAAAGCCAAATCACCTGATCCGCGACCGCTTTACAATATTCCTGGCATCGTTGCCGCTAAAAAAATTATTCTTGTCGAAGGTGAAAAATCCGCTGACAGTTTAATTGCTTATGGTCTCACCGCAACAACTGCAATGTTTGGCGCAAATGCTCCAATCAATAAAACCGACTGGTCACCGCTAATTGGTAAAGAAGTAATAATCTGGCCAGACAATGACGAAGCAGGAAAAGAATACGCGCAGAAAGTTGCCGCTCATTTGCTTAAAGTTGCATCTTTTGTTTCACTGATAACTCCACCAAAACATAAACCTCACAAGTGGGATGCTTTTGATGCGGTTGCCGAAGGCTTTAACATCAACTCACTTTTTGAGAGTGCTAAAAGTTTTGAGCAAAGATTCCCGCGTTATCTTGGCGATGATTTGTGGAATGATAACAGCCCGATGCCGGATGATTTAATTTCGCCAAGATTTTTGACACCGCGTGGAATGTTGCTAATCGGCGGTGCGCCGAAAGTTGGTAAAAGTGATTTTTTGATCAATTTCCTGATTCATATCGCAGCAGGAGAAAGTTTTTTAGGATTAAAACCACCGAAGCCGCTCAAAGTTTTTTACCTGCAATCAGAGATCAGCTATCACTATCTGCGCGAGCGCATCAAGAAACTACAAATCCCTCAAGATATTCTTCATCGCGGATTAAAAAATTTCTGTGCCACTCCGCAAATTGAAACGATCTTAAATGATCATGGTGTTGAGATGGCTTACAACACGATCAGAAATTGCTTTGGTGATGATTCTCCCCCTGACATTGTGTGTATCGATCCAATTCGAAATGTCTTTGATAGCGGCGCAGAAAGCGGCAGCGAGAACGACAACAATGCAATGTTATTTTTCTTACAAAATCGCGTAGGAAAACTTCGTTCAATGATCAATCCCGATATCGGAATTATCCTCTGCCATCACACCAAAAAAATAAAAAAGAAGGATGTTGAAGATGATCCATTTCAAGCATTTTCCGGCGCCGGAAGTTTAAGAAGTTTCTACACCAGCGGCTTAATAATGCATCGCCCCAACGAGCATGAAGCAAAGATTAATCTTTATTTTGAACTACGAAACGGCTCATCAATTCCAAAAAAAATCGTTGAGAAAGTTGATGGTAAATGGATCGAATTAAATCCGTTTTCAGAAAGATTAATTCAACAGGATTATGGTCAAAAGCTAGATGCGGAAAGGATTCGTAAAGGCGATGTTATTTTGCAGCTCGTTGCTGATGAAGCTCTCAAAGGAAAATTATACACTGGAAATCAGTTTGCTGAGCAGTTCGAAAATCAGGCTGGGCTTGGCTGCAAAACCACCATCAATGATCGAATTTCAGTCTTATCCACAAAAGGATACATAAAATTTACCCGTAATTGGTCGGAATTCTCGCTGCAAAAAGTCAGTTCAAAATTTGGCATCATGTGTGTTGAGGATATGATATTCAAAACTGTTGATGGCACTGAGAAATCAGTATTACCCACCCACTATAAATGCTCAAATACCGGAGCCATTCTTCCTGTTGAAAATCCGGCAGTTTGGATTTTGCAAAATGAGGAGACGCGCTCATGAAAAATTCAAGAATCCAAATCAAGTTTCCAGGTTTCCAGATTCAGGTTTCCAGGTTTCCAAAAATTCTCTCTGCAACCAATACCAGCCAAAGTTTCCGCCAAGTTTCCAAAAAATCTCCAAAATTTGTTATTTGGAAAAGAAACAAAAGTCTCGCAAGCCTTGCAATTGCTGATTCTATCCAAGTTTCCAGGTTTCCAAAAATTCTTCAAAAAAAATTTCAGGTTTCCAGCTGGCTAAACCTGCCTGTCCATTGGTTCAAAGGCAGGTTTCCAAGTTTCCAGACTTCACCACCTCCATTACATGGAGGGTAAATAACCCTCCATGTATGGAATGGAGGTATCGATTTTGCGCCTCCCTAAATTTTGCTCTTTTATCAACAAAAAATTCAAACAGACATGAACAACAAAAAAACTTTAGCTCTTGATCTCGGCACAAAAACTGGCTGGGCAATCAAATCACAAGACCAGATCACCAGTGGCACTATCGAATTTAAACCAAGCAGATTCGAAGGCGGCGGCATGCGCTATCTACGCTTTCAGAAATGGCTTGAAGAAATCAATCAACTTACAAGCGGCATCGATCAGGTTTATTTTGAGGAAGTAAGAAGACATTTGGGAGTTGACGCATCTCATGCTTACGGCGGCTTTTTAGCTTATCTGACAGGATGGTGCGAAGGAAAGAAAATTCCTTACCTAGGCATTCCTGTTAAAGCCATAAAAAAGCACATCGCGGGCAATGGAAACGCCAAAAAAGAAGTGGTTAAGGAAGCGGTAAAAAATCTTGGCTTCAACCCAAAAGATGACAACGAAGCAGATGCTTTGTCTCTACTTGATTTGGTTACCAAAAAAATCGATGGAGGTTTGTTATGACGGACAAGAATCCTCTAAAATCCAACCTCGGACGCATGCAACCAAAGCAAATTGATGCCGAAAAAATCAAGCGTGAGGCTTTCAACAATGACGGAATTTTAGTCGTCAAAGTTAACGATGAAAGATTGAGCTGGCCTGAGAAAGAGCTGATCAAGCAGATCGGTGAAAAAATTTACAAAAATAAAAACGGAGAAAAACATGCAAAATAAAGAAAAAATCTGGACTGAAGAACTGGTTGTAGCTGCCCTTGAAGAAGCAATCAGAACCATCAAGAAATTACCATCGGCAAAGCTGCGTGACTATTTCACAAGCTGGCCTCAGGTGGTTTACAGCGAAATAGAAATTATTCGCATGGATCAAAGACCAAAGAAATGGCCGGCAACACCAGAGGCAATCTCAAGAATGGAAAAAGCCTGTGGGTGGGTTTTGCTTTTGAAGGAAGTTGAAGAAAGAAAAATCATCTGGCTTCGTGCGGCGCGCGCTCCGTGGAAACTGGTTTGTGGTGAGCTTGGCATTTCAAGAGCAACTGCCAATCGAAAATGGAAAAATTCTATACGACTGATTACGACACAACTAGACTGAACTAGTTTGTTCACCATGAGACAAAAAAGCGTTAGACAATTGAGACATTTTTGGGGAGTATGTTTAGCAATAGTCGAAAAGTGTGTCCAAGAAATTCACTTGAAAAAATGTCAATCATCAGCCTTCAAATTAAGAGCAAGGCAAGTGATGAACTTGCCGCTATTGCAACAAAACATATCCCCTTTGCAGTTGCAAAAACTCTGACACAAGTTGCACAGCAAAGTCAGCAGGAAGTTAGAAAAAGCATCAAAGAAAAATTCTTTATCAGGAAAAAGTCTGGCGGTTTTGAAAGCTCAATTCGAATCAAGCCAGCAACAAAAACAAAATTAACCGCTGAGGTCTACACGATGGCTGCCTTTGCAGCATTGCAACAAACAGGTGGTGTTAAAAAAGCAAAAGATGGACGGCTTGCAATCCCCTCTTATCAAGCAATTAGTCAAGTAAAGAATAGAACAGATTCAAACAGTCCATCGTCTTACCTAGCAGGAGACGCATTTAAAATTAAAACAAAATCTGGTGCAGAAGCTATCGCGCAGCGCA
>CAYSUM010000008.1:0-46925 GCA_964434225.1 uncultured Rhizobium sp.
GTCTTCGAGACTTTAAACTCTTTTCCATGCAGCTTTTCAACAATTGGCAACCCTTTGGGATTTGATGCAGAAATAGTTCCGCAATATTCTTTGTTTCCTGATTTTAGGCTTTTCTCAATTGCTGGAATCATTGAGAAATTTTTCGATTCTAAAACTTCCTTCGTTATTTTGTGAGATGAGTTGACGATCATGCTTCTAGTTCTTTTTTGGTGCTAATTGGTTGGTGTTAAAACGGGCGCTAAAAATTGTACGACGGATTTAATTTTGAATAAAATTTTTATCAATTTTAAAAACTGATTTTAGAAACTGCTTGTATTTTTCGTCACAAATCAAGAATGATGAATTGTAAACCACTGCGGCTCTATGCCCAATCTAATACAAAATACTGAATTTCCGACTTCGCCTTTTGGTAAAAATTTGCTTGAAAAATAACGCTGCGCCACTTGGTGCGGTTTATATTTTCTGTCGCAATTTTTCCTTATTTCAACAATCTCCTTTCAGCGAAAATGACAAATAAAAAAGCGGGACTTCTTTTAGGCAAAAAAACTCAATATCAGTTCGATAAAATTGACGCAAAAATCTTGCAGAGCGTTGACAATCCGCACTCTGATACTCTTTATTCAATTCGTTTTTCTTGCCCAGAGTTTACTTCAATCTGCCCAATCACAAGTCAGCCTGATTTTGCGCACCTTGTAATCGATTACGCCCCAAATAAAAAAATTGTCGAGAGCAAATCTCTCAAGCTTTATCTATTTTCTTACCGCAACCACGGCGCTTTCCACGAGGATTGCACCGTACAAATTGCCAAAGATATTATTTCCTGCATCAAGCCAAAATGGCTGCGAATTGGCGGCTATTGGTATCCGCGCGGTGGAATTCCAATTGATATTTTCTTTCAAACTGGCGCGCCGCCAAAAGATTTATGGATCGAGAATCAAGGAATTTCAACTTATAAAGCCCGCTAATGATAACCTTCCCTATCCTATTACCAGAAATAAATCCTGTTGCACTGCAACTTGGCCCAATCGTAATTCGCTGGTATTCTCTGGCTTATATTGCCGGTATTTTATTTGCACTTTTTTGGCTTAAAAAAACTAATGATGAAGATAAGTTTCTAACCCAAAAAGCTTACGACGATTGGTTGCTTTGGGCAGTATTTTCAGTGATGTTGGGCGGTCGTTTCGGTTATGTTTTTTTCTATAACCCGCAATATTTTCTGTCGCATCCTTTGGAAATTCTTGCTTTGTGGCAAGGCGGAATGTCCTTTCACGGCGGGCTTTTGGGGTCAATTTTTGGCATGTGGTTTTTCGCCAAAAAATATAAAATAAATTTCCTGAAATTAACCGATACTCTGGCAATTGCGGCTCCTGTTGGGTTATTTTTTGGACGCTTAGCCAATTTTATGAATATGGAACTTTATGGTCGCATCTCTGGTTCAAATTTTGGAATCATCTTTCCTAATGCTGGCGAACTTCCGCGCCATCCAAGCCAACTTTACGAAGCTGCTTTGGAAGGGGTTCTTCTCTTTGTAATCTTATTCGCGCTTAATCACTTTACTAAAATCAAAAAATCTTATGGTCGTTTAAGCGGCCTGTTTCTTGCTTTCTACGGCCTTTCTCGAATTTTAATTGAAAATTTCCGCGAGCCCGACGAGCAAATTGGTTTTCTATTTTCACAAGTAACTATGGGCCAATTATTGTCCGTACCTTTGATTTTATTTGGAATTTTTTTGGTTTTTTCTGCTAAAAATTCTGAGTCCCAAAAAATAAAAAGTTAAAAAAATTTCTTGTCAAAAAATCACCTCCTTCCACTCTAACACCCGAAGGTTTTGATAGACTCTAGAGCCTTTGTTTACAAGCTTCCAAAAAGATTAAGCCTGACGCTTTTTAGCCTCGCGACCTGTCAAGATTATTATTTTACAAAATCAAAAATAATCTTCTTTACTCGCAGGAATTACTGCCAAAAAATTCGCCAACTTCTTTTAAAAATTATTCCAATCTTCCCGCATAAGTTTAGTTGCAAAAATGCGGGCTTTAAAAAATTACCAATGTCATCAGTAATACAGATTAATCCAGTCGAAGCTTTTGAACTTCTAAAAAACGATCCCCTTGCTGCGCTTGTTGATGTTAGAACTTTTGAAGAGTTCAATTTTGTTGGCACCGCCAATCCAGCAGAATTTGGCAATCGCATGATTTTACTGCCTTGGCAATTAATGCCAACAATGGAAGTTAACGAATCTTTCGAAGATCAATTAACCAAAGAAACTCAAAAACTTTTTGGCGATAAATTTGAAGAAGCAAAAATTGTTTTTCTCTGTCGCACTGGCGCCAGATCTTACCAAGCCGCCAACCATTCTTTGATGAACGGCTATCAAAATTGCTACAACCTGACTCATGGCTTTGAAGGCGACTTTAATGAATTGGGCCAAAGAGGAAAAGTTAACGGCTGGAAAGCTGATTCTCTACCTTGGAGGCAGAAATAATGATGTCGGAAATGCTCCCAGAGCAATCCTCTCACACTCAATCGGAAAATTTCCTCAACAACTTTTTCAAAGCTTGTCGCGCTGAATTTGGCGAAGAAAACTTTTTAAAATGGTTCGCCGGACTTCAAATTGCCTCGATTTCCAGTGGCGAAATTATTTTCAACGCCCCTTCAAAATTTGTCCGCGATTGGATCTTAAGAGAATTTTTAGAATCAAAATCTTGGAAAAAAAATCTCAAAAGCGTAGTTTTGGAATTACTTCCTCAGGTCAAAAAACTGTCAGTGATTCACATTGTCAAGCCTGCATCAGATTTGCCTAATAACACTTCTTCTCAAGTTTTACCTTCAGATCAAAAAGTTGTTAATCTTTCTAAGCATGGCAATGTTTTTGCTTTTGGAACCGAACTTAATCCGCGTTATACTTTTCAAAATTTCGTCAGCGCAAAATATAATAAATTAGCCCTTTCAATGGCAAAAATTGCCGCGGGACTTGATGCGCAAATCACTTTGTTCGACGACAAAATTCCGCTTTTCATTCATGGAAATGTTGGAATTGGTAAAAGTCATTTAGCGCAAGCAATCGCTTGGCATTTGAAAGAATCTGATTCTTCAAAAAAAGTGGTTTATTTATCAGCTGAAAAATTCATGTATCATTTCGTGCAATCAATTCGCAGCAATGGCATGATGGATTTTAAAGAAAAAATGCGCTCGATCGATGTCTTGATTGTTGATGATGTGCAATTCATCGCTGGCAAAGAAAGCACGCAGCAAGAATTTATGAACAGTTTCAATCATCTTGTTGAAGAAAATAAACAGGTGGTTTTAGTTTGCGATCGTCGCCCTTCCGACTTAGAAAACATTGATGAAAAACTGAAATCAAGAATTGCTGGTGGCATGATTATTAATTTCAAAAATCCTGATTACCAAGATCGTTTGGAAATTCTAAAAGCTAAAGCCGCAGCAATGGAGCAAGAAATTTGCCCGAAAATTTTAAGCTATTTGGCAGAAAAAATTACGACTAACGTTCGCGACCTTGAAGGCGCTTTACGCAAATTGGTTTGCAGCAAAATGTTAGATGAACAGGAAATTACTTTGGAAAATACCAAAGAAGTTTTGACTGATTATATCCGCGCCTCAACTTCAACTGCGCCAACTATTCAAAAAATTCAAAAAGCAGTTGCGCAGTTTTATAATCTTAAGATTTCAGATTTATCTTCTGCCAATCGCGCCAGACAAATCGCGCGTCCACGTCAAATTGCGATGTATCTTTCAAAAATTCTTACTTCGGAAAGTTTGCCAAAAATTGGTGCAGAATTTGGTGGAAAGAATCACGCCACGGTAATTCATTCCGTGAAGTTGATTCAAGAATTGATGAATTCAGATCAAAATATTTTGCAAGAAGTCAAATCTCTGGAAGAAAAAATTAGGACTTAAAAACAATCATTGTAAACACAGGAAAGCCGTGTCTTCGGTGATGAGAATAGATTTTACCTTTGTATATACCAAAGTAAAAATCTGTCGATCGTAGTAACGAAGGATTTTTACTTTTGCATAGTCGCCACGCGTCGGGCTTCGGCATCAAATTGCAAGACTTCTTCGATGGATTTCACTTCTTTGTGGGAAATTTTTTCTAAAGTTTGGGCAACAATTTTGGTGATTTTATCGAAAGAAATTTCACCTTTCAAAAATTTCTCTACCGCAACCTCATTCGCCGCATTCAACACAGCTGGGGCACTACCATCGATTTCTAAAACCTCGCGACAAAGCTTTATCGCTGGAAATTTTATTTCGTTGGGCGCAAAAAAACTCAAATTTTGCAATTTCGCCAAATCAAGCTTTTCGTGTTTAATTGCCATTCTTTTTGGAAAAGCTAGTGCGTAAGAAATTGGAACTTGCATGTCTGGCCTGCTCAACATCGCCAGAACCGATCCGTCAGAATAATCAACCATGCCATGAATTATTGATTGCGGATGGACTAAAACTTTAATCTGATTTTTTTGCAGCGGAAAAAGATGAAATGCTTCAATCATTTCCAAGCCCTTATTCATCATGGTTGCAGAATCGATCGATATTTTTGCACCCATTGACCAATTTGGATGTTTTAGAGCTTGCTCAACGGTAATTTTCGAAAAATCAATATCGCTGCTAAAAAATGGACCACCCGAGGCTGTAAGAGTTACAGAATCGATCCGCTCTAAATTTTCATTTTCAAAAATCTGAAAAATGGCGTTATGTTCAGAATCAACTGGAATAATTTTTACTTCATTTTCCTGCGCAGCTTTAACCAAAAATTCACCAGCACAAACCAAAGATTCTTTATTAGCCAAAGCGATATGCGATCCAGCTTCAATTGCAGCAAGCGTTGGCAACATTCCTGCCGCACCAGTTATCGCCGACAAAACCAAATCACATTTAATTTTTGCCACTTCAATTATCGCCGCCGCGCCGCAGAAAATATAGCATTTTGGCAATGAACTTAGTCCCGATTTTAATTCCAAAAATAATTCTTCGTTTTCGATTACAACATAGGAAGGCTTGAGTAGTAAGGCTTGCGCAATTAGCGTCTTAACATCATTTCTGGCAACCAAAGCCACAATTTCAAAATTCTCCGGCGCATTTTTAATTACTTCAATTGTACTTTTTCCAATTGATCCAGTTGATCCGAAGATCGAAATTTTTTTCATTTTATTTTTTCTTTTTTGGACTGGATTTTCTGGCCGTAGTTTTTTTTACTTTAACTTGTGGAGCATTATATTTGGCCGCTTCGTCAGAAATTAATTTTTCCAAATCCAGCGCTTTCGATTGAGTTTTATCAAGCGTAAAAACTATTTCTGGCACAACTCGCAATGTAGTTTTTTTTGCCAATTGATGACGGAAAAATGGCGCCATGTCATTTAGTTTTCCGACGATTTTTTCGTGAATTTTTTCATTTCCAAAAATATCGATAAAGAAACGAACGTTTTTGGCGTCTGGGCTGACGTCGGCTTCCAGAATTGTAATGTAACTTCCAGGAACGGTTAAAATATCTTCGCGCAAAAAAACCTCGGACATAATCCGTTTAATATTTTCACCGATTTGGAGCTGTCTTTGAGACTTCATAATTTAGTAAGTTTTATATTGGTGAACACCACGCATCACAATGTTGAAACTGCAAATTTTTATCGAATTTTTATCGTTGAAATTTGAACGACGAACTTTAGCGGTAAGTAACTTTCGATCTTCTGAGTTATAAGCTAAATATTGGTAATCACTGTCATTATAAGGGTGATCTTCAAAATACATTTCAGTTTCCAACTTACCAAATTTTTCGTGATAAATATTCATATTAATGTGCGGAGCGCGGCCCGGATTTGATCCCGGCATGATGGTAATAAAATCATATTGACCCAAATTATCAGTGATGGCACGGCCCGACATATTAAAATATTTATCAACAAATTCACTGTCAGCATCAAGCAAAGTGTGATATTTTCCTGCTGCATTAGTTTGCCAAATTTCAACAACCGCGCCCTCAATTGGAACTCCAAAAGAATCTGTAATCGCACCTTTAACAAAAATAATTTCGCCGAAAGCGCGATAAAATGAACCGGGTTTTTTTGCCAAATTATTGCTGGTCGAAAAATGATCGGGCATTGAAATATCAGAGGTGAAAAACCTTGAAGGAGTTGGTTTTCTTTCGTCAAAAATTGCTAAAGTTTTTTTATTTTCTTCAATCGTAACAACTGGTTTTGGCTGGATTTGTTGTGGAGCTTCAAGTCTTGGAGTTGCCTGTGGCGCAACTTGCCAATATTCCGATAATTGTGAAAATTGCGGTTGAGTTTGTTGCTGCGCTGCCGCATTTACGCTAAATAACAATAAAAATACCAACCAGATTTTATTCATAATTTTGGATTAAACCTTAGGAAGAGTAACACCTGTTTGTCCCATATATTTTCCATTTCTTTGGTCGTAAGAAACTCCACAAGGCTGATCGCCCTTGAAAAATAAGAACTGACACGCTCCTTCGCCAGCATAAATTTTTGCTGGAAGTGGAGTTGTATTCGAAAATTCTAAAGTGACATGACCTTCCCAACCAGGTTCTAACGGAGTTACGTTCACAATAATTCCACAACGTGCGTAAGTTGATTTGCCAACACAAACCACTAAAACATCCTTCGGAATTCTAAAATATTCCACTGTACGCGCTAGAGCAAAGCTATTTGGCGGAATTATACAAACATCAGTCGTACGATTTACAAAACTAGTTTCACAGAAATTTTTTGGATCGACAATCGCTGAATCAATATTGGTAAAAATCTTAAACTCGTTGGAAACTCTGGCATCAAAGCCATAAGAAGAATTTCCGTAAGAAATTATTCTGTTACCCTTTTCGTCAAACTTCACTTGATTTTCAGTGAATGGTTCAATCATTTTTTGAGATTTTGCAAGCGCAGCAATTGATCTATCGGAAAGAATAGTCATGTAGATTTAAGAGATTTTTTAAAAGTTTCTTGCCTGTAACAAGCGCGGTTTTTAGAAGGATCGCCTTATCCTGAATTAGCGTTTATAAGAATCCAAATCTCAAAAGACAATTTTAGAATTCGAGAATTAATAAATTTGCTCCAAACTTAACATTTCAAAAAACTTCATGCACGACATCAGCTATCTTCACGACATCTTAATTTTGCTATTCGCATCAGTTGCGATCGTAATTATTTTTAAACAATTCGGATTAAGCCCTGCACTTGGATACTTGGTTTCAGGCGCCGCTATCGGCCCTTTTGGATTTGGAGTTTTAACCAGCATCGAAACCACCAGCTCAATTGCCGAACTCGGTGTAGTTTTTTTACTTTTTGCCATCGGATTAGAATTAACTTTCGGCAAATTAATGGCGATGCGCAAATATGTTTTGGGATTTGGCAGTTTGCAAATCATCGTCACTTCTGGCATAATTTCCTTGATCTGCTCCAAGATTGCTGGCTTAAGTTTAGAAACTTCAATCGTAGTTGGATGCGCTCTGGCTCTGTCTTCAACCGCAATCGTTATGCAGGTAATTTCTGAAAATGGCGAAGATGCCACGCGCGTTGGTCGTTTATCTTTTTCAGTATTGTTGATGCAAGATTTGGCGGTAATTCCAGTTTTAGTTTTGCTGCCGCTTTTGTCACAAAAAGATGTAAAAATCTTGCCAGCTCTTGGTGGAGCTGTGTTTGACGCGATCGTTGCTATGGTTATAATTTTTGCGGTGGGTCGTTCTTTGTTACGCCCAATTTATCGCCTAATCGCCGCCTCAAAAAACGAAGTTCTGTTTTTAAGTTTTACTTTAATCGTAGTTTTAGGTTCGGCTTATTTAAGTGATTATATGGGTCTATCCTTTGCCCTTGGCGCTTTTATCGCTGGTTTAATGGTGGCAGAAACTGAATTTAAATATCGCGTCGAAGAGGAAATTCTCTCTCTCAAATCTTTGTTGATGGGATTATTTTTTATGACAATCGGCATGTCTTTTGATTTTGATTTATTGGTACGCAGTTTCCCTTACATCGCCGCCGCTGCAGTTGCTTTGATTCTGATCAAATCTTCCGTCATAGTTTTATTGTGCCGCATTTTTCGCTTTCCAATGGCGCCGGCAATTCATACCGGACTTTTGCTTTCACAAGGCGGTGAGTTTGGTTTCGTAGTATTTGTAATGGCTGTACAACAACGCTTTATGGAAGCTGACCTATCGCAATTTTTAATGACTGTCGTCACTTTCACCATGGCTTTAACGCCATTGTTGGCGAATTTAGGGCGCAGAATCAAGGCTCAACTTTACACCAAAGACGTTCTGCGCGACAATAAAATCAGAAGAGAAGTTGACGATCTTTCGAAACATGTAATCGTAATCGGCTTCACCAAAGTTGGCCGTATCGTGTCTTATATTTTACGCAAACGCGGCTTGAATTATGTTGTGCTCGATAGCAATCATCGCGTGGTTCACATCGAAAAAAACAACGGCTACAATATTTACTACGGCGATCCGCACAATCTTGATATTTTGCGTCATATTGGAATTGAACGCGCCGAATCAGTAATCGTGGCCATGGAAGATGAAATTGCTTGCATTAAAATCACCAGATTTATCCACGAAAATTTTCCACACACTTCCGTCCTAACTAAATCCGAAACCTTAAACAACGCCGAAAGATTCAAAAAAGTTGGTGCCAGTTTGGTAGTTTCCAAAAACCTCGAAACCGGTCTGCAATTAAGTAAATTAGCTCTTTCTTCTGTCGGTGTAAGCGCCTCTGAAATTGACAACGCACTTAAAGCTTTCCGCGACATTAATTCCGAAATTGTCAAAGACGTGATTCTCTATGACGAAAATGAAGTGAGCGGAACTATTTTTGAGAAAGAAAAATAACAATAAACCTTTTGACATTCGAACTAAGTTTAATCTTTAATTCAATCAATTGATTGAATCACTTGATTAACTTTCGCATGAAAACTCATAAAATTATTTTTATCCTCTCATTATCTTTGCTTGCCAACGCCTGCGCTAGCAATGATGAATATAAAAGCGATATCAAAAACAATGTAAAATCGGAATTTCTCACCAAAGATTCCCAAATTTCTTCTGCACTTCCCGCCGACAATTGGTGGTTAGAATTTAACGACAAACTCTTGAATCAACTGGTTGAACTCGGTTTAAAAAATAACAAAGATATTCAAATTTCTAATTTAGCGATCGTCACTTCTCGCCAATTAAACAACATTAACGCTACAACTTTATTACCTTCTGGAACGGCTGGAATATCGCGTCAACGCTTCGCCTCTCCGGGTTTTGGGCCAAATGGCGTAAAATATGATTTATTCCAATCAACCTTCGACGCCAGTTGGGAATTAGATTTTTTTGGTAAAAATTTAGATCGCTACAAAGCTGGAAAACTGCGATTTTTAAAAGAGATGCAACTCTACAAAGCCAACACATTACGAGTTGCAAGCGAAATCGCTCAAAATTATATCGAGTTAAAGTCTCTGCAAAAACAAATCAGCGATTTAGAAAAAATTTCTGAAATCAGAAATAAATTAAATGATATTGCCACAAAAAAAGAAGTCGCTGGAACTGCTTCTAAAGTCAATATTTACAACGCTGAAATCAATTATAACGCAGCACTAAATTCTCTCGCTGACGCCAAAACTAATGAAAAAATCTTAACTTATAAATTAGCAGTTTTAATCGGCGAAACGCCGGAAAAAATTTTAGAAATTTTAAGCAAGCCCAATAAAAAAGAAATTTTCGATTATTATTCTGGCCTTGTTCCTGTTGGCTTAAAGTCTGATATTTTACAACGTCGTCCTGATATTGTCGCCGCTAATTACGAAATTGATGCCGCCATTTTTGACAAGAGTGCGCAGTTCAAAGAATTTCTTCCGAGCTTTAATTTAACCGCAAAAATTGGCAGCGGCGCAAAAGATTTGGGCGACATGTTTAAGAATGGAACTAATGTTAAAGATATTCGCGGCGGCGTTTCAGTGCCAATTTTTTCAGTCGGACAGTTAATGGCAGAATACAAAATTAGCAAAGCCAAGGCAAAAATTGCGGTACTAAATTACGAAAAAACCGTGCTTAACGCTTTGGAAGAATGTGAATCGCAATTAGTGCGTTACGTTAATGCGCTGCAAATTGAAAATAACTCGAGCCTTTCACTGCAAGCCAGTAACAAGATTTTGCAAATTTCTGAAAATAAAAAACGTTTAGGCGCAATATCGAATGAAGATTTTCTGAACAGCCAAATTGCAAACTTGAATAATGAAATTCAATTGGCGCAGAAAAAAACCAACAGTTTAGTAAATTTAATTTCGCTGCATAAAGCCGTCGGCGGCGGCTTTGAAGGTTATGAAATGCATTTTAAAGACGATCAAGTTTTGTGGGTTGAAAAGAACAAAAACTGAAAATGAAAAAAGCCAAAACTCTAAATTCAGAAAACCAAAAAGAAAAAATTCTTGACGCGGCAATCACAATTTTTGCGCAAAATGGTTTTGAAGGCGCAAGAACGCGAGACATTGCCGCTCTAGCGCAAGTTAATATTTCAACTTTGCATTATCATTTCAAAAGCAAGGACAATATTTACGGCAGCGTGATTAAAAAAATTCACGAACTCGCCAATCAATTTATGATGCCAACGATGATCTCGCAAAAAGCAATTATCGAAAATAGTAAAAATAAAAAAGAGATTGTCGAAGCGATAAAAGTTATGTCCCTAACTTTTGTTGAAACCATCACCAACCCAGAAAATAAGCGTATTTCCAAGATTATCGCTTTTGAACAAATCGACCAAAGCAAACATTTTAAAACGCTTTTTGAAAATGTAATGAAACGCGTTTGCGAACCATTTTCGATGGCGGTTGCAAAAATTATGAAGAAAAAAATCACTACAATTGAGGTGATTTTATTGACTCACACTTTGCACGGAATGTTGACTTCCTTTCAACATAATAAGTCGAGTCTTCTTTATTTAAGCGGCTGGAAAGGCTATAACGAAACCAATATCAAGCACATCAAAAAACATATTTTACGCACCATCGACAATTTATTTGAACCTTATTTGTAATTTTTATGAAGAAAAAAATTTTAAAATTTACTACCGCAATCCTCTTAATTTCAGCTTTAATTTTTGGCATTTTTAGTTTTTACGACTATCGCGAAAAGCAGCACCAGATCAAACTTTATGGCAATGTCGACATTAAAGAAGTCAGCACTTCTTTTCGTGTTTCTGGCCGTCTAAAACAATTATTTTTTGACGAAGGCGATGCCGTAAAAGAAGGTGATCTTTTGGCAATTTTAGAAAACGATACTTTTTTAAATGATCTTGAACTTGCCAAAGCCAACATAGAAGTTGCTCGCGCTGGCATGGATAATGCGGAGAGAAAATTTAAACGAACAAAAGAATTATTCAAAAACGATTCTGCTTCTAAGCAAGAATTTGATGATGATAAATATGCGCTAGATCAAGCGAGAGCTCAATTTGAAGCTCAAAAAGCCAAGGCAAAAATTTCACAAACTTCTCTGAATGATACTAAACTTTTTGCACCATCTGATGCTTTTGTGATGACACGCGCTTTTGAAATTGGCTCAATGTTGACACAGAATCAAACGGTTTACGAATTGTCTCTGAGCAATCAGGCCTATGTTCGCGCCTATGTTGATGAAAAAGATTTGGGAAAAATAATTAACGGCATGAATGTCAAAATTAAGACAGATAGCGCCACAGAATACGAGGGGCAAATTGGCTTTATTTCTCCAAAAGCAGAATTTACACCAAAATCAGTTGAAACTACAAGCCTTAGAACCGAGCTGGTTTATCGCTTGCGTATTACGGTAAAAAATCCAGATGCAAAATTGAAACAAGGAATGCCCGTAACGGTTTTGGTGAAGCTGTAAATCAATAAAAACATCGTCTTCATCCGCTCTTTATGACAGAAACTTTAATCAAAATCTTCAACTTAACCAAAACCTTTAAAGGCTCTACCACCAACGCTTTGGACAATATTTCTTTCAGCGTCAAAGAAGGAGAATTTTTCTGTTTACTCGGCCCCGACGCTGCCGGAAAAACTACTTTGCTTCGCATTCTCGCTTCCGTCCTTAGCTTTAATTCCGGGGAAATCGAAATTTTAGGCAAAAAAATCCCGCAACAAATTTCTGAAATTCAACATCTTATCGGCTATATGCCACAAAAATTTGGACTTTATGAAGATCTGAGCGTCTTAGAAAATCTTGATTTCAACGCTGATATTCGCGGAATTTCTGGCAACGCAAAAAAACAACAAATCGAAATTCTTTTAGAAAAAACCAATCTTAAAAATTTCACCAATCGCCTTGCCAGTCAGCTTTCTGGCGGTATGAAACAAAAACTCGCCCTCGCCTGCACTTTAATTGCTAAGCCAAAAATTTTACTGCTCGATGAGGTTAGTGTTGGAGTCGATCCAATCTCGCGCCAAGATTTAATTGCGATCGTTAAAGATTTAAGCACTGGCGGAACCGCAACAATTTGGTCAACAACCTATCTTGATGAAGCCGAACAACATGCGGATAAAATGCTGCTAATTAATGACGGCAACCAAATGTTTTTTGGTGAACCGCAAAACTTTATTTCGCAAACTTCGGGAAGAAATTTTTTGCTCACCGCTAAAAATAAAAATTCTAATCGTCGCGACAATTTGAATGAAATTTTACGAATTGATGGCGTAAAAGATGCAGTACTTCAAGGCAATAAAATCAGGGTTTTGAACCATAATTCTGACAGCAAAAAATTTGAGAAAGATTTTGAAGTGCAAAAAATTTCTTCCTCGATTGAAGATTCTTTTCTAGAAATTTTAGATTTGAAATTGCCCAAAAATTCAAAGCTGGCAAGTCGCTATTCTTTGGAGCGATCGCGCGATAAAATTGTTATTGAAGCACAAAATCTGACTAAAAAATTTGGCGATTTTACCGCAACAAATAACGTCAATTTTCAAATTAAATCTGGTCAAATTTTTGGATTTTTAGGCCCTAATGGCGCTGGAAAATCGACAACTTTTAAAATGCTTTGCGGCCTTTTAAAACCTAGCTCGGGAATTGCTCATGTTTCGGGAATAAGTTTGCTGACTTCGGGAAATGAAGCGCGCCAAAGAATTGGTTATATGGCGCAGAAATTTTCGCTTTATGGCGAACTTAGCGTTTTGCAGAATTTAAAATTTTTCTCTGGCGTTTACGGACTCAACCTTTCGCAAAGTCGCAAAGCAATTGACGAAATTATTGAGAGCTTAGATTTAGAAAATTTCAAAAATACCAACGCTGCACAATTACCGCTTGGAATCAAGCAACGTCTGGCTTTGGGCTGCGCTTTATTACATCGTCCCGAAGTTTTGTTTTTGGATGAACCCACCAGTGGTGTTGATCCCGCAACTCGTCGTGAATTTTGGTTTCACATTAATGCTTTAGCGCAAAAAGGCGTGACTGTAATGGTGACAACGCATTTTATGGACGAGGCGGAATATTGCGATTGCGTCGCGATTATTTACAAAGGCTTGAAAATTGCCGAAGATGATCCGCAAAAATTAAAAGATTCTATTAAAAGCGAGAAGCTACCAAATCCAAGCTTTCAAGACGTTTTTGCACATTTGATTGAAAGGCATGATGCCGAGGAAAATTTATGAAATTACATCTCTCGAAAACCAGAATCATCGCTCTAATTCGCAAAGAAATTTTGCAAATTCGTCGCGATAAAAGTGCGATGTTGATCGCTTTTGTTTTGCCGGTTTTTTTGACATTTATTTTTGGTTACGCCATTTCAATCGACACCAATAAAATCAGAATTGCGATTGTAAACGAAGATGTTCAAAGTTCTGCCAGCGCTGATTTGGTGAGCTTTTTTAATAATTCTAAATTTGTCGATGTCCGAAAAATCACCACTTCCAAAATTGAAGCCGAAAAAGAAATTTTATCACAAAAAGTCGGCGCAATTTTAACAATTCCTTTTGATTTTAATAAAAAATTGCTGAAGCAAAAAATCGCTTCAATCTATTTGGCAACCGATGGTTCCGATCCAAACACCGCAAGCTTTTGCGGCATTTACGTTCAAGGAATTATGAATCTTTATGCTGATTATTTGAACTCAAAAAAAGGTATAAAAATTAATCCGCAAATCAACGTCGAACAAAGATTTTGGTATAACGAAGCACTTAAAGCTGATCATCTTTTAAATATTGGCTCGATTGGATTTGTGTTGTCGATTGCCGGAACTTTGCTGACGGCGTTAGTGGTGGCGCGCGATTGGGAGCGCGGCTCGATGGAATATATTATTGCGGCACCCGTTACAACTCACGAAATTATTTTGGGAAAAATTCTACCTTATTTAGCGCTTGGGCTTGGTTCATTTTTTATCAGCTTCACTTGTATCATGCTGTTTTTTGGCACGCCGTTTAAAGGTTCGATTATAATTTTTGCCGCGATTGGAATTTTATATTTAATTTTAACAACTGGTCTGGGCCTTTTGATTTCAACGGCTTCCAAGAGTCAGTTCGTAGCGTCGCAAGGCGCAATTTTGGTTTCAATGGTTCCAACAATTATGCTTTCGGGTTTAATTTACGAGATCGAAACCATGCCAAGAATTATGCAGATAATTACCAATATCGTGCCTGCAAAATATCTGATTAACGCAATGAAGACGCTGTTTTTGATGGGAAATGATTGGACAATTTTGCTACCCAATATTTTGGGAATTTTAGCAATTATCATCGCCATTTATTTCGGCGTTTTACGCAAAACCAAAAAATCAATCGACTGATGAAATTCTCTAAGATCAAAGCCCTTATCGTTAAAGAATTAATCGTTTTACTCAAAGATCCAAGGTCGCGCTTCGCTTTGATTATGCCACCTTTGATTCAGTTGGTTCTATTTTCGTCAGTTGCAACTTTGGATGTTTTCAACATCAAACTTGCGGTTTTAAATCAAGATAGCGGCGCTTATAGCAAAGAAATTATTACCGATATTGCTGGCGCCAAAGAATATTTTACGACGATGCAATCGGTGCAAAATTATGATGAAGTTCAAGAATTAATCGATAAACAAAAAGTGATTGGCGCGATTGTTTTTGCACCAGATTTTTCGCGCAAAGTTGCCGCCGGAAAAACCGCACAGATGCAGATTTTATTTGATGGCAGAAGATTAAATTCCGCGAGTATCGTGGCGGGATATTTGCAAAAAATCGTTCAAGATTCTATTGCAACCAAAACCGAATTTAAGATTAAAAACTTAAATCAAAATGCCGTGAAGCCAGATGTAATAAGCCGAAACTGGTTCAATCCTAATCTAAATTATAAATGGTTTATCATTCCGTCATTGATGGGATTGATTTTATCAACTTCGATTCTAGGAGTTTCGGCGCTATCAATCGCCCGAGAACGCGAGATTGGAACTTTCGACCAGTTGATCGTTTCACCGTTAAGTCCGCTTGAAATCGTTTTAGGAAAAATCGGCGCCAATATGACAATCGGCATGGCACAAGGCGTGGTGATATTTTGCATCATTGCCTCGATAATTCCTTTTTACGGAAATTTATTTTTTATGTTTTTGGGAATTTTGATTTATTTGGTTTCGGTTGTAAGTATCGGACTTTTTATTTCTTCAATGTCGAACAATCAGCAGCAAGCAACTTTGGGCTCATTCTTCTTTTTGATGCCCATAATCCTAACTTCTGGCTTCTCTTCACCATTTTTTAATATGCCAAAATGGATGCAGGTTTTGTCGGATGGCATCAATCCGATCCATCATTTTGTAACGATTACACAAATGGTTTTTAATAAAGGCGTGAGTTTCGATTTGCTGAAATATAATTTTTCAATGTTGCTTGCAATCTCTTGCGTGACGCTGTTCTTTGCGACTTGGTTTTTTAAGAGAAGGGTTTTGTAAAAACGCTCCGTAACCTTGATTCACAACTTTGTAACCCAATTTCAACTGCAAACATTTCTTCGTCGTCATAAAATTATTGATCGTAGTAACGAGGTATTTTTGAGAAAAAACTAAAAAGACGAAGTTAACACGATCAATAGATTTATAGCTTGATATAACATATGCCGTATTATGGCGCTGTCGCAAATTGATTATTTAAAATCTCGATATTCAGCATGTCGTTCATATCAAAATATCTCCAACTTGGCATGATATTTTTTACCGCAGAATTATTTTGCGGCAGATCGACCATCACACTGTCTTTTCCAAAGCCATCTGTCGACATTAGAATCACGCGCGCATTTTCAATATTTTCGGTTCTGATTCTGCCAATTTTTTGATATTGAAAAGAAATTGGTTGGCGGTTTGACATGGCTTTTTTCAAGACTTCTTGACTGTTCATAAATTTATTTTTTCAAGTTAAACAAAATCAAAACTGATGAAAAATTAACTTTATTTTTCACCCTTGTAAAATGACGGGGTTGACTTTAATTTTTCACCAGTTTTAATAGTTTTTTATGTGTTGTTCTATAACAACTAGAACAGAAAAAATATAACACAACTATTTTTTAAAAATGTCTGAAACCCGCTTGCATGCCGCTCAAGAAAAATTAATTGAAATCTTGTCCAAAAATATGGACGAACCTCTGACCGTGCGAGAATTGCAAGATTTAATCGGCGCTTCTTCAACCAGTGTCGTCGTCCATCATATGGCACAACTTGAGAAAAAAGGCTATTTGAAAAAGAATCCAAATAATTCCCGAGATTACCAAATCTTAAAACGCCCCGACAAAGAAATTGCTTATTTAAACTTATACGGCCTTGCCGCGTGCGGCCCTGAAGGATCAATTTTAGATGGCAATCCCATTGATCGCGTTCCCATCTCAACAAAATTTCTAAGCTTTCCCGCAAGCAAAGCCTTTATGGTGAAGGCGAAAGGTGACTCAATGTTACCCAAAATTAACAGTGGCGATTTCGTGATTATCGAAAAAACTAATAAAAGTGAAAATGGCATAATCGCTCTCTGCGTCAATGACGGACAGATTCTGATCAAAAAAATCAAACAGCAGAATAAAAAAGATAAGGTGATTTTAGTTTCACTAAACAGCGAATTCGAACCTTTCCTAGCCGCCGAAGATTTTCGCGTTGAAGGCGTGGTTCGTGGGGTGATTAGTAATAAAATGTGGTAATTTTACACCAATTCTCCCACCAGACTACTTGGGCGTGATTTTAAAATTTTAACATCGGCGATTTTACCGAAATATTTTTTAGCTTCTTCTTCCGAAGCAACGTCAACAATTACAGATTGTAGGTAAGGCGACTTTCCCCAAAGTTGCGTTGCGGCACGGGCTTTGGCTTTGCCAGATCCCGGAGCTTCGCGCTCGAACAAAACCGACATAGTTTGGCCTTCAGATTTTTGGTTGAATGTGCTTTGCTGTTCGGTGAGAAGTTTTTGCAATTCAAACAATCTTTCTTCCTTTATTTTTTCTTCGACTTGAACTTTCGCGTCGGAAGCTGGCGTTCCTGGGCGCGGGGAATATTTGAAAGAATAGCATTGAGTGAAGCCAATTTGGCGAACCAGATCCATTGTATCTTCAAAATCTTTATCGGTTTCACCGGGGAAGCCAACGATAAAATCCGAGGATAATCCAATGTCTGGCCTTGCAGCGCGCAGTTTTTCAATAATTTTAAAATAATCTTGGCGCGTATGTTTGCGGTTCATTCCCTTCAAAATATTGTTCGATCCTGATTGAATTGGCAGATGCAAAAATGGCATTAATTTTTCAATGTCGCGATGGGCTGCAATCAAGTCTTCAGACATGTCGCGCGGATGTGAAGTTGTGTAGCGAATTCTTTTTACGGCATCAATTTTAGCAACTTCTTCGACCAGTTTTGCCAAACTTGCCACCTCGCCTTTTTCGTTCAAACCGTGATAGGCGTTAACATTTTGGCCTAAAAAATAAATCTCGCTAACGCCTTGATCGACAAGGCGCTTGGCGTCATCAACAATTTTAGAAACTTCGCGCGAATATTCGGCGCCGCGTGTGTAAGGCACAACGCAGAAAGTGCAGAATTTATCACAACCTTCCTGAACCGTAACAAAAGCGCTGGCGCCAATGCCCGACTTGCTTTGAGGCAATACATCAAATTTATCGTTCGGTGTAAAATCTAAATTAATTTGCTTCTTTTTTTCGCGAATAACTTTTCCAACCAGATCTGGCAAAGTTTGATAGCTTTCTGGTCCAACAATAATATCAACAACATTGGAGCGTTTGAAAATTTCTTCACCTTCAGCTTGAGCCACGCAACCAGCAACAGCAACAATCATCTGACTTCCGTCATTTTTCATTTTGTCTTTGTGCGGACGAATTCGCCCCAAATCAGAAAATAATTTTTCCGAAGCTTTTTCGCGAATGTGACAAGTGTTGATTAGCACCATGTCAGCGCCTTCTGGCGTATCGACAGTTTCATAGCCGATATTTTCCATTAAATCTTGCATACGATCCGAGTCGTAAACATTCATTTGGCAGCCGTAAGTTTTGATGTGAAGTTTTTTCATAATTTAATTTGTTTTTAACCTATTTTTTCAAGGGAAGCTTTCCAACCAGTTATTGTTACAATTTCGAAAGTTGCAGGAACGTTGTCTTTAGCATCGCCGTACATCTTGCGATAATTTTGAGAAATTTTTGTTAAAAATTTTTTCGTAAAAAATTTGCGCGAACGTTTGTTCATAACATTGCTTTGCCCCATCATTTTCAAATCTTTTAAAAGCTTAAGCGGATCGGAATATTCAACTTCAATTTTTTCAAAATCAGAAATTGGATTGTGAAATCCAGCTTTTGCAATCAGGTTTGCTGCGGTTTTAATGTCGATGGTTGGCGGCATACGAGGAGAAACTCCAGCGTAAATTTCATTTTCAGTTTCATATAAAACGTGAGCCAGTTGGCTAAGATTTTCTTCACCGAAAAAGCTGGCAATGAATACGCCGCTTGGCTTTAAGGCGTCGCGGATTTGTAAAAGAAATTGTGGAATTTCGTTGATATGGTGGAAGTTGAGGTTGCTGAGGATTAGGTCGCAGGATTCTGGATTTAACGAGAGCGATTCTTCGTCATCACAGAAATTGTATTGGACCGCGCCATGAAGATGAGGTCGACTTAGAATTAAATCGCGCAAATAATCATCCATCGCGCCAATCTCTAAAATATTGCTAAATTTGCGATTGAGCAACTCAACATTTTCTGCAATTCTATTTGCAATCTCATGATGCAAAAAAGATGCTTGCGAAAATGTTTTAGACGCTCGCGCTTTGTTTTGGCGCAGCAAATCACGATTGAATAGAACCTCTTGAATCATCACTTCAATGAATTTTTTTAAGAAAATTTTGGAAATTATTTTTCCAAGTCACTGCTTGTATTGTCAGAAAATAATAAGCGCGGAAGGCTTATTTTGTAATGATTGCTGGCTGAAATTGCAATTTATAACTGAACCGAAATGCAATATTTGCTGTAATCCTTTTGAATTTATTGTCGCACAAAATCTAACTTGTTCAAACTGTTTAAACCAACGCCCATCTTACGATAAAGCCATCGTAGTTTTTTGTTATAACGATATTATTAAAAAAATTATCGGCGATTTAAAATATCGCGACGGCACTTATATCGCCAAAAAATTAGCACGATTTTTATTTAATCATGCACGCAGCGAAATTATCGATGCCGATTTTATCGTCGCCGTTCCGTTGCACAAAAAAAGATTACGCCACCGCAAATTTAATCAGTCGCTAATGTTGGCACGCGAGATTTCCAAAACAAAACTGCAGTGGGATTTTTTGTTGCGAATAAAAAATACTACAGCTCAAGTTGCTTTAAAACAAAAGCAGCGCCGACAAAATCTTAAAAACGCTTTCGCTTTAAATCCCAAATATTTTGAAATCGTAAAAGGCAAAAAAATTCTGCTTCTTGACGACGTTATGACGACAGGCGCAACTTTAGAAAATTGTGCAAAAATTTTAAAAAAATCCGGCGCAAAAAGCGTCACTGTTTTGACTATTGCCAAGACGATTTTTAATTAAAAAAATGAAAAAAAATCTGCTAAAAAAACAATCGCGCCAAGCTTTTACACTGATTGAACTTTCCTTCGTAATTATTGTAATTTCAGTGATTATTGCTGGGATGGTTTCGATTATGAGCAGCAAAATCGCCAATGAAAAAGCGCGCGCCAGCAATGATAATTTTAACGTAGTTTATCAGGCTTTGGGAAGATATTTGCTGATTAATAAAAAGTTGCCTTGCCCCGCTTCTTTGACTCAGTCCAAAAATTCTTCCGCAACTTATGGAATTGCAATTTCTGACCCAAATTGCGTTGCCGCTGGCGTTTATCAATCAACTTCCAGCACTAATTTAGTTTATGGAATGGTGCCAAGTCGAACTTTGGGACTTAGCGCTGATCTTGCTGAAGATGCTTACGGCAGTAAGATTGTTTACGTTGTTGACAAAAGATTGACCACGACAAATTCCAATAGCTTTGAATCTAATGTTGGAAATTCGACAGTAATTTCAATCACTGGTGGCGCCTCTGTTTCTAATGCACTTTTTGTTTTAATCGGTCGTGGCGCCAATAAATCTGGTGCTTACGCCGCCAATTCTTCTGCAACTCCAGCACCCAGTTCTAATGCTGACGAACTTGGCAATGATGCTGCAAATATAGTTGAAAACACCCCTCCCGCCGCATCAACTTCAGCATTTGATAGTACATTCATTCAAACCGCCAACAGTTCTGGATTTGACGATGCAATTTTTTACAAAACCGAAGAACAAATGCTTGGTGAAATTCCCGATATCAGATCGGTAATTTCTTGTGATTCCGCCTCATCCACTGAATCACTTTATGGAACAACGGTAGTTTGGCCAAAAGCCTATGAAAACCAAATCGTTAGCGCTTCTACCCCCTGCCCATCACCAAATTGGAATGGCAGCGTCAAATACCCAACTAAAAAATGTGGCGCCAAAGGAGTTTGGGAATCAATTAAAAATCCATGCACCTGTTCCACGGGATATTCTGGCGCTTCTTGTTCTGGATGTCCAATAGGTCAAATAACTAACAGCGATGGATCTTGCACCCCAATCACTTGCACCGCAGAAGCGGGAACTCGATATTCCGCTAAATCAGGACTCGCTTATTCAACGGGAAGCGGAACCTTTAGTTGCGATGCAGGATATTTTGGGGCAGTGACTTATACCTGCACCTCAATTGGCCCAGCAACTGGAGTTAGCGGATCTTGTTTAGAACCTTGTTCTAGCACAGGCGCAACAATTGACACCACAACCGTTCCAGGGTCCGCTATTCACATTTTTACAGGTGTTGGCACTAATTTTAAATTTCAATGTCCATCAAGTCGAAATGTACAGGTTTTGGTGGTGGCTGGAGGTGGTGGCGGATCTGGTGGCGGCTCTATTGCTGGCGGCGCTGGCGGCGGCGCTGGAGGCTTAATCTATAATAGCAGCTTTCCAGTTTCGACATCAGAAATTATTGTAAAGGTTGGCGACGGTGGCGCAGGGGGCCCTTCAAGTGGAGGTTCAACATCTCCAATCACTGGCTCTAAAGGCGGTGACTCAGCATTTTCAAGCTTAACAGCTGCTGGAGGTGGAGGTGGAGGCGCTCGCGAAGGAAACTCAAGCCCAGCACCGTCCGGAGGATCGGGAGGTGGAGGTGGAATTTCTGGCAATTCTAAACCAGGTGGATCTGCAAGTCCATCCGGCCAAGGGAATGCAGGAGGAAACAATTCTCCCAACCCTCCGAATTATGGCGGTGGCGGTGGCGGTGGAGCCGGCAGTGTCGGACAAAATGGCGCAAGTACTAAAGGAGGAGATGGTGGATCTGGTGTTCAAAATAGCATTACCGGAATCGTACCAGCACCTTTTTATGCTGGCGGTGGCGGAGCTTCTTACTACTACAACATTTCAGCAGGAACTAACGGCATTGGTAAAAATGGCGGCGGAAATGTTGGTTTTGCTGGATCTAGCAATACAGGTGGTGGAGGTGGTGGAGGCGCAAATCAAAATAGCGCTGGTGGCAAAGGCGGCTCTGGAATTGTGATTGTTCGTTACTAGAACCTGTATTCAAAATCTTTTTACACAACTTCGCAAAAGCCAGACGATATTGGTTGTAGCATGAATTCAGCACAATTTCAGCAATTCCTCTAACACAAATTGGGAATTAGATTGCCAAATATCACAATCTTTTCCCAGAAATCGGCGATTAAATACCATTGCCAGAGATTGCATTTCTGGATCAAAATCATCATCTAAATTTAGTACTCGATAACCAAATTTCTTCAGACCAACCTTGATTGCACCAATGTTTTGGTGCTTATCTCCAAAAGCAAAAATTTTAGTCTCATCAATCTTAAATTGTGGGAAAAATCCCACACCATTTTCACTTAGAAAGTGCCAATCAAATAAATGTGACGGATCTTGTTTGCGATCAAGCAAGTTAGTTTGTCGATCGTAAGCAATATCAGAATGGCCGACAATATTTTGCGGCGCAATTTTATATTTTGCGGCCAAATATTTACAAAGCTGAGCTCCTGCAACCATTTGTGCTTTTTCAAATTTTTTAGAAAAAGGCGCCAAGTTAATAAATTCAACACCGATTGAAGTTTTATTTAAACCGTCGCAACCCTTCCAAAAACTAACTCCGGCGTGATAAGCCACGTCATTTTCATCAACTAATTCAAAAATTTCTCCCGCTTCATCAATCGCAAAATGCGAGCTGACTTTATGTTCCCTAAACTGCTCAATTGCATGATGGATCGAATTAGCTTCAACGTGATGCAAAACCAAAAAGTCGATTTTGCGAAAACCTTCTGAAACATCAAAAAATTCGGTAAATTTTTTACTTCTATCGATCTGCATAATTTTTGACATTAAAATTCTTAAAACTAGTTTCCGCCGCCTCTTCAATTCCTTTCGTTCATTTACGAACATTCAACTTTTTTTATACCAAAATATGGCCAGCAAAAAAGATGCAGCAAAAAACAATTCCTCATTGAAAACCGCAACGACAAATCTGAGTTCAAAAGATATTGAAGCACTACAATTTCACATGCAAGGCGGCCAACCTGGAAAAGTTTCGATGCAGCCGACCAAACCTCTTAATACTCAACGCGATTTGGCTTTAGCTTATTCACCGGGCGTTGCAATTCCATGCTTAGAAATCCAAAAAAATCCTGATGCCGCTTACGACTACACCGCGAAAGGAAATTACGTTGCCGTTATTTCCAACGGAACCGCCGTTTTAGGTTTGGGAAATCTTGGCGCACTCGCCGGAAAACCTGTGATGGAAGGCAAGTCAGTTTTATTCAAACGCTTTGCTGATATTGATTCTGTCGATATTGAAGTTGCAACCGAAGATGCCGAAGAATTCATTAACGCCGTAAAATATTTAGGACCAACTTGGGGCGGCATTAACCTTGAAGATATTAAAGCTCCAGAATGCTTCATCATTGAAAGCAAACTCCGCGAAATCATGGACATTCCAGTTTTTCATGACGATCAACACGGAACTGCAATCGTGTCCGCCGCTGGTATTTTAAACGCTCTGCACATTTCTGGTAAAAAATTTAAAGATCTTAAAGTTGTGGTAAATGGCGCTGGCGCCGCTGGTATTGCATGTTTAGAACTTCTTAAAGCGATGGGTTTACCTCACGATAACGCAATTCTGTGCGACACCAAAGGCACAATTTACAAAGGCAGAACTGATGGTATGAATCAGTGGAAATCGGCCCATGCTGCAAATACCAAAGCCCGCACTTTATCTGAAGCAATGAAAGACGCGGATGTATTTTTAGGCCTTTCTGTTAAAGGCGCCGTCACCAAAGAAATGGTAAAATCAATGGCAAAAAATCCAGTGATTTTCGCGATGGCCAATCCAGATCCAGAAATTACTCCCGAAGAAGTTCACGCCACTCGCAGTGACGCAATCGTTGCAACTGGCCGTTCTGATTATCCAAATCAGGTCAATAACGTCATGGGCTTCCCTTATATTTTCCGTGGCGCACTTGACGTCAGAGCTTCAACCATCAACGAAGAAATGAAAATCGCCGCCGCCAAAGCTCTTGCTGATTTGGCTCGCGAACATGTGCCTGAAGAAGTTTTGAAAGCTTACGGCAATCGCGATTTAAAATTTGGCGCTAATTACATCATTCCAACTCCCTTCGATTCTCGTCTAATTCACGTTATACCAGTTGCCGTCGCCAAAGCTGCCGTTGCAACTGGCGTCGCTCGTAAACCAATCACCGATTGGGATGCTTACATTCAACAACTTAAAGCTCGTCGTGACCCTACAGTCAACTCGATGAGCATGATTTTTGACAAACTTGAACGCAATCCAAAAAAAGTAATTTTCGCTGAAGGCGAACAACCAGAAATCATCCGCGCCGCTGCAATGTGGCGCGATTCTGGTTATGGTAAACCAATTTTGATCGGCAAAGAAAAACGCATTTTGGCGAATATGGCCGAAGCCAATGTTGATCCAAAAGGCATCGAAATTTACAACGCTTCAATCTCTGACGAAAACAGTAAATTCACCGACTATCTTTACAAAAAATTGCAACGCGAAGGTGTTCTTCGCTCTGATTGTGCGCGCATGGTAAAAAATGATCGCAACATTTTCGCCGCTTCAATGTTGGCTTGTGGACATGGTGATGCTTTGGTGACTGGCCTTACTCGCGGCTATCGCCAATCTTTAACCGACGTTTGGAAAGTTATCAAAAATAAAAAAGACAAAGTGGTTTTAGGAATTTCAATGGTTGTGACCAAAGGCCGCACCATTTTTATTTCCGACACCGCTTGTTCAGAACTTTCTTCTTCCGAACATTTGGCGCAATTGGCTATTCAAACTGCCGAAAAAGTTAGCCATTTAGGTTATCAACCTCGAGTTGCCTTCTTGTCATTTTCAAATTTTGGCTCAGCGCTAAAAACCGAATCGAGCCGCATCAAACATGCGGTTGAAATTTTGGACAGCATGAAAGTGAAATTCGAATATGACGGCGAAATGACTGCTGACGTTGCTTTAAGCATGGACAAGATGTCGAAATATCCTTTCTGTCGCTTAACCGCTCCAGCAAATATTTTGATTTGCCCGGGTTTACATTCGGCCAGTATCGCCACTAAACTTTTAGAAGAGCTTGGAAATTGTACAGTTGTAGGTCCAATCCTTCACGGATTTGAAAAACCAGTACAAATTGTGACGATGCGTTCTTCAATCAACGATATCATCAACATGGCAGCTTTTGCCGCAACAAGTAATGAATAAAATTTCATGAAATCTACCCCAGCTACAGGACCCACATCCGATCAATTGCAAATTGCTGCCGAACATGGCAGCGGCAATCACCGCAGCGCCACCGCAATTCCATCTACTGGCGGCGCCGATAATTTAAGCGTCGATATCGGCGCAAATTTAAAAGCTGGCACGGTGGATATTGGTTGTCATGGCGATTTATCTAGTGTCGTTTCTTTAGGCGAAGGAGCCTTGAGCGGCAGCGTTTTTGCGTGGGCTGATAATGCAACTTTTGCACCTCTTAAATTTTCAACCGAACCAGCAATTGGAAACGTGCAATCAGAACTTTCTAAAGCCAATCTTTCTAGCGTTGCTGTTGGCGAACAAACTGGCGCTAAAATTCAAGGCAATACAGGAATTGTATCTACTGGCAATACGCAAGAACATTAACAAAATATGATAAAACCGGAAGAAAAAAAATGTGGCGAGTCTTGTGGATGTGGAGTTTCACAAGATCCAAAAAAAGATGTTAAAAAAAATCTTGAAGAAAAACCCGCAGAAAAAGAAGTGGTTAAATTAGATCCAACTCACTTTGGTGATTGGCAGATTAACGGTCGAGCGATTGATTTTTAAAACCCTCTTTGAAAATTTCCAACATCGTCATTGCGAGAGAAGCGTGGCAACCCATTGTATTTACTGGGTTGCCACGCTTCGCTCGCAATGACGGAAATAAAAAAACCGCCGACTTCATTAAAAAGTCGGCGGTTTTTTTGTTTTAAAAAATTTTAGATTTCTACTTGTCCAACTCTTTCGAAAACATACTCAAAAGCTGAATTGAAAAATTATTCACGCGCTCCGAAAAGTTATTAATCTTGTTTGAAAAAATATTGTAGAAAAACACTGCCGGAATCGCTGCGAACAAACCAATTCCTGTTGCAAGCAAAGCTTCGGCAATTCCTGGCGCAACAACCGCCAAGCTGGTATTTTTACTTACCGCAATTCCCTGAAAGCTGTTCATAATTCCCCAAACCGTTCCAAACAAACCAACGAAAGGCATTGATGATCCTACAACGGCCAAAAATCCCAAACCATTTTCTAATTTTTGCATCGAGCGATTCGCCGCAATTTGCATCGCGCCGTTTAATCTTTCTTTCAAGCCGTTTTTCTTATCTGGGCCAGCGGCACTGATGGCTTTGATATTATTGGATTGCCATTCGTTCATACAAGCGATGAAAACTCGCGAGAGCGGATGATTGTCGTTGGCCGAAGCTTCTGCCATAATATCTTCCAAAACCATAGTGTCGAAGGATTGTTCGAACTTATCGCTGCGTTTTCCCAAAATCATAAATTTCATAATCTTGTCAAAGATGATCGCCCAAGACCAAAGCGACGCTAAAATCAAAAGCGCCATTACAAATTGCACAACGATGTCAGCTTGGCTGACTAAATTAATGAGTGAAAATGATGCGGCTTTTTCCATAGTTTTAAGTTTTTTTAAATTATTTTATTCCTCAATTATTTCCCGCTTACCCGAAATATTGGGCGCGGTGATAATTCCTTCTTGCTCCATTTTTTCAATCAATGTTGCAGCTCGGTTATAACCAATACGAAGTTGACGCTGAACATAGCTGATCGAAGCTTTTTTATCGCGGCGTACAATCGCAACAGCTTTCACATATAAATCTCCATCGCTTCCTGGTGCTTCTGCAAAATCAGAATCCAACTCGCCGCCAGAATTATTTAAATTTGGCAACGGCACTTCGAAAGAAATTTTATCGTCTTCTTCAAACTCGCTTAAATCTTGCTCCTTAATTGTTTTTACAATTTTTTCGATTTCAGCGTCCGAACAAAATGGTCCGTGAACGCGAATCATTTTACTGCCGCCCGACATGTAAATCATATCTCCCTGCCCCAGCAATTGTTCGGCGCCTTGGGTTCCAAGAATTGTACGACTGTCGATGCGGGAAGTAACTTGAAAGGAAATTCGAGTTGGAAAGTTAGCTTTGATCACGCCAGTAATAACATCAACTGAAGGACGTTGCGTTGCCATAATCAAGTGAATTCCCGCAGCGCGTGCCATTTGGGCAAGACGCTGCACAGAATTTTCAATTTCTTTGCCAGCCACCATCATTAAATCAGCCATTTCGTCAACAATGACAACGATAAACGGCAATTTTTTTGCTTCATATTCGATCTCTTCAATGATCGGTTTGCCGTTGGTTGGATCAAAACCAGTTTGAACTTTACGACTCATTTTTTCGCCCGTAATAATCGCTTTTTCAACTTTTTCATTATAGCCCGCGATGTTACGCACTGCAAGGCTGGACATCAAACGATAGCGCTCTTCCATTTCTGCAACAACCCATTTCAAAGAGATAATTGCTTTGCTTGGCTCCGTCACAACTGGCGCTAAAAGATGCGGAATTCCGTCGTAAATCGAAAGCTCCAACATCTTTGGATCGATCATAATAAATTTACATTCATCGGGGCGAAGTTTGAAAAGCAGCGATAAAATAATCACGTTTAAACCGACAGATTTTCCCGAGCCCGTAGTTCCTGCAATCAATAAATGTGGCATTTTAGCAAGATCAGCAATCATCATTTCGCCACTAATATCTTTACCCAAAATTATCGGCAGCGCATTTTGCGAGAAGCGGTATTCTTTATTTTCAATCAATTCGCGCAGGAAAATCATCTCGCGTTTTGGATTTGGCAATTCAATTCCAAGCGAGGTTTTTGCAGGAACTACGGCAATTCGCGCTGAAATCGCACTCATTGATCTGGCAATATCGTCAGCCAAACCAATCACGCGCGAAGCCTTGGTTCCAGCGGCCGGTTCGAATTCGTGTAATGTCACTAACGGCCCAACTTTGGCGCCAAGAGAAGTTCCGTAAACACCAAAATCTTCCAAAACTTTAATCAACATTTTTGATTGGCTTTCGACCAAATCGCGACTGATTTTTTTATCTTTATTTTCGCTCGAACGATCAATCAAAAGCGTTGTCTCTGGCAATTGATATCTTGCAACTCGTGCTTTTACAGGTTTTTTAGTTTTGGTAATTTGTAATTTTTTTACTAGTTCTTGGCGCGATTCTTCAACAATTTCTTCTTCATCTTCTGGCAAATTTTCTTCTGAAGGAGTTTGTCTAAAAATTCTTTTTGGCGCGACTTCTTCAACTTTTTTTGGCGCTAATTTATTTTGTCTAACAGGCAATTTCGTCCATAATTTTCGCGCCAAAAAACATAAAGTGACATAGCTGTAACGGAAAAAATAAATCCAATCGGCAGTCGTAACTTCTAAAATTATTGATAGCGAAAGAAGCGAGAAGAACAGCGCTAATATTGAAACCAAAGCTTTAGGGAATTTAACAAATTGCGCCAAAATAAAACTGCCATTAACGCCGCCCAAACTGTTAAAGTCCCACCATTCTGGCTGCGGGACGCTGGCAAAAAAAGTCGAAAGACAAAGAATTGCAAAAGGCGTGAGAATAATTTTTTGCGCCAGATAAGCATTTCCAAAGCGTCCCGCCATTTTGCTGCCGATTGAAAAAATAATCAGACCTAAAAAAAATGACGACATTCCGATCAGCTGAAATGATAAATCGGCAAGATGCGAACCAAAAGATCCAACCCAATTAGCAATTTGATCTTCGGTGGAAACCGTGTTAAATGAAGGATCGGCAGAGTTAAAGCTTAGAAGTGCCAAAATAAAAACTAGCGAAAATACCGTCAAACACACTCCAAGAAGACGCTTCAGCAATATAAAAATTATGTTGGTAGTTCTTTCTTGCATTATTGAGGTAAAGGGATTTGTGGCAATTCAGGAAGGTTGGATGAAGAGTTTGAATCTGGAACTGGTGGTTTAGTTGGATCAAAAATTGTGACACCAGCTTTAGCGGCAGCTTCTTGTTTTGCTTTTTCTTGTTGTTGCAAGAAGAAAGGTGTTGGGCCGTCATCTGTTGTGCTATTGGAATTTTCAACATTCGGCGCGGCTGGCGCAGTTGGAGGTTTTGCAAGAGAAAAGAAACTTCCAATCGGGCCATTTTCAACCTGCTTTACTCCCTCATCCACAATAACTTGCGCCTGTTGATTTACGTTGGAGATATTGGCATCTGGCAAATATTGTTGTATTGGTGGCGCAACCTCAACAGCTGGAATTTTATCAGAAAATTGCGCCAAGTTATTTCCTGAACCACCTTTGCCATCAGCATCGGCGACTCCTTTCGAAGCGCCGTCAATTAATTTTCTTAAACGATCGTTAGAATTATCACGATATTCATTTTGTCGATTTTTGCGAGCTTCCGCCATTTTTTTTCGCTCTTTTTCCTGACGCTCATCATAAATTTTTTTGTAATCCGCCATTAAAACACATCTTTCCGCATCCCAACATCTGCCCTTGCCACAATCACAAGCGTAAGTTAAAGCTTGAGCAGAGATTGCGAAACGATCCATTTTAGACTCGCAAGTATCTCCGTCGCTGTTGGCAAATTGTCGCCACACGCCTTTATCTCGATTGCAAATTTCACGATCGTCAAATGAAGTCGAGCGACCAAATTCAGCGAAAGCATGGCTTGCAATCAAAAAAAAGATAAAAGCGAGAGCGAGTTTTCTCATTAATTAGAATAATTTTTTTAACTCTTCTAAAACTGCCGCGCCCATTTGCGTGCAAGAAACACGCTGCGAAGAAGCAATTGCAATGTCGGCAGTTCTGATATTTTTTTCTAAAACTTTTTCCACCGCTAATTCAATTTTATCGGCTTCGGATGCGTATCCAAAAGAATATCGAAACATCATTGCCAAACTTAAAATTGTTGCAATCGGATTGGCAATATCTTTTCCAGCAATGTCTGGCGCTGATCCGTGGATTGGTTCATAAAGCGCAAATTGTTTGCCACCTAGTTGTTTCGCGCCAAGTGAAGCCGATGGCAACATGCCAAGAGAACCCGTCAACATTGATGCGGTGTCAGATAAAATATCACCGAACATATTTCCGGTTAACATTACATCAAATTGTTTTGGGTTGCGAACCAGTTGCATCGAAGCGTTATCGACATACATGTGCGAAAGTGCGATGTCGGGATATTCATTTTTACCGATTTCAGTAACGACTTCGCGCCACATTTCTGTAGTCTCGATAACGTTAGCTTTATCAATTGAACAAAGTTTTTTGCCACGAACTCTTGCCAAATCAAATGATACGCGAGCGATTCTTTCCACTTCTTTAGAATTGTAAGTCATGGTGTTAATGCCTTGACGCGAGCCATCTGCCAGAGTTGTAACTGAGCGCGGTTCGCCAAAATAAAGATCACCCGTAAGTTCGCGAACAATCATGATATCAAGATTTTCGACAACTTCGCGCTTTAGGGTTGAAGCATCAGCAAGAGCATTAAAAACTTTAGCGGGACGTAAATTTGCAAATAATTCTAATTCTTTACGAATGCCCAAAAGTCCGCGTTCTGGACGATGTTTATATTCCAAAGATTCCCATTTTAATCCGCCAACTGCGCCAAGTAAAATAGCGTCAGATTGCTTTGCGAGCTCGATTGTTTGTTGTGGAAAAGGCGTTCCAACTTTGTCGTAAGCGATTCCGCCCAAAAGAGCATTTTCGGTTTCAAATTTTTTATCGGTATTTTGTGAAAAAAATTCGATGATTTTTTTAGTTTGACCAACCACTTCTGGCCCAATTCCGTCGCCTTCAATTAAGAGAATTTTTTTTGTCATTTTGTTTTGTGTTTTGTTTTGTGTTTCTAACGCGATCTGATTACTGGACAAGTTTTGTAAACCGTCCAGCAACTAATCCAGAAATCGTATCGTTATTTAGATTATATTTTGTAACTCAGAAAATAATTTCACCGCCAATTCCTCACCCTTCGCATCAAGCCAATTTCCAGATTTTTCATCAAAAGCAAAATAATCCGCACCCGTCAAAGGTGAAGAATACCAGATTTTCTGATTTCCAGAATTACGATTAATGATATAAGTTTGCTTGGTTGTTGTAATCACAATTTCTAAAATTCCGTCGGAATATTCAACATCGAGTTTAGAATTTTTATCGACAGCCTCGATTGCTTCAGAAAGTTGAATTAAAGCAGCTTCGCAGAATTGTAAAAAATCTTTTTCTAACATTTTACTAAAAATAAATTTGATTTTTTTGCAAAAAAATAGCGCCAGAATTTTTAAAAATCTGGCGCTATTTTAACCCAAATCCGTTATTAGAAATCTGTTTAGTTTTCTAATAACGAATCTGGGTTTAAAAAACTTTTTTCAAACCAAAATTACATTTTGACCGAAACTGTAACTGCGCGACGATTTTTTGCCCATGCGTCTTCTGTGTGACCCGCATCAACTGGCATTGCTTTGCCGTAAGAAACTACTTTAATTTTCGAAGCTTTTACTCCGTTTTTTACAAAAAATTCTTTAACGGCATTAGCTCTTTTTTTGCCCAATTTTTTGTTGTAAGAAGCTGAGCCTCTTTCGTCGCAATATCCTTCAACAACAATTTTACCATTAGAGGATTTGATAACTTCCTTAACCATTGGCAAAGCTTTCTTTTCAAGGCTTGCTTGAGCTTCGGCGGTTAACACAAATCTGTTAGTATCAAAGAATACCACATGTTTATTTTCAGATTTTACTTCTGAAATTTTTTCCTCAATTTTATCTTCGTGAATAATAACTGGCTTAGCAATTTCTGAAGAATTTTGGGAAAGATTTTTGCTACAAGAAGCAAGCAACAAAGCTAGAACGGCAAATGAAAGATGTTTTAACATAGTGACCTCGAAAAAGTTGGTATTGGGTTTACCGTCTGGTAAATAAAATGTGGTTAAAAAAGACTATGGTGCGATAACTTTTATCACAACAAAAATTACGGATAAAGTTTTTTAACTTCCCAGTGACGCGCGCCATTTTCTCTTTCAAAAACCTCTCTGGTGTGAATACGAAAATCACCTTCCATCCAAAATTCAATTCTTTTTGGAACCACTCTAAAACCAGACCAGAATGGAGGTCGCGGCACATCTTGCCCAGAAAAATCTTTAGTAATTGTGGCAATTCTTTCTTGAAACTCTTCCCAATTTTTCATTTCGCAAGATTGTTTGGAAGCCCACGCGCCAATCTGACTTTCGCGTCGACGCGAAGCAAAATAATCGTCAGCTTCTTTAGGCGAAACTTTTTCGATTTCACCTTCAATGCGAATTTGATAACCCAAAACTCCCCAATAAAAACACAAAGCAACATTGTGGTTTTGGACTAATTCTTTGCCTTTACGACTGGTTAAATTGGTGAAAAAACAAAATCCCCTTTCGTCAAAACTTTTAAGTAAAATCATTCTTGTTGAAGGAAAATTATTTTCATCAACAGTTGCAAGACACATGGCTGTAGGTTCAATAATCGCAGAATTAGACTGCGCTTTATTAAACCATTCCTGAAATTTTTTGAAAGGCTGATCAAATTCGACTATCATTTTTTAAAATATTGAAGGTGAAATTTTTGAAGGTTATCTTTTACGTTAAGCACCGCCATTGTGAGTGAAACGCTGCAACCAAGAGTGATAGATCTTTTCTTGAGCACTCATTCTTCTGCACTCCTTACAATAACAAGCAGTACAAAACGAAATTAATTATTTTTTAACATGCATCCAATTTTGCGCCAACTAGTTTATTTAGCATTAATATTTTTCTTAATTTTATCCGCAATTCCGCCTTATAATTGGATCTGCAAAATAAGTGAAAAATGCAATGGATTTACTCTCGAAAACTTTTTGCCCAGCACCCAAGGAAATAAGCCAATCACCGCTTTTATGGAAGTTGTCAATAATCGCCAAGATATAGAGTTTGAAGTGATTGAACCAAAAATGTTAAACACCGTTTCTGGCAAAAAAAATTCCGTTATTTATCGCGTAAAAAATGTTTCCAATCACACCATAAAATTCCGACCAGAATTTTCGGTCGAACCCAAAGAAATGGTAAAATATATTTCACGTCAGGAATGTCTTTGCTTTAGAGAATATTCAATCAAACGAGGTGAAACTATTGAACTGCCGGCAACATTTAAGTTTAAGTCAAAAATCGATAAAGATTTCGCGGATAAGGATGTTGCGGTGCGAATGATTTATACCGCAAAAGCTGAGTAACACCTCTTCGCAAAAGAGGTTTTTTCGGCTTCACGATCTATGCCAAGAAGTACCGTCTTTACTGTCTTTTAGGGCGATTCCAATCTTCAACAAATCATCACGAATTTTATCAGACAAAGCCCAGTTTTTTTCTGATTTTGCTTTTACGCGTAACTCAACTTGGGAATTGATGTAATCTTCATCAAGCTTATTTTCGGATTTTTTTTCCAAAAATTTATCATCGAATAGACCAAGAAAATCAAGGGTTTGTAGGAATTGACTTTTCAAATTTTCGTCACCGCTATTTTTAATTTCTTTAACTTTTTCATGAAGCAAGGCAAAAGTTTTTGAAACATTTAAGTCGTTCGACAATTCCTGCACAACCTCTGAAATTAAGCCTCCTTCATGCCCCGTAGCGGTATATGACTTCAGTTCATTCTCGCTAAATAAAGTATAAAATTTTTCTACAGATTTTTTGGCATCATCCAAAGCTTTAACATTAAAATCGAAAGGTTTGCGGTAATGAGTTGAAAGCAATAAATAACGAATAACGATTCCAGAAACCCCCCGATCTAAAAGGTCGCGCACCGTGATAAAATTTTTCAGCGACTTGCTCATTTTTTCGCCATTCACCGTCAAAAATCCGTTATGAATCCAAAAATGGGCATAACGCGAACCAGCGTTAGCGCAGCAGCTTTGAGCAATTTCATTTTCGTGATGTGGAAATTGTAAATCGGCGCCGCCGCCGTGAATGTCAAAATCACTGCCCAAATATTTTGAACTCATCGCCGAACATTCAATATGCCATCCAGGGCGACCCTTGCCCCACGGGCTTTCGAAGACGCTGGAAATATCATCTTGCGCATCTGCAGGCTTCCATAAAACAAAATCGAGGGGATTTTTTTTGTAAGCCGCAATTTCAACACGAGCACCCGCAATCATTTCATCAAGACTGCGATTGGAAAGATTTCCGTAATCTTTGTAAGACGCGACGTCAAATAAAACGTGGCCTTTACTTTCGTAAGCAAATCCACCGGCAATTAATTTTTCAATCATCGCAATCATTTCGGGAATATGAGTAGTCGCGCGCGGCTCAATAGTTGGGCGCAAAACATTTAGTGCGCCGATATCTTGGTAAAAGAAATCGATAATTTTTTGAGTTAATTCTTGGATCGAAATTTTTTGCTCCAAAGCCGCGGCGTTGATCTTGTCGTCAACATCGGTGATATTGCGCACAAAGGTAACTTGCGGAAAAATTTGGCGAAATAAACGAAAAAATAAATCGTAAACCACAACGCTGCGAGCATTTCCCAAGTGTGGGCGATCGTAAACCGTCGGCCCACAAACATACATTTTTAAATGCATCGGATCGATTGGATTTAGTGGCTCAAGCTTATTGGTGAAGGTGTTAAAAAATTGAATTTGAGTCATGGATTATAAATAAAGCTCTTTAATAACTTGGTTGCGTAAATAATTTTTTCCTTTCACGCCAACATATTTTACTTTCACTTCGCCTTGGCGCGAAATCAATACAGTAAAAGGAATGCGGCCCTGATATTTGATATTTCTTTTTTTCAAAAAATCCAAAAATCCTTCTTTGAAAGCTAAATAGCGTGGCGGAAAATATAGTTTTCCGTATTTGTTCAAATATTCGTGCAAGGCTTTAGGATCAAGATCGCGATCTGTTGCTAAAGTTATAATTTGCAAATCAGTATTTTGAAATTCGCGCGCCACTTCATTAATCACTGGAAATTGCCGCGTACAAATCGAACACCAGCTTGTATAAATATAAAGCAGAACTGGTTTGTTATCGAAATGCTCAAACTCATTGGCAATTTGAGTTGTGGTCATTGGTTGTGGCGCATGATCGTTATAAGTGATGTTTTGTGATTCTGGAATATGAACATCTAAATAACTTGGATTTTCAACAAATAAATTCCACAAAATCATGCCAAGCAAGGCTCCAGCAGCAATAACAACAAAAAACATTTTTTTATTTTCTCCCAATTTTTTTTTCAAATTTTTAAAACTTTGTGCTCTTTTAAAATCTTTAAGCGAGACAATTTTTTCTGACATTACAACCCCTTTTAATTATTTTGCACGCTATGCTGGCTTTGTTTTAAAGCTTTTTTTGTTGCGCTGCGTCTTGCATCTCTTTCGCTTTCACGCTTTCTGGCATTTACTTCGTGCTCATCTTCACTTTCTTTTTCTAAACGTATAATTGCATCAGAAAATTTTACATCTTCGTCATCGTATTTCACGGTTTCATTGACATTTTGTCGCAGCGAATAATCAACAACTTTATGAACTAGAAAGCTGGCAACTCCAGCAATCATTCCAACGCCAGCAACATTTCCCGCCACTTCTAAAACATTGCTACCAATTTGAAATCCGCGCGCCGTTGTGCTAACAAATTTGAATAAAAGTGGTTGCTTGGTTTGTTGCACACCGCTGTGATCCAAAGCGTAAGCCATTAGACGAAAAGCAGTTTGTGCACAAGTCAAAGGCGTGGGATCAAGACCCAAGCGCATCACGCTTGAAGTGATATTGATAACATCAGAAGATTTTACGTCTTTAAAAAGATGTTCAATCACCATCGGCAATTTTCCCGCTTCGTGCAGAATATTAATAAAAGCATTCATGCTTTTTGAACTGGCGCCGAATTGCATACTCATTTTTATCACATCCACAATGTGACGCTCTGGAATATCTTTAATTTCTTCGATGGCTTTATTTTTACGCAAACCATCGGCAATTTCTTCTCCATGCTCTGCAATTGCTACCGCAGCCAAAACTTTGATATCGGCTTTGCCTTGCGAATCAGCTTTTTTATAGGATTCTTTGATAAATTTCGGACGCGTTACCGCTTCAACGACATGCTCGAAATTTCCTTCAATAATACTTTTCTTGATTTGATCGAGGCGATAATGCGCAGCTTTATGATTGTTAAAAGCTGCGTGACTTGAATATTTCTTAGAAAAATTAAGATGAACAGTTTCTAATTTAACACCCTTTGAACCTACATCTTCAAGCCTAATATCTTCTAGCGCTTCGCTATTTTTTAAAATTGAAAATTCAGAATCGACATGAGATTTTATAATTTCCAGCCGCTTGGCAGAACCGATTTTATTAACACCGCGACTATTTAAAGTTTTGTCAACTGACATCAAATTAAGTTATAATTTTTGGGGGAAAGGGCTTGATCTTAAAGATGCCGCTGAAGTAATTTGCGGCAATAATTAACTTGCCGCAAATTACCCAGCAATCTTTCAAAAAATCAATCAATGATCATCAAAATAAAAAACCTACGACTATACACAATCATTGGTGTTTTTGAATGGGAAAAAACCGTTGATCGTGAAATTATTATTAACGCTGAAATTACCACAAACCTTACAAAATCGCTGCAAAGCGACGAAATTTCTGACGCGATCGACTATGATCAAATCATTGTTAAAATGAAAAATTTGGTCGCCAATAACAGATTTAAATTAGTCGAAAAATTAGCGCAATCTTTGATGGATGTGATCTTAGAAGATCAAAGAATCAGCAAATGCAAATTAGAAATCGACAAAGTTGGCGTAGTTAAAAATGTTGATTCGTTTTCCGTAACCATCGAACAAGAAAATAAAAATGGATGAAAGAACATTACAGGTTCTAAAGCTTATACAATCACACTCAAAAATAAAAAATTATCTGACCAGCTTGTGTTACATCGCAATCATCAGCGGACTTTTTGTTTACGTCTTTTACGCAATTAGCAAAAACAACCATGCGGTGAAGTTGGTGAATAAATATAATAAAGATCCTGAGCATTATAAAATTGAAAAAATCATGACTAATCCGCGCATGAATTTTCAATATGACAATGGTCAAGTTTATCACATCAAAGCCAAAAAAGCCCATCACATGGATCAAGAACAGGTGGTGCTTTATGACGTTTTTGCAACAGGCGATATCGGCAATATTACGGCTGGAGAACTTGAAGTTAACGAACAAGGCGATCATTTAATTTTCTCCCAAAATCCGGTTTTAATTTTAAATCGGACACAAGGATTCAAATCAAAATCAGACAAAAATGAGCAATAAATTTGGACAACTTTTTTCATTCACATCTTGGGGCGAAAGCCATGGCGAAGCAATTGGCTGCGTGGTTGACGGCTGCCCTTCCCTTTTAGAATTAAATGAATCTGATATTCAAAAACATTTAGATAAACGTCGCCCTGGACAGTCAAAATTTACCACACAAAGACAAGAAACTGACCAAGTTAAAATTTTATCCGGCGTCTTTGAAGGCAAGACTACTGGCACTCCAATCAGTTTGGTCATTTACAATCAAGATCAAAAAAGTGGTGATTACGGCGACATTAAAGATAAATTTCGCCCCAGTCACGCCGATTACACTTACTTCGAAAAATACGGCATTCGCGATTATCGCGGCGGCGGCAGATCTTCGGCGCGCGAAACGGCGATGCGCGTTGCAGCTGGCGGCGTGGCTCGTAAAATTTTGGCAAAAGAAAATATTCAAATTACTGGTTACTTAACCCAAATCGGCGAGAAAAAAATTGATCACACTCGCATCGATTTTTCTGAAATTGAGAAGAACGATTTCTTTTGTCCTGACGCAATTGCGGCAAAAAATTTTGAAGATTACTTACTCGAAATAAGAAAAGCCGGCGACTCTGTTGGCGCAATTATCGAGCTGGTTGCAAAAAATGTTCCCGTTGGTTTGGGCGAACCAATTTATAATAAATTAGATACGCAAATCGCGGCGGCGATGATGTCGATTAACGCCGTAAAAGCAGTTGAAATTGGCGACGGTTTTGCAGCTGCAGCAAAAAAAGGTTCAGAACTTGCTGACGAAATGTGGAGCGAAAATGGCGAAGTTAAATTCGCTGCAAATCATTCGGGCGGGGTTTTGGGAGGAATTTCTTCTGGACAAGATTTAGTGGTACGTTTTGCGGTGAAGCCAACAAGTTCAATTTTAATTCCGCGCAAAACTATCGACGTAAATAAAAATAATTGTGAAATCATCACCAAGGGTCGCCACGATCCGTGCGTTGGCATTCGCGCCGTTCCAGTTGGCGAAGCAATGCTGGCTTGCGTTTTAGCAGATTTTGTTTTGTTGCAGAAATCGCGCAGCAGATAATTCTCTCCTGAATTTTTATCCAATCGCTCTTTTTAGCACAAATTTTTTCACAAAATCACTCAACAACTCACCAAATTCTATACCAAACTACGATCAATAGATTTGTAGTTTGGTATAGCACTCGCGAAGCACACAAAGAAAAGATTCAGGCTGAACGTAAGGAAATTAAAGAAAGTCGTGAGGCAATCAAAGAAGAGCGTAAAGATCAAAGAGTGGAAAATCACGAAAATGGCGGGCCACAAGAAGATCATCAAGACAGTGGACGCCCTCCAATGGGTGGCATGAGACGCTAATTTAAGCGCCAAACGGCTTTACAAAAACTGGCTTCAGAGAAATTCTGGGACCAGTTTTTTATATCTTGGAATATTTTTGAGCACTGGCTTCAAAAAATTTATCAAAAATACTGCAAACCACTCGCGATATTTGCGGAGTCGCTAGGTTAATTTTTATCACATTATTTTTAATTCTGACCAAACCATCTCTTTTTAGATCTTCAAGCTGTGCGATTTCGGGTGCAAAAAAATTTTCTGGAAGATTGAAAGAGGTCGAAACTTCCTTCAAATCAACTTCCAAATAGCACATAATTTTATCAATAATTTTCTTACGAATTTGATCTTCTTTGCTGATCTTAATTCCTTTAGAAACCCCTAATTCTCTGTTTAAAATACCTTTTTCATATTCTTTAAAATCTAAAGTATTTTGCGCGTAACCAAAACCCGACAAATAGCCAATCGACGAAACGCCAAAGCCAATAATATTATCAGAAGTGTCTGTGCTATAACCCTGAAAATTACGTTTTAATTTTCCATCTCTAAAAGCTTGCGCCATGCTATCGCTTGGTTTGGCAAAGTGATCTAATCCAATAGCTAAATAGCCGTCGCGCTGCAATTTTTCTGCCGCAGATTTATACATTTCAATTCTAGTAACATCGTCAGGCAAATCTGATTCTTCAATCAAGCGCATATGCTTTTTTTTCCAACCAACGTGAGCATAGGCAAATAGTGCAATACGCTCGGGATTAAGCAAAAGAGCGTAATCAATATTATTTTTTACCATCTCAACCGTTTGTTTTGGCAAGCCGTAAATCAGATCAAGATTGATATTTTGAATTCCGTATTTGCGAAATTTTTTTACACAATCCAACACCAAATCAAAAGATTGCTCGCGATTAATTGCCGCCTGCACTTCTTGATTAAAATCCTGCACACCAAGGCTGACTCTGTTAATTCCGCACTCGAAATAAGCTTTTATCTTATCTTCATCAACATTGCGCGGATCAACTTCAATGGCTATTTCAGCGTCTTGCGCAATTTCAAATTCGGCCCCAATTGTTGCCATTAGAAACCTAAAACTATCTGGCGTCAAAATTGTTGGCGAGCCGCCGCCAAAGTGAATGTGTGAAACCCGATGTTTCTTTTGACGCAATATTTCACCAACAATACGAATTTCTTGCTCCAAAATATTGGCGTAATTCTCAATTGGTTCGTAACGCTGAGTAATTGTGGTGTAACATCCGCAATACCAACAAAGCTGCTGGCAAAATGGAATATGAATATAAAGCGATAAAGTTTCTTCTTGGCCCAAAGTTTTAAGCCAGCTGATGTAGGTTTTAGAATTAATCTCGGCACTAAAATTTGGAGCGGTGGGATAGCTAGTATAACGCGGCACTTGGCCACTATATTTTAAAATCGTCTGTTCGTCTATTTCACCAAACATAATTTTTAAGAATGACTTTTCGAACCGCAGCTATTGGCGCAAATTTTTGGGCCAGCATTTTTTACTTCATACCACAAAGCATTTAAAACCCCGAAAGAAACTGCAAAAGCTGTTCCTAAAATCCAAGCGAAATACCACATAATTTGAGTTGGTTTTGAAATTTAATATAAAAATTTTGAATTCTTTTTGACGTCTTGTTCACTAACTTTTCCACGCATAACTCTGAAAACCCACGAGGTGTAAAGCAAAATAATTGGCACGAAAATTATGGCAGCGATCAACATTACAAATAAAGCTGAATAGCTGCTTGAAGCGTCCCAAACCATCAAAGAAGAACTTGGTTCAAGATTTGATGGCAAGATGAAAGGGAATAAGGTTAGGCCGGCAGTGGCAATAATTCCTAAAATCGAAATTGAGCTGGCGATAAAAACTTTGCCGTAATGTTTTATGGCAACAAATAGCAGCACAAAAATTTGCCCTAAAAACCCAAGAGCTGGCGCGATAATCATCCATGGATATTTTTCGTAATTATCAAACCAGCCACCAGCAACCCTTACAACTACTTTGGACAGAGGATTTGAGTCGGCAGAAGTTCCAGCGAAAGTTATTAGTTTATAGCCATCAACAAAGTTTAAAAATATACCGCCAACAGCGAATAAAATAATCGTAAGCACGGGAAATATTTTTAAGAATTTTAGCACTCGGCGCAAAATATCTCCTTCGGTTTTGATCGCTAAATAAGAAGCTCCGTGAACTATCAACATCGCAACACTTACCAATCCACAAAGCAAAGCGAATGGCGAAAATAAACTAAAAAATGCGATCTGATTATTAACCACCATAAACTCATCAAAGCTGAAGGAAACGCCTTGCAGCACATTTCCCAAAGCCACACCAAAAACCAAAGACGGAACTAAGCCTGAAACAAAAAGACAATAATCCCAAGTTTGACGCCATTTTTTACCTTCCATTTTGCTGCGGTAATCAAAGCCAACGGGACGCAGTATTAAAGCTAACAAAACCAAAAGCATGGCAAAATAAAATCCCGAGAAACTTACAGCGTAAACATGAGGCCAAGCCGCAAAAATTGCACCTCCTCCTAAAATAAACCAAACTTGATTACCTTCCCAAACTGGACCAACTGTGTTTAAAACAACGCGGCGCTCTGAATCACTTTTAGCAACGAATGGCAGCAAAATTCCCACTCCCAAATCGAAGCCATCCATAATTGCAAATCCGATTAGTAACACACCAAGAAGTAGCCACCAGATGACTCTTAAACATTCGTAATCAAAAAATTCTAACATAATTCTTAAACTAATTTTGGATTAAAAAACGACGCCGAAATGGCGGTTAATCTTGTTTCATCAAATTGTCTGGCCCGATTTTTACATATTTTACCATCAGGTATAAATCGACCACCAACAAAACTGTGTAGAGAATTGCAAACCCCAATAAACTTGCCAAAACACTGCCGTAAGACACCGACGAGATTCCCAAAGAGGTTGGTAAAATTCCTTCAATTACCCAAGGCTGTCTGCCAAATTCGGCGACGATCCAACCCAGTTCGGCAGCAATCCACGGCAAAGGCAAAGAAAGTAGGCAAATTTTTAGCAAGAATTTGCTGTCGAAATTGTGCTTAATATTCATTTGATAGAAGGCTGTAGCAAACAAGATGATGAAATACAGACCTAGAGCCACCATAATTCTGAAGCTAAAAAATAGCGGAGTAACTTTTGGCGTGATTGACTGTGCTGCCATTTTGATTTCATCAGCAGTGGCGTTCTCGATATCTTTGCGATATTTCTTTAACAATAAGGCGTGGCCAATATCGCCGTAATTTTCGCGCAGATATTCTTTGTCTTTTTGAAAATCTTCACTTTTGCCAGATCGAAGATTTTTAAGAACCAAATATTGCGTGATACCGTTTTGAATTCTGCCTTCAGCAGTTTGAACTAAATCTTTGATTCCAGGAACTTCTTTGTCGAAAGAACGAGTTGCAATCAATCCCAAAGCATAAGGAATTTTAATCGCATATTCGTTGGTTTGTTTTTCCTGATTAGGGATAGCAAAAAGAGTGAAATCTGCTGGAGCTTTTTCGGTTTCCCACATTCCTTCAATCGCCGCCAATTTCATTTTTTGGTTTGCACCTGTTGTATAACCACTTTCGTCACCAAGAACTGCAACTGACAATGCCGCCATCAATCCAAAAGACGAAGCGATCACAATCGATCTTTTAGCAATTTCAATATTAGATTTTTTCAGCAAATAATAGCAGCTAATTGAAAGCACAAACATTGCACCCGTAACATATCCAGCACTGATCGTATGCACAAATTTAGACTGTGCCACTTCGTTAAAAATAACTTCTTTAATCGAATCTAATTCCATACGCATCGTTTCAGAATTGAACTTGGCGCCAACCGGATTTTGCATCCAGCCATTAGCGATTAAAATCCACAAAGCTGAAAGATTGGTGCCAATCGCCACCAGCCAAGTAACCATCAAATGTTTGACTTTGGATAATCTTTCCCAACCAAAAAAGAACAGACCAACAAAAGTTGATTCCAAGAAAAATGCCATCAATCCTTCAATTGCCAAAGGCACGCCAAAAATATCGCCGACATAATGCGAATAATAAGCCCAATTAGTGCCAAATTGAAATTCCATGGTAATTCCAGTGGCAACACCCATCGCAAAGTTGATGGCAAAAAGCTTGCCCCAAAATTTGGTCATGTCACGCCAAATTTCTTTATTGGTCATAACATAAACGCTTTCCATAACACCAAGAAGCACCGATAATCCAAGCGTTAAGGGCACAAACAAAAAGTGGTACAGCGCCGTTACTGCAAATTGCAATCTTGATAAGTCAACTAAAGCAGAATCCATGGTTAGTACTGATTAATGATTAAATTTTGAATATTTTTACTTCTTTCCACCTTGGTCATTTTGTGACTAAAAAAAGCGAAATAGAGAAAGGTTAAAATGAGTAATTTTACGCCCAAAATTATGGTGACTTTTTGGTAAAGAATGTCGTGTCTTTTGCGCCTAAAAAAAATTATTAGATAGACTGAATATCCCAAATAGAGCGAGATCAGGCCGTACATTCTTTACCTTTTAGATTTTTAGAAACGATATGAAATACCAGCGCCGATGATCCACGGATCAAGTCGAACATTAGCGGTATAAGAATTGGTCGCAGTTCCAACTTGCGCCTGAGTTTTAAGGAAGATTTTTTTGATGTCAAAGTTAACGCCAACTCTATCATTTAACATGTAATCGAAACCAACCTGCAAAGCATATCCTAAGTGATCTTGGTATTTTATTGAGGTAACAGTTTGGCTAGGAGTTTTAGCGCCGTAAAAAAAAGTATAGTTCAAGCCAGCGCCAGCGTAAGGTCTGAAAGTTCCAGCTGGATTAAAGTGATATTGCGCTGTCAATGTTGGAGGCAACAATTTTACAGAACCCAAACTTGTTGAACTGCCAAGAGCCGGAGATCCTCTTAAAGAAACATCGTGCTGAGTTGTGGCAACAATTAATTCTGCAGCAATATTTGGGGTAAAGAAACGCGTAAAATCAATTTCTGGAACTTGATCTGAAGAAGTGGCAACGTGTCCGCCAAGAGTTGAAACTTTGCTGCTAGTGTCAGTTTTCACGTAAAGCGCTCTTGATCTGATAATCCAATCGTAACTACTAGTTTCAGCAAAACTTGCCTGAGCGCCAAATGCTGATAAAAATAACGACAAAGAAGCAAGCCTCAATTTAGTTTTCATAACTTTCCAAAAAAAATTAATTAATTAAGCTCTGGATCAAGTTATACCATTTTAACCTCAAAATAAGCTTCTATCCAAAGCGCTAAGCAGTCATAAGACCATTAACTTAACGTCTTGAAAATAGAGCGACTTCAATTTCTGTAATTGACCTAGGTCAAGAATTAGTAATTTTTTATCCAAGATGAATTTCCGCACTTCACAAAATATTTCCCTAATCAAGAACGCAGCTTTATTCGCTAATTTAAAGGATGAAGAACTCAGCGAAATTTTAGAAAACTCTCAAATTATCAATCGCAAAAAAGGCGAGATGATTTTTTTTGGTGAAGAAAAAATTATAAATTTTTACGTAATTCTTGCAGGAACAGTAAAAGTTTTTGCCACCAATGAAGATGGCGCACATACAATATTGCAGATGATTGGTGCAAAAAAATTCATTAACGATATTTTTTTACAAACGCTTCAAGTCAATGCACAAGCAGTTTCAGACTGCATAATTCTTTCGATCAAAATTGCAGAAATGCAAAAATTCACCAAAAATAATCTAAACTTAACTCGCAATCTTCTGTGCGAAACCGCTGAAAAAAACGCCGATTTATCCGACCAAATAACAAGGCTTAAACTAACAAATTCTAAGCAAAAAGTTGGGCAATTTTTGCTAAAAATGGCTTTTCAGAACAGCAGTAAAAAAGCAGAATTAGTTGAGCTGGAGTATGACAAAACTGATTTAGCATCTTATCTTGGAATCAATCCAGAAACGCTTTCACGTAGTTTAAAAAAATTAAAAAATGATGGCGAAATTGAAGTGAAGAAAAACAAAATCATCTTAAAAGAGCAGTCTTTATGCGGCTATTGCGACAGCAAAATTTCGGCAAAATGTAGTCGCCACAAATCTGATTTTTGCAAACAAGATTAGAGCCTATATTCAAATTCAAATAGCTCCGTATTTCTTCCTATTTTTGCTTATTTCTTCAATTTACGGCGCAGCTCTTCCCAATATTCTAAACGTTTTTTGAGATCTCGTTCAAATCCTCTTTCATTGGGCTCGTAAAATTTTGGGCGGGATTTTTTGATTAATTCTGGGGGGAAAAATTCTTGGCCAGAGAAACAATTTGGTGTGTCGTGATCGTAAATATAACCAGCGCCAAAACCTTCATTTTTCATCATTTTGGTTGGCGCGTTTAAAATATTTTTCGGCGGCATTAATTTTGTAGTGCACGAAGCCGCATCAATTGCGGCTTTATGCGCAAGATAGCTGGCGTTAGATTTTGGCGCGGTAGCCAGATAAATTGTGGCGTGACTTATGGCGTAATCGCCTTCGGGACTTCCCAAAAAATCGTAATTTTCTTTCGCCGCCATCACTTGCAATAACGCATTTGGATCGGCCAGACCAATATCTTCAGTGGCAAAACGCGCGAGGCGACGCAAAATGTAGTACGGATCTTCTTTGGCTTCAAGCATCCGCGCCAGATAATAAAGGGCGGCATCAACATCTGAACCGCGCAAAGATTTGTGAAAAGCGCTGATTAAATTAAAATGAAAATCGCCTTTTTTGTCAAAATGCGCCGCGCGTTTGGAAATTATTTCGAATAATTTTTCCGACGAAATTTTTTCCGAACTCTTCAAAAAAAATAATTCTTCGCAAGCATTTAATAAATATCGCGCATCGCCGCAAGCCAGATTTATCAAGGTTTCGCGCGCTTCATCGTTAAGTGGTAATTTTTTTTCACAGATTTCTTCGGCACGCTTTAAAATTTTTTCCAGCGCAATTTCATCAAGAATTTTCAGCGTGATAATTTTGCAGCGCGAAAGCAAAGCAGAGTTCAAACTAAATGACGGATTTTCGGTGGTGGTTCCAATCAAAATAATCGTGCCATCTTCAATTGCTGGCAAAAATAAATCTTGTTGAGTTTTGTTAAAATGATGGATTTCGTCGATCATTAAAATGGTTTTGCCGCTTTGCAAAAGCGTCTTCGAATTAGCATTTTCAATCACTTTGCGAATTTCGGCAGCGCCAGAATTTATTGCCGAAAGTATAATAAAATTGGCGTTCGAAATATTTGCCAAAGCTTTGGCGATCGTGGTTTTTCCAACTCCCGTCGGCCCCCACAAAATCATCGAGGGAATATTTTTTGAACCCACAATCAGCGACAAAGCGCCCGAATCGCCAAAAAGATGCTCCTGCCCAATTATTTCTTCAAGATTTTTAGGCCGAATTAAATCGGCTAATGGGCGGTTGTTGTTTTTATCCACCGCGACTATTTGAATGACGAGTTCTTATTTCCTTTAATTTTTTAGCAGAAGCTTTTTTTACTTCGTTTGTTAGTTCCTCGTTTTTTTGATTCACTTTCTCACCAAGTGAATCATGATTTTTATTTTGGTTTTGTTTTGCATTTACCACTCTTTCTTTCATATCATCAATTTCTTGATCAGAAAGACCAAAATTCCCTTCAGCAAATTCCATCACTTCTTCCAACTTAGCTTTTTGGTCTTCACTTGGTGAGTTTAGCTCTTTCTTTTCAATAACGCCTTTAAAGTTTTTAGTTTTTAAAACCCTGTAATCAATCAGCGCTTTTTTATCGTCGTCACTTATTTTATTACCACTGTCTGTCTGTTTTTTATTATATTCTTCAATCATCGCATTCTTATCCGCCGTCGTAAGATCTTTCCAAATTTCTTCATTACTCGATCTTTTTAAAGAATTTTTTAATTTATCAATAATTCTAAGCAAAGCTCCGTCACGCTTGGTGCTTGCCTTCGCTTCCTTGACCGACTTTGTGAATCCAGCCAAAACCTCAAGACTCGCCAAGCTTTTGGTGTCTTCTGGATCTTTTTTGTAGGTAAACTTTTGTACACAAATGAAATTATCAGCCTCACTTTTTAGAAATTTTTGTTTCTCTTCTTTTGTTATTTCTGACTCTTCGGATTTAGATAATTCTTTATTAACTTCTGTTGTTGGCTTAGGCTTAGGCTTAGGCT
>CAYSUM010000008.1:47025-48661 GCA_964434225.1 uncultured Rhizobium sp.
GATTTAGATAATTCTTTATTAACTTCTGTTGTTGGCTTAGGCTTAGGCTTAGGCTCAGACTTAGGCTTAGGCTTAGGCTTAGGCGGCTGCTTGACCTTTTCTTGCTCAGCAAACGCGTCTTCTAATAACAAAATTTCAAACGAACCTTTCTCAATAACTTCGATTCTATCAAGAAACTCTGGGTTAAGATCTGGATTCATTGAAATCGCAATTGAACTACAATAAGCAGCGTCCGCCTCTCTTGACATCTCTGATGATTGCCGCCGTGAATCATCATTCCAATAATCATTACCAACATAAGATCCAGCATTCGAAGCGAAGTTTATACTTAGCTGACAATCTGAATATTTATCAGCAAGCTTGTTAGAAAATTTTACATCGTTACCAGTAATAATATGAACATTATTTAATAAATTTACTCCATTTTCATTTTCCAATACCTCGTCTTTCTTTATAAAATTCTGGAAACATTTAAGTCCATTATCCTCACAGAACTCAATAGCCTTAATCTGACTTTGCAAATCCTCTCCCAACTCATCAAACACTTTACGCACCGCTCTACCAATAACTGGTCTAATATCAGGATCTGTTTCGCTTTCATCCCCCAAGCCAACAATACGAATGTAAGCTTTTTTGCCACCCGTCAAATTGTCTTCACTAATCGCATCGGCAAAAAGTTTTTTGTAAGAAAAATAGAGGCGGTGTTCTAAAATCTGAGCTTCGCAATATTTAACTATATCTTCATCAGATGAAAAATCTTCCAATTGATTTAATTTATAAAACTCTGTATAAATTTTTTCATAGCCTTTAAAAAAATCATCACTTGCCCACTCGATTTCACTTCTATTTTTTACCAGCCTAGACAGCGCCGTAATTCTGCCAAATTTTTCATGATCATCAGGTTGTGACTGATTACCCAAATTATTTTGACCACCATTATTAATAAATTGCGTATAACCAGAAATGCCAAGCATCGCACCCAATTCCATTTCAGAATAAAGCAAATAATTCTCAGGATCTTTGCCGCCGAGACACCCTCCATCATCCATTTTGTTACCTTCTCTATCAATGGATTCTTCACTTGAAAAAGTCAGCGATCTTTTTTCAACCAATCTTTTATAGAAATTTTTGATATTGTCAGCGGTGATTTCTTTAGCCACATCCTCAATTAATTTTCCAGAAATGTCACTTGGCAATATTCCTTGTTTCTGATAAACTTCTTCTTGAGTTATTTTTTGAACTATGGGTTTTTCATCCTGACCTTTGGATTCCTCGAACTCATGTTGAATTTTTTGTTGTTTTAAAACTCCTTCACCATCAGTTAAAGCAACCAAAGCCAAGAAATTTCTAGCATGCACCAACTCCTCTTCCGTAATCCTGATCTTGGTGCTGTTTAGAATTTTTGATTGCCATTCTCCTGAAAGATTATCGAAGGAAGATTTTGTCACAGGTTTTAGTCGTTTTTTGCTTTCCGTTTCTGAGGTCATCTTAGAAATATCTTTATCTAAAGGACTTTCCAGAGCTTTGTTTTCTAAATTGAGAATATACCTCTGAATCATCAGACGTTGCTTCTTCTCTCTTATTTCACTTAATTTTTTTTCGATATCTTCCAAACTGATTGATTTTTGGACTTCTT
>CAYSUM010000008.1:48761-62506 GCA_964434225.1 uncultured Rhizobium sp.
ATTTCACTTAATTTTTTTTCGATATCTTCCAAACTGATTGATTTTTGGACTTCTTTTTTGGTTTTTAAAAGTCCATCTTCTGCCATAGTGTAGTTATCTGGATCTAAATTGAATAAAAGTTCTGACTTCTTTATTTTTTCTTTTTTTATTTCTTCCACAATCAACCCACCCACCTGAGTAAGAATATTTTTAGCAGAGTCAGCACCACCCTCTTCAAGAATAGAAAGAAAAAATGCTTCAGAATCATTAAAAAAACCATTAATTTCATCCGAATAATTTTCCATATTATCACACCTTCTTAACAAAGATCTGAAACTATCAGTAAAAGTGGTATGAATAAAATTCGTGCATTGTTCGAACTTCTGTTCTTCTGTTGTTTGCTCTTGAGCTTCTTCTGTTTGTTTTGGATAGAATTTATCTTGCTTTGATATCTCTTCAATAACATTTTCATAGGATTCTATATCCACGCGACTATTGCCCCTTTGATAGGAATCATTTATCTCAAAAAAAATTCCAGCAATTACCACGGAAGAATTACAAAGTTCCTCAAAAAGATTATTATAGATATCCCTATAGTTTGCGTCTTGAGAGTTAAATGCTGCAGAAGCTGATTCCAAAGCCCCTAATACTTTGTCTCGCATCTCCCGACTTTCAATTTTCAATTTCAAAATCTCAATAAAACTATTCTGATCAGCTTTATTTTTATCCTGCGATTCTTCTGTATTCGGCGAAGAGTTAGGTTGTTCTGATATATCCTTTTCTTCAGAATCTTGATCAGAATTTTTCTCTAAAGAACAATAACGATCAATAACAAGACGAAGACTTTCTGCCGTAAATTTTGCATCTCCTCTTTCTCCATTTTTTTTTGAGAAAAAAATATCACATAGTTCTTTATTAATTTTTCCAAATGCTTCGAAAGCATCATTATATTTCTCCCTTATTTTTTCCTCTGGCGCATTTGCCATCTCTTGCATAGCAATTAAAAATTTACGCTCTAACTCAGCAGTTGTTAAGCAAGAATCTTTAATTTCCCGGATTCTTTTAAGAATTTTCGAAGCATTTTCCCCTTCTTCTTCATAAGCTCCTCTATTAAGCGAACTAACATCTTTATACTTTGCTTCATCTAACGGAGCACAAAATTTTGATACCGCACTTTTATTATGTTTCAGAATAAATTCAGAATCTTCATCTCTTAATGTTTGCTCATTTTTACCTCTCGCTTCAGGCCATGAGTTATCCCCAGTTTTTAAATTATGCATAAAACGCGCTGCATAAAGACCGCAAGCAATACCACCTTGCTGAATAGGTGGCGTTGAAGATTCTTGATCGAGATGAAACTCAGGCACTGGGTGTTTGTAATGGCCTAAGAAAAAATTTTTGATCTCCGCCTGAATTTGTGGTGCTAATCGCCCTCTACCAAATGAATCATAGGCACGACCTTGAATTCTAATCTTTTCTGGATCACTTCTATCTACTATGATCTCTCCACAATTCCAATGCCATCCAATAGTCTTGTAAGGAAATAAAATTTTGAATGAATAGTCTGGTCCACCTTCTGTTTTTAAAGAATCCAAAGCCTTAAACTGAATTTTCAAATGTCCAGCAATCGGAGAATCCCTTCCTGCAGCGTCACAAGCTGGCATTTCAACCACAATTTTTCCAGCATGATTTAATAATTCTAAACCTTTTACCAAAATACTTGTAGACTCCCCCGTAGCATCATCTGTGTGAAAGTTATACCCATCTTTCATATTCATAGCGTAATTCACCGCATTAATTTCTCTATCAGAGTAAGCATATCCTCTGTTGTTACGCCCTTTTAATAGCTGCTTCATCTGTTCATCATCTAATGGCTTCGAATCAGTATTTGTTCCACTATTCGCTTTAGAACCACTTGATCCAAATCCAAGAAAACTCTTCATAATTCCTATCCATTATTTTCTTTAATCACTCGAACCAAATCCAAAATCCCAATTCCCGCTTCATCGCGCATGGTTTCGATTTTGTTTTGTTCGATAAATTTGTCGCGCATTACGAGCGAACGGAATTTACATTGGCCGTCTAATAATCCTTGTGCAAGTAAAAATTGAGCTACGGCCGAGCCGAAGCCGCCGATTGAGCCTTCTTCGATGGTTACGATTAATTGGTGAGATTTGGCGATTTCTGTGAATAATTTTTCGTCAATTGGTTTGGCGAAACGGGCGTCGATCACTGTAATTTCAAGGCCTTGCGACTCTTTTAAAATTTTTGCTGCGGCCAAAGCGTTCGCCAAAATTGTGCCGTAAGAAATAATCGCAACCTTGGCGCCTTGTTGAATTACGCGGGCTTTGCCGATTTCTAAAATTTCGTTATCGCTGAAATCAATTTCTTTGTCAGCTTCGCCGCGCGGAAATCGGAAAGCTGATGGGCGATCATTAATTGAATTTGCGGTGTTGATCATTTTCACCAATTCTTGTCCGTCGGAAGCGGCCATCAAAACGAAGTCGGGCAAATTTATTAAGTAAGCAATATCGAATGAACCGGCGTGAGTTGGGCCGTCAGCGCCCACAAAACCAGCTCTGTCAATTGCAAAACGCACCGGCAATTTTTGCACCGCAACATCGTGAACCACTTGATCGTAAGCTCGTTGCAAGAAAGTTGAATAAAGTGCGGCGTAAGGTTTTAAACCTTCCGTGGCAAGGCCAGCAGCGAATGTCACCGCGTGTTGTTCGGCAATTCCCACGTCAAAAATTCTTTTGGGATGATCTTGCATAAACACATCCAAACCAGTTCCCGAAGGCATTGCGGCGGTGATCGCCAAAATCTTTTCATCTTTTTTTGCCAATTCTGACAAACGTTTGCCAAAAATTTTGGAATAGCTGGGATAAACACTGGCGGCTTTTTCTTGGATGCCAGTTTCAGGATCAAACTTTGCCACCGCGTGAAGTTTGTCGGAAGTTTTCATCACTTCGTTATAGCCACGACCCTTTTCAGTGACGCAGTGAATCAAGATTGGATCGGTGGAATGATCGTCGCGAATATTTTGCAAAATCGGAATTAACGTATCCAAATCGTGACCATCAATGGGCCCGATATAATAAAATCCCATCTCTTCAAAAATATTGCCGCCCATCCACCATTCTTTGGTCGCCTTTTCTAATTTACGAGGGAAGCGGGCGATTGCTTCGGGAAGTTTGTGGGAAATTTTTTTGGTAAGATCGCGAATTTTTAAATAAGATTTGGAAGCGGCCAAACGCGAAAAATAATGCGACATCGCGCCAGTTGGCGGCGCAATCGACATGTCGTTATCGTTTAAAATTACGATCAAACGATTGTCGTGAAAAAATTCATCTTCGAGCGCACCGGCGTTATTCATGGCTTCGTAAGCCATTCCCGCTGACATTGCGCCGTCTCCAATTACGGCGATTACGTGCGATTTTTCTTTTTTAAATTTTTTGGCGACCGAAATTCCAAGTGCCGCCGAGATAGAAGTAGAGCTGTGTCCCGCTCCAAACGGATCATATTCGCTTTCGGCTCTGCGAGTAAATCCGGCCAAACCATGGGGCTGGCGAATGGTGCGCATACGATCGCGACGTCCCGTTAAAATTTTATGCGGATAGGCCTGATGTCCAACATCCCAAATTATTTTATCGTGCGGCGTGTCAAAAACATAATGCAGCGCCGTTGTAATTTCCACCACACCAAGCCCCGCGCCAAGATGGCCGCCAGTTTGCGAAACTGCGGCGACTGTTTCATAGCGAAGTTCGTCGGAAATTTGTTTGATTTGAGCCAGCGAAAATTTTTTCAAATCCGCCGGAATTTTTACCAAATCAAGCAAAGGCGTTTTATTTAAATTTTGAGATTTTTCTTCAGACATTTTGGTTGTGAATTTGCAAGAGAGGAGAGTTTTTTGGAAGCTAAATTGCTGGCTCAGAGTTTTCAACTAATAAGGTCCAAACAGTAAACTCGAAGGTAAGGACCCGCTTTATTTTATGTTCAAAGGAGCGAATTTATATTCTTCAAGATAATGAGCTCCATTTTTATTCATATGACCTCTGTCAGCGTAAAGCAATTTATCATTTTTTATCGAGCTGCATTTTTTCTGATCACAAAAATATGGATAAGGATCGAAAAAATAACTACCGCTATATTTTTCAACTTCCGACTTCATTAGATTATTAAATTTTATTTGCTGAGCAAACTCAGAAAGATTCATGCTGTCACAATCCGCAGAAGAAATGGGAAATATTTTTTGCATCGGAACTAAATTTTTCTCAACGCATTTCAAAGGACTGCTTGCATTGCCATTAATATTAAAATCCGGAACCCTTCCCAACACAATCAGCTTTTTACCCATGTTATTTATAATCCTGACAGTTTCGGCAAAATTTTTTCTAAACAACTCTTCATAATTAGGGTCTTTTTCTTCATATCCAAACCAACTTGAACCAAGAAATACATACTCAATTCCCTTTTTTTCCTCCAAGATTTTCAGAATATTTTTTCTATAATCCCCACATCTTTTATCTTTGTTCAAAACATCTTCTTTAGTTAAAATTGGGGGACAGGAAAAAAGATACAGAGCTGCCACGGATAATTCTCGACTCTCCGCCCATTTTACAACACTTGAAGCATAGTGTCCGGCATGACTATCGCCAAAAAGAACTACCTGAAAATTGTCTTTATCTTTTCCAATAACGCATTCTTCAATTGACGGAAAGTTATGACTTTTTTTTGCAACGCCGCAAATTTTTACTAAAGAAAAAGCAGCATACTGATCAAGCAGAGTATCATCAGTCAGGATATTATTCGAAAGTCTAGAACTTACACCGTTGGTTTTTTTTGAAAAAGTTGAGATCGAAAAAAAAATCGCCAAAACAAGAGCTGCAACAAAAAATGGATTTTTGAAATATCTTAACTTGGAAATGTCAGAATATTTTGATTTATCATAACCCCTAAAAGGAGTTTCAACAAACTTCCAAGAAAGATAGGAAACGCCAAACATTACCAACAAAAGACAAAAAATGGTTAAAGCACTAAGATTGGTTTGATTGGTATAATCTTTATAAAAAGCCAGAATTGGCAAATGCCACAAATACAAGGAGTAAGAAAGTTTGCCTATGAAGACCAATATTCTTCCAGACAAAAACTTGGTTACAAAGTTTTTACTATCGACTTCTCCGATTAGAATTATCATTGCAGCTCCCAAACAAGGAAACAAAGCCATAACTCCTGGAAAATTCTTTGAATTAATAGCGAATGAAGCCATGGGAACTATTAACAAACTCCCAAAAATCAGCGATTTCTGAATTTTTTTAGAAAAATCTATTTTTCTGTTAAACGCTAGAATGCATCCAATGCCAAGCTCCCAAAAGCGCGAGAATATAGAATAAAAAGCTATTTTTTGATTTGTAAAAACGAAGTATTGACTCAAGCCAAGAGAAATTAAGGACAAGATTAAGATAATACGAAATGGAGAGATGCTGGAAGAAGATTTTAACCTAAACGAAGCAAACAAGATAAAAGGCGCCACAAGATAGAATTGCTCTTCAATACCCAAAGACCAAGTGTGGAGAAGTGGCATAAAATTCTGACCTTCGTCAAAATAACTTACCGTTCTTTGAAAAAAAATATTGGAAATCTGAAAGGCTGCATAATGAAATTGCCTAGTCAACCAAACCATATCTCCGCTAGATAAAGTCAGCAATCCAAAACAAAAACTAACTAACAACATAACAAATAAAGCAGGGAAAATTCTTCTTATTCTTCTGCAATAAAAGTCAAAAAATCTAAATTTATTGTTCTCAAGCTGTCCAAGAATTATACGGGTTATCAAAAACCCTGAAATGACAAAAAAAACATCAACTCCGATAAACCCACTTGGCAAAACATTGTGAAAACAATGAAAAATAATAACATAAATAATGGCCAAACCCCTCAATCCATCAATATCCGGACGGTATAAATTCATAATATATAATTAAATTGACGAGAAAAATTTAACGCAAAAAACAAAGTTCGCCTCATTCAAGATAATTCTAGGATGAGATAAAGATCATTTTCAATACGATTATGGCGCTGTCGCAAATCAAGTTTTTCTAAGAAATTTTTGTGATTCAAATTTTTTTGGAAGGTAAGCGTACCCATATGTACGTGCGTTCCAAAAAAATTTGAATTGCGACAGCGCCATTATAATTGCACTCCAGTTATTTAGCGTATGTTCTATCTCGATTTAATTGATTATTTTCATCCATAACAATGTAAAAAATTTCAGAAGAAATTGATTTGGGCGCGCGTTTTATTTTAAAAATTCATAGTCGAAATTTCTTGATGCACAGGAATTGCAATGTCACTTTAAGGCTTCATATTCAAATTCATATAACCTTGGATTTCACCTTATTTTGCATTTTTTTAGCGCTAGAATTATGCAAAAATCTTAAATAGAACAAGCTCATTGCAAAGAACGCATCGGCGCGAAACGGCAATTCATTAATAAAATTTCCCAAGAAAAACCCATGCAGAATTTTTTCAGACAGCTGACTTTTTCGCGGGAATTAAATTTGATTTTTTTAAGTATTTTTCTTTTTGCCGTCGCGCTAGGAATGAATACCGTCAGCTTTCCCGCTCTGTTAAATAAATATGGCGTTGATGCGGCGCATATTGGAATTGCATTTACGCTCGATTGTTTTGGTGGAATTGTGATGTCGATTTTTTTGAGTCGAATCGTCGCAAAGCTAAAGATGATGCGCACGATGGCGATCGCGGCGATTAGTTATTCTGGAATCATTTTGGCAATTTATTTTTACCAAGGTTTTTACCTGTGGATTCTCTTGGCATTTCTGATGGGAAATTTGTGGTTTATGTATGTCATCACTCGCCAAGCTTGGATGAATATGCTTTTAACCAAAGAACAGCGCGGCATTGGTTTAGGAATTTTTAGTATGTTAATTTCCTCTGGAATTGCTTTAGGCCCAGTTGTGATAAAATTTATCGGCGCGCAAAATTATTCATCATTTGCGATTGCCGCCTTTCTGACGATGTTTTCTTTCTTTTTTTTGTTGCCTCTGGGCAAAAAATCGCCACCAATTTTAGATTCAAAACGTATCGCGTTACGCAGTTTTTTTAAAACCAATCCGCGAATTTTCTTAGCAAGATTTTTTCTCGATTTTCAAAGTTACGTTCTGCTCACTTTCACAGTAATTTTCGGCGTCAAAATTGGATTATCTTATGAAGTCGCAGGCCTTTTAATCAGCGCTTATATGGCTAGCGGGTTTTGCGATTTAATTATTGGTTTTTTTCTCAAAAAATGGCATCCTTATCAGCTAATTAATTTTGGATTTTTGGGATGTTTATGTTCGTTTTTGCTGATTATTTTTTTCCATAATTACAAATTTTTACTCTGTTGTTATTTTTTCTTCGGAATATTTATCGCCTGCATTTACGTTTCGTCTTTCAAAGTTTGTAACGACAATTTTAATGCCAACGAGTTGGTCGCGGCTAATTCAACATTTCAATTAATCGGCGCTCTTGGATCTTTATGCGGAAGCTTGATTGGCGGAGTTTTGTTTAATGTTTTTGGCGCCGTCGGATTTCCAATTACAATCGTTTTAAGTTGCGTTTTTTACTTAGGATTTTTTGTAATTTCTGAAAAAAAATTTGTTAACAAAAATGAAAAATCATAAAAAAAACATTCGTCTTGGCGTAAATATCGACCATGTTGCGACCATTCGCAATGCTCGTGGCGGAAGCCATCCCGATCCAGTGACGGCAGCAATTCTAGCACAAAAATCTGGCGCTCACGGAATTACAATTCACTTGCGCGAAGATCGTCGCCACATTCGCGATGAAGATTTAATTCGACTAAAAAAAGAAATAAATTTGCCAATAAATTTGGAAATGGCGGCAACTAAAGAAATGTTAACAATCGCTCTTAAAACTAAGCCCAACGCCGTTTGTATCGTGCCCGAAAAAAGACAAGAAGTTACCACCGAAGGCGGACTTGATGTGATAAAAAATGAAGAAGTTTTGTGCGCAATGATCAAAAAAATTCGCAATAAAAAAATTCGCGTTTCACTTTTTGTTGATGCTAATGAAGCACAAATTCGTGCAGCAAAAAAAATCGGCGCTGATATTGTTGAACTCCACACTGGCGAGTTCTGCCACACTATTGGAAAAAAACGCGAAGCCGAATTATCAAAAATAAAATCCTGCGCCAAACTTTGTGCTGAACTAAAATTAGAATGTCACGCCGGCCACGGATTAAACTACGAAACCGCCAAAATAATTTCTCAAATCCCTCAAATTATCGAACTAAATATCGGCCATTTTATCATCGGTGAATCCATATTTGACGGACTCGAGAAGGTGATTAAAAAAATGAAAAAAACGATAAATCAAGGGCGCCTCTAAAAAAGGCAATTTTTAGAGGTGTCCTTAAGCCGCAGTAACAAAATTTTTCATCACCGTTTTCACGCCAGTTTTCTCAAAAAATATTTCCAACTTATCGCCATCCGTGCTTAATATTTTTCCGTAACCAAATTTTTGGTGAAAAACTCTTCTGCCTGACATGACGTCTTTTGAACTAGAAGCACTTGATTCTGCCGGTCGTGGCACATCTTTATAAACTGCATTCAAAATTGAATTTGTGCGATCAATTTTACTTTGACCCAAATTTCCGCTTTGAAAATTTCCCGCCGAATTATTTTTAAAACTATTTGGCGAATTGTTAGAAAAATTATTTTTCTGAAAATTTTTTGCCTGATAATTTCCGCTTTGATAACCACCACCAAAGCCACGATCCCCGTATCCCATCTCTTCAAATTCAACCTCATCTTCGGGCAATTCTTTTATAAAACGCGATGGCATTTGCATTTGCACATCACCAAAAACATAACGACTTTTGGCGTAAGACAAAATTAATTCTTTTTTGGCGCGAGTAATTGCCACATACATCAAACGCCTTTCTTCTTCCAAACCGTTGCGCTCTTCAACCGATCTGGAACTTGGAAATAATCCATCTTCAAGTCCGGGAACAAAAACTAAATCAAATTCCAAACCTTTGGCGGCGTGCACCGTCATTACCGTCACAGCGTCTGTTAAATTTTTATCGTCACGCGCTTCAATCAAAGAAACATATTCCAAAAACTCGACCATGCTCGAAAAATCACCCAAACTATTGATAAATTCTTCAATATTTTCGAGTCGCCCTTGCGCTTCCAAAGTGTTTTCTAATTTCCACATCGGAATATATCCAACATCGTTCAAAACAGATTTGGCAAGGTCGGCCAAAGTTGCGGTTCCAACTTTTTCGTGAGCTTTTTCAATAATTTCGATCAAACTTTTTAAGGCATCGCGCGCTTTTCCTTTGATGACATTTTCTTCGAGAGATTTTTTTATCGCGCTAAAAAACGAAATTTTTTCTAACTTCGATCTCTCATAAATCGTTGATATTGCTGCATCGCCAGCACCACGTTTTGGCACATTGATAATTCGCGATAAAGCCAAATCGTCATCCAAATTTGCGCAAATTCTTAAATATGAAATCGAGTCGCGAACTTCCATACGCTCATAAAATTTCATGCCACCAATAACTTTATACGGCAAAGAATTGTGGATGAAGGCTTCTTCAAAAGCGCGAGTTTGATAGCCTGCACGCACTAAAACCGCGATCTCGGAAGGTCGATATTTTTTCGCCGAAGTTGCGATGCGAATCATTTGTGCGGTGCTTGACGCCTCCATACGATCGTCAGAAAAAGATACGACTTTAATTTTTTCACCTTGTTTGGCGTCAGTCCATAATTTTTTTCCATGACGCTCTTTGTTATTAGAAATCACCGAGTCTGCAGCTTTTAAAATGCGCGAAGAAGAGCGATAATTTTGCTCTAAGCGAATTACTTTTGCGCCGACAAAATCTTTTTCAAAACGCAAAATATTGGCGATATTAGCACCACGCCAACTGTAAATCGATTGATCATCATCACCAACGCAACAGATATTTTTATGAGAATCGGCAAGCTTAAGAAGCCACTGATACTGCGCGTTGTTGGTGTCTTGATATTCGTCAACAAGGATGTAACGAAATTTATCTTGGTAATATGCAAGCACGTCTGGAGCGGCTCGGAACAGTTCAAGATTGTGCAAAAGCAAGTCGCCAAAATCGGCGGCATTCATTGATTTTAAACGATATTGATAAGTTTCGTAAACTTCTTTGAGCTTGGGCAAAGTCACGTCAAATCCAGCGTCAAGAGTTGCAGCACTTACGACTTTGTCTTTAAGTCGCGAAATTCTGTTGAGATAAACTTTCGGCGCGAATTGTTTGGTGTCGATGCCGAAATCGGAGAGAATTTGTTTGAGCAAACGCGTTTGATCGTCGTCGTCGATAATTGTAAAATCAGATCGCAAACCCACAACTTCAGGGTGTCGGCGCAAAATCCGCGCTGCGATCGAGTGAAAAGTTCCAACCCACAAATTGTTAACTTGATCACCGATTGTTTCGCCGATACGTTTTTTCATTTCGGCTGCAGCCTTGTTAGTAAAGGTCACAGCAAGAATTTGGTAAGGGGATGCCAAGTGAGAATTTACGATGTGGATGATGCGCGAAGTTAAAACACGAGTTTTTCCAGTTCCAGCTCCAGCCAGCACCAGAACTGGCCCGTCGGTGGTTTGCACTGCTTCGTTTTGCGGGGAATTTAAATTCATGAATAAGTATTAAAGTGTAAGAATCGTCATCGCGAGCGCAGCGTGGCGAACCAGTTTTCAACTAACACTGGGTTGCCCGCGTCGCCTTTCAGGCTCCTCGCAATGACGATGAAATTGAATATTATTTTCTAACTACAAGATACCCACGATAGGTATCCGCATCCTTGGTATTTAGCGCTTCTAAAAGTTTATCCAAATCAACCCAATACCAACCAGTTTTGTGAAGAGCGACATCTAAAACTAAAACTGAATCACTGCTTTCGTCATAAGCCGCAAGCGGCGAAAAATGGCCCCCAGTACCGTTTCCAACGATTTTTCCATCGAAATTTATGACGATAAAATTCTTCGAATCAGCTAAATATTTTTTTAAATCTTCGCGAAATTTTTGACGCGTTTTTTCGTCATTTTTTTCGACGTGATTTTTTTCAACCCTCAATTTGTAAACCTGTTTTAAAATATCGCTAAAATCATCGAGTGACAAACCAGCATCGTAAAATTCTTTACCATTTTTTGCACTAGCCACAGCCTTTAATTGTACAATTTCGCGCTTTTTAATCTTGTCAGTTTTATCGTTCAAAAAACTCAACTGAGAATAAGAATGAAATTCTGAAATTCCGCCGCCGGCATTTTGCGGACGTTCGATTTGATTCTCTTTTTGGCTGGGAATTTTTTCGCGATCACTTGTGGCATTAAGCAAAATAACACCCGTTGCCACCGAGCAATAAAGCGGATTAATTTGCGGCTGATAGAAATTTATCAACTGATAAAAATCATTTTTCGACTGACTGTGACTCAAGCGTTTCAAGCCTTCGTCACTGTTCCATTTTTCATTCGCCGCCGCAAAAGATTGCGAACAAAGAGCGATTGCCAAAATAAAAATAGTCGAGAATATTTGAAAATATTTTTGGGATTTTTGCATATTTCACTTTTTTAAATTATGTCTCAAGCCTTAGAAATCGAAGATAAATGCGACTCAACAGTTATTACAACGGTTGAAAAATTTTTGAGATTTCTTGAAGCAGAAAAAAGATATTCGCTACACACGGTGAATTCTTACCGCATCGATATTTTTTATTTTCTAGATTTTATTTTTAAGTTGCGCCAACAAATTATCAGCAATAATTCTTTAGAAAATTTAACTGTTTACGATTTTCGCTGTTGGCTTGCCAAGCGTCTTGAAGACCATATTAACTCATCCAATGCGCGCGCGATTTCTAGTCTTCGCTCTTTCTTCAAATTTTGTAACCAAAATAACCTGATTCAAAATAATCAAATTACAAAAATCAGAACACCAAAGGTCGCCAAACCAATCCCCAAAGCAGTTGAGAAGATTGATATCGATAAAATTTTAATGGAAATTATAAAAATCAGAAAAAATCAATGGCAAGCCAAGCGAGATTTGGCGCTGCTTACACTGATTTATGGTTGCGGACTTCGTATTTCTGAAGCTTTGTTGGTCAACAAAAAATCTCTGCAAAATAATCAAACTTTAATCGTCAGCGGCAAAGGCAAAAAACAACGCATGGTTCCGCTTTTGCCGATTGTGAATCAGCGTATTAACGAATATTTACAACTTTGTCCTTTTGAAATTAATTTTGAGCAACCGATTTTTTTAACACCTAAAGGTAAAACGCTCTCGCGCCGCGATTTTAGCGGATTAGTGCAAACTATTCGTATCAATCTTAATCTTGCAGAAACCATTACGCCCCACGCTTTTCGCCATTCTTTTGCCACTCATTTGCTTGAATCTGGCTGCGATTTGCGCGCGATTCAAGAATTGTTGGGACATGAAAATTTATCAACAACGCAGCGTTATACTAAAATTGACAAGAAGCATTTATTGGAGGTTTATGCCAAGGTTTCGAAGAGGTGAAAATTGTTGCCACTCGCAAAAGATTTAAAATATAGAGTTTCAAAATTCGACGTTTAGAAAACAAAAGCTGATGTCTTTGAATTCAGGACTTCTTCTCGTCAATTATAAAAATAAAACTAAATAAATTATGCCAAAAACAGGAAGAAAAGGAAGTGGAGATTTTTACAAATATAATCAGAAATTTGGGGCTGAAATAATGGTTAGGAAAAATTTGATGAATTTTTTGGTGCCCAATGATTTGTATGGCGATCTTTTTGAAGAAAGAGATCGTTCGCTTTTTGAAGGGTGGGTAAAACAGGCAGCTAATCCGCTTGAAGGCATGTGCGTTGGTTGGTCGTTGATGTTTATTGAAGATGAAGAATTAACAACGAAAGTTTGGGAAAATCTGAGCGAGGAAAATCCTAAAATTACTCCTGAAGACAAAAGGTTGTATCAGGATTTTGCCAAAAAACTTTGGTACAGATATATCAATACAACAGGCGAGTTGGAATCGCAAAAAAGAGAGTTTCCAGAGCTACCACTTAAAATGACTGAAGATGATTTAAAGTTGATGGGAGTAAAAAAGGAAGGAAAAGACATGCCTTGCAAAGACGTGAATAATGCAAAAACCGACAATGACTTGTATGATATATTGTTGAATAAGGTTACAAAAATTATTGAGAACGAGACTAACGCTAAGAGCAGACATTACATCAAAATTGATAATGATAGTCATTCTGTTGTGATTGCGTTCAATGCTTTTCAAAATAACAAAAATAGATTTGTAATCGAAACTGAGCTTAATGGAATTGAGGGTGTTGAGAATAATCACAAAAGCGCGATAACAGAAATTTTGAAAGGCGGCTTCGGAAATGATGTGGTGAATACATCATTTTCGATCGAAAATTTCTCGCGAAATCTTGAGCATATAAAGAAACCTCCAAGCTCTAGTACGTTAAAAACAGCGGCCTATCATGTTCTCTCTGGCAGAGCCGCTACTTATGACGACGGAGGAAAAGAAAGCGAAGGTTATTCTAAGTAAAATTGCTCAAATTTTCAGATTCTTACCAAGAATTATTCTGCGAGAAATTTTTGGAATTCATCCTTGATGAAATTTTAACAGCTTATCCAGAATTAGAGTTCGCAATGACGAGTTCGGCTCTAATATTTTTCCGAATGGAATTTTTGCACTGGTCTCGCGTTACTTTTTACAAAA
>CAYSUM010000009.1:0-30175 GCA_964434225.1 uncultured Rhizobium sp.
AAAAATCACGCGAGAAAAAATTTAAAAAATGAAAAAATCAAAAATCAAAAATCTTAAAAAACGTCACGCGAAAGAAACTCGATTTCGAATCTTTGGAATGTTGGCGATTGCGTTCTCGTTGGCTTTCTTGGTTGCTTTGTTTGCAATGATTTTAAGCAAAAGTAGCGGCGCATTTTTGCAAACTAAAGTGGCGCTGGAAATTGATTTGTCGCAAGAATCAGTCGCGGCAAATTCAGAAAATGACGAAATCAGTTATCGCCGCTTGATTAAACAATCTTTGCATCAGAAATTTCCTGACGCGATTTCGCTGATTGAAGTTAATTCACTTTACCAAATGACCAGTAAAGTTGCGGCTTTGGAGTTGGAAGAAAAAATTAAAAAACAGCCACAATTTCTTGGTCAAAAAAATATTTTCTGGCTGTCAGCTTCGTCAAAAATTGATGTTTATTTTAAGCATCAGATGTCAGCAAATTTGAGTGAAAAACAAAAAATTTGGGCTGATAAATTAATCTCCGACAAACAAATTAAAACTTTTTTTAACTGGAATTTCTTTCGCTTCGCCGATTCTCGCGAGCCAGAAATTGCCGGCATCGGCGCTGGTTTAAGTGGATCAATTTTAGTGATGGTAATTTTCTTAGGTCTGGCATTTCCAATTGGCGTGATGTGCGCTTTTTATTTGGAAGAATTTGCGCCAAAAAATCGCATCACCGACATTATCGAAATCAGCATTAACAACCTCGCAGCGATTCCATCAATAATTTACGGCTTACTTGGTTTAACGGTTTATTTGCAGTTTTTTTACCTGCCGCGCTCTTCCAGTTTAGTTGGCGGGATGACTTTATTCATGTTGGTTTTGCCGGTTATTATTATCGCAACACGCAATACCATTCGCTCAATTCCGAGTTCAATTCGCGATGCGGCAATGGCACTGGGAGCCTCGAAAGTGCAGATTGTTTGGCATCATTTATTGCCGCTCTCAATTCCTGGAATTATGACGGGAACGATTTTAGCAATTTCGCGCGCACTGGGGGAAACCGCGCCGTTATTGATGATTGGCATGGTGGCATTTATCGCCGATATTCCAACAAACTTCACCGATCCTACAACCGTGCTGCCAGTGCAAATTTATTTGTGGTCAGATTCTCCAGAAATTGGCTTTGCGGAAAAAACTGCAGCGGCGATTTTAGTGCTTCTTGGGTTTTTGATTTTATTCAATTTAGTTGCAATTATTTTGCGCAAAAAATTCGAACGTAAATGGTAACCAAAATCGTCGGAATTTTGAACGTTACACCCGATTCTTTTTCGGATGGTGGAAAATTTAATTCACTCGACAACGCGTTGAATCACGCAAAAAAAATGATTGACGAGGGTGCCGATGTAATTGACATTGGAGCAGAATCCACAAGGCCACACGCCGTTCCAATTGGACCAGAAGAAGAATGGAAAAGACTAGAGAAAATTCTTCCCGCCATAATTTCTGTCGCAAAAAACTCTCCGCGAAAAATCAAAACCAGCATTGATTCTTATCATTTTGAAACGATTAAAAAATCTTACGAAATTGGCGTTGATGTCATTAACGATGTTGGCGGTTTAACTGATGAAAAAATTATCGAATTTATCGCCGCAAAAAATATTGAAACGGTTTTGATGCATAACCTGAGGGTGCCATTCAGTCCTGATTTGCTGATTAATCGCAATATGAATTTGATTGGTGAAATGTTGAAATGGGCACGGAAAAAAATTTTGGATTTGGAAGCAAAAAATGTCAGAAAATCACAGCTGATTTTTGATCCCGGAATTGGTTTTAATAAAGATGCTTTACAGTCGATTCGGGTTTTAAAAAATATTGATTCGTTCAGAGTTTTAGAGCTCTTGATCTATGTTGGCCATTCGAAGAAAAGTTTTCTCGATGCAGTAAATATTGATGGCGATCGTGCGCAAAAAACTTTGGTGATTTCAAAATATTTAGCAGAAAAAAAAGTGGATTTCTTACGCGTTCACAACGTGAAAGAAAATTTGGCCGTCACCTTGTAATCGAAAAATCGCCTCTTACATAGTTTTTACAATCAAAACACACCACTTCGAAACACTCCAACCTAATCAAAAATAATCAAATTTATGTCTAATAAAGTAATCGGTATTGACCTTGGAACCACCAATTCTTGCGTGGCAATCATGGAAGGTAAAAATGTTAAAGTTATCGAAAATTCAGAAGGCGTTCGCACCACTCCTTCAATCATCGGATTTTTGCCAAGCGGTGAAAGAACAGTCGGCGCGTCCGCTAAACGTCAGGCTGTAACCAATCCACAAAATACAATTTTTGGAATTAAAAGATTGATCGGACGCAGAAATGATGATCCAACAACAACCAAAGATAAAGAGCTGGTCCCTTACAAAATCGTTCCCTCAGCAAACGGCGATGCTTGGGTTGAAGTTAAAGGTGAAAAATATTCTCCAAGCCAAATTTCTGCTTTCACTTTGATGAAAATGAAAGAAACCGCTGAAAGTTATTTAGGCGAAAAAGTTGATAAGGCGGTAATTACTGTTCCAGCTTATTTCAACGATTCGCAACGCCAAGCAACCAAAGATGCTGGAAAGATTGCCGGACTTGAAGTTCTTCGTATTATCAACGAACCAACTGCTGCTGCACTTGCTTACGGCTTCGACAAAAAAGGTGGGCAAACTATCGCGGTTTACGATTTGGGCGGCGGTACTTTTGACGTTTCGATCTTAGAAATTGGCGATGGCGTTTTCGAAGTTAAATCAACCAACGGCGACACATTTTTAGGTGGTGAAGATTTTGATATGAGAATTTTAAAATTCTTATCCGACGAATTTAAAAAAGAACAAGGTGTTGATTTAAGCAAAGATCCGTTGGCTTTACAGCGTTTGAAAGAAGCGGCAGAAAAAGCTAAAATCGAGCTTTCTTCTTTGATGGAAACCGAAATCAATTTGCCTTACATCACAGCTGATGCAAGTGGCCCTAAGCATTTGAACGTTAAACTTTCTCGCGCAAAACTTGAGCAATTGGTTGACGATTTGATCCAGCGCACCATCACTCCGTGCGAAAATGCGCTAAAAGATTCTGGCTTAAAAGCTTCTGAAATTGATGAAGTTATTTTGGTTGGTGGTATGAGCCGCATGCCAAAAGTTATCGAAACGGTGAAAAAACTTTTTGGCAAAGAGCCAAATAAATCCGTAAATCCTGACGAAGTTGTGGCGATTGGCGCAGCAATTCAAGGTGCGGTTCTACAGGGCGACGTGAAAGACGTTCTGCTTTTAGATGTAACTCCACTTTCACTTGGAATTGAAACTGCAGGCGGCGTGTTTACTCGCTTGATTGAACGCAACACAACAATTCCAACCAATAAAAGCCAAGTCTTCTCAACTGCTGCTGATAATCAAACTGCCGTAACCATTAAAGTTTTCCAAGGCGAGCGCGATATTGCAGTTCATAATAAAGTTCTTGGTGAATTTAATTTGGAAGGAATCGCTCCGGCACCGCGCGGCATGCCACAAATCGAAGTTATTTTCGATATCGACGCTAACGGCGTGGTAAAAGTTTCTGCCAAAGATAAGGCCACTAACAAAGAACAACAAATCAGAATTCAATCTTCTGGCGGCTTGTCTGAGGCTGATATTCAAAAAATGGTGAAAGACGCTGAAGCCAACGCTGAAGCTGATAAAATCAAAAAAGAATTTATCGAAGCAAAAAATCATGCTGATGCCGCTGTTTATGAAACTGAAAAATCAGTGAAAGAGCATGGCGACAAAGTTGACGCCGAAACTAAATCTGCAATCGAAGCGAGTTTGCAAAAAGTTAAAGATTTAGTGGCCAAATCTGACGCTAGCGCCGCTGATTTGAAAACTGCAACAGAGGAATTAATGCAAAATTCAATGAAGCTTGGTGAGGCAATTTACAAAGCAAGTCAAGCCGGTGCTGGCGCGACTGGCGCGACTGAAGCTCATAACCACGCAGAATCTGCAAATGCAGGATCTGGTGAAAAAGTTATGGATGCGGAATACGAAGAAGTGAAAAAAGACGAGAATAAGTAACAAAACTTCTCGTTCATTGGCTGGACTGGGCTACAAAACCCGTCCAGCCTTACTTACGATTTACCACAATTGCGATAGATCTGAAGTTCAGCGGGAACTCCAAAAAAACATGAAGCACGCTTAAAAAAAGCAAAAATATCAGACCGAAGCGATAGCTGTAAGCATAAGCGCCAAGAGCAATTGCCCATATTATTACACATAAAATTAGCGAAGTTTTTGAAACTTTGTGCCATTTAATGATCTCAACTTTTGAGAACCAATTTAAATAATGATAAGTGTAAGCAAATGCGATGAAGCCTTGAATTTTCAAGGCTGTGAGCGATGTGATTAGCTCACCTTTTGAGAAAGATAAATTGAATATTTTTGCCAGTTCTTGGTTCAGATTTAGGCTATTTGTACCAACAATTTCAAGTGCTTTACCGCTCAGAATATAACTATCGCGGCCAATAAAAATAAAACTAAGCGAACATAAAATAAAAACTGCAAAGGAAATATAAGTCGAAATATTTTTGTTTTTGGTAGCGCCCGACAAAATAAAAATTCCAGTAAAAAGCCAAACATGGATAATGGTTGTGAGCAAGATGCCAAAAATCACCACGTAATTTGGCGTACCTTTGAAAAGCAAAACTAAAAATATCGCGAAGGCGAAGGCGTTAATACGCCAAAACCAATCTTTGACGAAGGTTAAAATGTAAGCCGAAATAAAAGCGAAAAAAATTAGGCAAGATGGCCAAAGCGAAAGTTCGTCAGAAAAAGTTTTTTTGTCTAAATTATTTTTTGTTAGCAGAAGCGTGACCAGCTGGCTGTCTTGGAAATAAGGCCAGAGTTCAATTGCCAGCAAGGCCGTGGTGATTACAACACAAATCACGATGAATGAAATCCAATCTTTCTTTTGAGCGATGAAATATTCTTTTTTCTTCAGCCAAGAAATCTCTGTAACATAATGCAGAGGACCTAGAACTGCATAGGAAATTAGAAACGTTTCGAACGGCAGCAATAATGCCAAAGCCACTGAGAAGAGCATTAAAACAATGTTTGCGATGTCGATTTTTTGCGCGCTCATAGTCAAAGTATGTTGTGAATCAATGCATAAAGGCGCTGTCGCGTAAATCAATTTTTTCTAAGAAAATTCTGAATTGCAAAAAGAAGTTGATTTGCGCGACAGCGCCATAAAAAAAGCCCCGAAAAACTTGCGTTCCTCGAGGCTTTTAAAAAACATGATTGAAAAAACTAGACTCTTGTTAGTTAACAAGAGTCTAGTCAACCAAAACCGAAAGTGTTTCAGCGCCATGCATTTCAGCATAGCCGCCTTTGACGTCGATTTGTTTTATGATATTTTGTTTATCGTCATAAACGGTAATTTGACCTTCGCGTAATTTTGCAATTATCGACTCGTGACCAAACATAATACCAAGGTCGCCCTCAACCGATGGAACCACAGCCATGCTGCATTCGCATTTAAGAATGACTCCTTGTACCGAGATGATTTCTAAATTCAAATTAGCCATTATTACTTAGCTTCTTTTAAAAGTTTTTCACCTTTAGCAATTGCTTCGTCAATTCCGCCAACCATGTAGAAAGCGGATTCAGGAAGGTGATCATATTTTCCTGAAAGAATTTCTTTAAAGCTGCTGATCGTATCTTTCAAAGACACCAATTTTCCTGGGGCGCCAGTAAAAACTTCGGCAACGTGGAAAGGTTGAGACAAGAAACGTTGAATCTTTCTGGCTCTGGCAACTGTAAGTTTGTCTTCTTCAGAAAGTTCATCCATACCAAGAATCGCAATAATATCTTGAAGAGATTTGTAAGCTTGAAGAGTCTTTTGAACTTCGCGAGCAACGTCATAATGTTCATTACCAACGATGCGCGGATCAAGAATTCTTGAAGTTGAATCAAGAGGATCAACCGCTGGATAAATACCGATCTCAGCGATTTGACGCGAAAGAACTGTAGTTGCATCCAAGTGCGAGAATGAAGTTGCCGGAGCGGGGTCAGTCAAGTCGTCAGCTGGAACATAGATCGCTTGAACCGAAGTAATTGAACCTTTTTTAGTTGAAGTAATACGTTCTTGCATTGCGCCCATTTCGGTGGCAAGAGTTGGCTGATAGCCCACAGCTGAAGGAATACGACCCAAAAGGGCAGAAACTTCTGAACCAGCTTGAGTGAAACGGAAGATGTTATCGACGAAGAAAAGCACGTCGCGACCTTCTTGATCACGGAAATATTCAGCTTGGGTCAAGCCTGTAAGAGCAACGCGAGCACGAGCTCCAGGCGGCTCATTCATTTGTCCGTAAACCAGTGCAACTTTAGAATTTTTAAGATTATTTACATCGATAACACCCGAATCCATCATTTCATGGTAAAGATCGTTTCCTTCGCGAGTACGTTCACCAACGCCAGCAAATACTGAATATCCAGAGTGAGCTTTGGCAACGTTGTTAATCAACTCCATGATCAATACAGTCTTACCAACACCAGCACCGCCGAACAGACCGATTTTTCCACCTTTTGAGTAAGGAGCTAAAAGATCGATAACTTTGATACCAGTAACAAGAATTTCAGTTTCAGTAGCTTGCTCAGAAAGTTCAGGAGCAGAAGCGTGAATTGGGCAAAGTTGCGAAGTTACGATCGGGCCTTTTTCGTCAATTGGCTCACCAATTACGTTCATAATACGTCCTAAAGTACCTTCGCCAACTGGAACAGAAATTGCACGACCCGTATCGATAACTTCAGTACCACGAGTCAAACCATCTGTAGAATCCATCGCGATTGCACGAACTGTTCTTTCGCCAATGTGAAGAGCAACTTCAAGTACTAACTTTTTGCCATCATTGATACATTCAAGCGCGTTGTAAATCGCCGGCATTTCGCCATTCTCAAACTCCACATCAACTACAGCGGAAATAACTTGAGTAATTTTTCCTTTATTTGTCATAAGTAAAAAAACAGGTTAGTAAATCTTATAAAGCCACGCCAAAAGGGCGTCCGAAAGAATTGTAAATCGAAAATTACTCGAAATACATTCTTAAATTTTTTAGAATTTTGGAAATTTTATACCAGCAATCATCCTTGAAAGCTGGCCTTGTAGAAAGGGAGCGGCAAAATAATTTCGCACGATTTAATTCACAAGCAGAGAGTTTAAAAAAACATTAAACCTTACCTTTCAAAGCCTCACGCAAAACTCCACTTTTGTCATTTAGCATTTGCACTTCGGTCATAATATCTTTACCAATTGGCGCCGCTGCACCTGAACCACTTTTACCATGTTCAACCACAACTGAAAGCGCATATTTTGGATCTTGTACTGGCGCGAATCCCACGAATATTGCATGATTTTGATTTTCATTAATTCCGCTTTCGGTTTTCGACATTTCTTTTTCGCGCTTTGAAATTACTTGCGAAGTTCCGGTTTTGCCAGCCATTTCAAATCCTGGAACGCCAATCCTTTTAGCATAAGCCGTTCCACCAGCTTCATTCATCACACGATTCATTCCTTCTTGAATCAAATGCAAATTGCCAGAAGAAACTAATGGCTGATTTCTGAGCTCTTCATATTGCTCGGAAATATTGTGATTGCGCACTAAATAAGGCTTGATTGGAATGCCGCCATTAGCAATTCGCGCCGTGATCAAAGCCATTTGCAGAGGAGTTGCTAAAACAAAACCTTGTCCAATCGCAGTATTTAAGGTATCTCCGCCCACCCAAGGAGTTTTAAAAACTTGGCGTTTCCAAGCATCTGACGGCACATTGCCAGCTTTCGCGCCATATAAGCTGATGTCGAATTTTTCGCCATAGCCAAATTTGCGCGCCATATCAGCAAATTTATCAACTCCGATTTGACTGGCGATGGTGAAGAAATAAACGTTGCAGGAATTTTTAATCGCATTGACTAAATCCATCGAGCCATGTCCGCCATCCTTCCAACAGTGAAAAGTTCTGCGACCCGATTGAAAATGACCATCACAAAAAACATGACTATGCGGATTAATCCCGTTTTCTAGGCCCGCCAACGCCACCATCAATTTGAAAGTTGAGCCCGGAGGATAAAGTGCGGCGATCGGTTTATTATTTAACGGTTTTTTTGGATCGGTATTGAGATCTTGCCAATATTGCCTTGAAACACCTTCAACGAAATTATTTGGATTAAAAGATGGGCTGGAAGCGTAAGCTAAAATTTCACCAGTTTTAACATCCATCACTACCGCGGAAGCTACTTCGTCCTTGATTCTTTCGGTAACGTACTTTTGCAAATTCAAATCGATAGTCAGATGCAACTTAGAACCTTCAAGTGCTGGACTAACTGAAAGTGTACGAATTGGAATTTCGTGAGCATTAACCTCAACATATTTTACACCATATTTTCCGCGCAAAGCTTCATCAAAAGTGCGCTCAATCCCTGATTTTCCAATACGAAAATCGGGATGCATAAAAAGATTTTGTTCATTGCTATCAATTTCTTTTTCCGACGGAAGCGAGACATAACCAAGGAAATGCGCGGTTTCAGACCAATAAGGATAATGTCTGATAATGCCGCTTTCTATTGAGATTCCTGGCAAAAGATAAGAGTTGGTTTCAATGCGCGCCACATCATCCCATGACAAATTGTCCATCAAAGAAATAATACTTTTGCGGCGAGCATTTTTGATTTTAGCCAAAAAAAGATTTTTTTCTGCCAGCTCCAGATTCAGGATTGACGATAGTTTGTCGATCAAATCACCAGTGTTTTTTTTATTTTCGAAATAAAGCAGCAAGCGGTAATTGCCTTCATTTTTTGTCAGAGGATTATCGTTACGATCAAACACCGTGCCGCGCGGTGCTGGATTAATCATCGGTTTTATACGATTACTGTCGGACTGAATTTCATATTCCTCATTCTTCACCAATTGCAAATATCCCAACCTTGTGACCAGAGCTGTTGCCAACACTGATTGCGCCGCACCAACAAACAGCGCACGACGATTAAAAATTTTATTTTTGCGGATATCCCGAAGCATTATCGTCGATTAATTTTCCAAAAGTTTTGTGTTCAAATATTCAAAGAATTTGTGCACCACAACATAAAGAGCGCAAGACAAAGCAAACTGCACCAGAACTGTAGTAATACTGTAAAACTCACCATTAAAGATCGACAAAATTAACCATTTCATTAGCAAAAAGCAGAGGCAGAAAGAAGTAAATTGTTGCCAGATTTGTTTAAAATTTTCGCGAATCATTAATTTGTGATTGAGTAATAAGAAAAATTTTGTCAGCAAAATATAACAAAGCGCGGTCGTGCCCAAAGGATTTCCGTTCAAAGCATCGTTCCAAATTCCCATTAAAAAAATAAACCATATGGAAAAAACATTTCTAAAAACAGCGAAGTAAAATATTGCCATCAAATCAAAAAGCGGAATAAGGTCAGAAAGGCCAGCGATTCTGATGTCAGAAACATTAAAAATGACGAATAAAATCGCCACTAGATGCAACAGAATGACGCGTGAAATTGATTTTTGCGCAAGCATTTGTATTTGAAAATTTTAAAAAATCAGGCGGGAGGAAGCGCGGGGGAAGTTATTTATCAGTCAATTTTTGTCCAGAAAAAATCTTTTTCTGAAAAATGATTTTTTGCTGCATTGTCACCCTTCGACAAGCTTGGGGTGACATAGCAGATGCAAAATGCAAAATTATTTGCTGAATATTTTAGCAAAATTTCTTCTGGTGCGTTTTTTCCAAAAGCCGCGGTGATAAGCGTCAGAAGCCAAAAGTGGAATTACTGAAGTTGCTTCAGCAAAAACCATTTGCTCGAAAGTTGTATCAACCTTTCCCCAAGAACAAGCTTCTTTTAGAGTTGAAGAAGAACAAGCTCCATCGCGTGAATCTGCAACTGTAATTTGAATTGCATATTTGTGCATCTCAGCTTCAACGCCAAGAATTTCAGCGCAAACTACCGTATCTTGTACGAAGTTTTTTGGCACGCCGCCACCAACCATCAAAAGACCAGTTGTTCCGGCCTTAATTTTGATGTCGGTTAATTCTCTGAAGTCAGCAACCGAATCAATTGTCATGTGTTTTTTCGGGTTTTTAACTTGGTGCAAAACCAATCCAAAACCAGCGGAAGAATCTGTGAAAGCTGGGCAGAAAATCGGCACGTTGTAATCATAGCAAAGCTCGATTAGAGATTCTTTTTTCTTACCGTGTTTTTTTAAATATTTTCCCATTTCCCAAATGAACTCGCGAGATGAATAAGGGCGAGCTTCCAAAGAGTTTGCGATTTTGTAAATTACGTTGTCGCAATTTTGCAAATCTTTTTCGTCGATGTAAGTATCGTAAATTCTGTCGATGTAATTTTTGCGAAGGAATTGGTCATCAATGAATGGAGTTCCTTGGTAATGTTTGAAACCAAGAGCTTCGAAGAAATCCATATCAACAATTGAAGCACCAGTTGCAACGACGGCATCGATCATGCCGAATTTAATCATATCAGCGTAAACTTTCATACAACCGCCAGCTGAAGTTGAGCCAGCCAAAGTTAGAATGTTTGAACATTTTTTGTCTTTCAACATCATGTTGAAAATCTCGGTGGCTCTGGCCAAATCGCGAGAAGTGAAAGACATGTGATCCATCTGATCAATGATCGGACGAGCATCGAATGAAGTGATGTCGATATGTTTAACTGGGCGTTTTAGCAGCTCTTTTTTAGTGACCATTTCTTAAAAAATTGAGGTTGGAAAGTTTTATACAGCAGAAACGAATTCTTCTTCTTGCGCTTCGATTTCTTGATACATCGAAATTAAAGGCTCGTCAGAAACTTCAATTTGAAGATTTTTATTAAAACCGTTGAAGTCAGTTCTGATGCTGCGCGAGTAAGCGCCAAGTTGACCGATTTCGATATAATCACCTTCGGCGATATTTTCGGGCAAATAAAACGGGCCTTTCATTGTATCAAGCGAATCACAGGTTGGACCAAAAAATCCGAAGGGAAGATTCGGCGCCAAAAGCGCTTCTTTATCTTTAATTCTGATCGCCTTTACCGGATAAATAAAGCCAGGGAAGCCAGCGTCAAATAAGCCACCGTAAGTTCCATCGTTCAAATAAAGCATACCTTTTTTCTTGCCCTCAACGCGAACTAGAAGCGATCCCGATTCTGCAACCAAAGCGCGTCCAGGTTCACACCAAATACGGCAATCATTGAATCCAAGTTGGTTGATTGAATCGAAAATTTCGTCGAAATAAGAATGTAAATCTGGCGGAGTCATTCCTGGATAAGATGATGGGAAGCCGCCGCCAACATCGATAACATCGGCTTTAACTTGGGCTTGCTCAAGAACGTCTTTGGTGATTGTAAGTGCGTTACGATATTCGATCGGATCCATACATTGCGAACCAACGTGAAAACAGATTCCGAAGCGCTTCGCCGCAGCACGAACTTTTCTAACTAAGTTGGCAGCTTCGCTTGGTAAAATACCAAATTTACCAGAAAGATCGATCGCCGCGTGAGAATTTGGAATCGCCAAACGAACGTGCAAACCAAGATCTTTGGCGTTGTTGGTGACGTCTAAAATTTTTTGTAATTCGTCGAAAGAATCGAGAGAGAAATCACGAATTCCGTGATTGAAATAAGCGTCGAAAATTGCTTCGCGAGATTTGATTGGATGCATGAAATACATTTTTGCATCACTGCCAAAAAGATCGCTAATCAATTTCACTTCAGCCATCGAGGCAACGTCAAAGTCTTTTACGCCCGAATCGAAGAGATGTTTAAGAACAGTAGCGTCAGGATTGCTTTTTACCGAATAAAGAATTTCACCAGCAACTTTTGGACGACGGAAATTTTTTACGAAGAAATTCACAGCGCGTTTAATTGACTTCGGGCGAATAAAATAAACCGGAACTGACGGTTTTAATTCTACAACCTCTTGTGCAACTGTGCTTAAATTATCTTGAATGGAATTGGCATCTAAACTTTTGGGAGCTGGTTCTTGCTCCTTGGTGATTTTTTGCTTGTTAAACAAATAGTGAATTTTCGAGTTCACCGCCCCGTCATATTCTTGAGCCTGATCCATTTCTTTGTTGGGATGGTTAAAATTAAGTAAAAGAAGATAAAACACTTAATTTTTGTTTGGACTTTAACATGCCGCGAAGCCTTGATGCCATTGGTTCCGCGCCACTATTTCCAAACGCAATTTTTTTGAAGAGGGCGCAAAGTAAGAACAAAATTTTATTTGTAAATAAAAAATCTTTTAAATGTCAATTTGGGATAAGGAATACCCCAGATTTCGCCCTGAATTTTCTACCTTCGTAGCAGAAATTGAAAATGCCAAGCCAGCCGCATCACACCCACAATAACAATGTTGAGAATATTAGGAATTCAAGAAATGCAACAAAGCCTGTCTCACCGCAACGCCAGCTTCAACCTGTTCTAAGATTAAACTGAATTTTTCATCATCAGCCAGCGCAGAAGAAATCTCAACATCGCGGTTGATTGGACCAGGATGCAGCACCAACACATCTGTCTTCGCAGCTTTTAATTTTTCGTGAGTAAGTCCAAAAAGTTTAAAATATTCCGACAGTGACGGAATGTAGCAACCAAGCATTCTTTCCTGCTGAATACGTAACATCATCACAACATCAACATCTTTGATTCCTGCTTGCAGATTTTCAAAAACTTCAACATTAAAATTTTCTTTCAGCCAGTTTTTGTAATCATGCGTAATTAAAGTTGGCGGCGTAATCACGCGAATTTCGCAGCCAAATTTTTTTAGCAACTTAATGTTGGAGCGCGCCACTCTTGAGTGCAAAACATCGCCACAAATCGCCACTTTCAAATTTTGTAAAGTTTTTTTGTGCTGCAAAATTGTGAAGGAATCAAGCAAAGCTTGGCTTGGATGCTCATTAGTTCCGTCTCCTGCATTAATTAAAGACGCAGAAAGATATTTTTTTAAAAGCTGCACAATGCCGCTGCTATTGTGCCTAATCGCCACAAAATCAGGATTCATCGCATTAATAGTTTTGGCGGTATCAATAATTGATTCACCTTTTTTCAGCGAAGATAGAGAAATATCGATATTGATAACATCAGCGCCCATGCGCTTTGCGGCAATTTCGAATGAAGTTCTGGTGCGAGTGGAATTTTCAAAAAAGAAATTTAACAGAATTTTTCCCGATAATTCTGTGCTGCGATTTGAGGAATTTCTAAAAAATTTTTTTGCAAAATCGTGAATCTTTTGAATGTCTTCAAGCTTGAGCTGGTCTATGCTGATGAGATCCTTCATTATTTTGATTTGATAAGATGTTTGAAAATTTCTTCTAAGTCAGGCTGGCTGGTTGAGATGTCTTTAATTTGAATTTGTGCATCGGAAATCATGTGCAGAATTTTTTCCACTTCGATTTTTTCTGGATCGTAAGTGATTGAAATTTTATCTTTTGCTAAAATTTTTGTTGAAAGTCCATCAAACGATAAAACCGCGTCAGACCTGATTTCGTCGGCTGCGCTAATAATCAAATCTTTGCTTGAAAGCAGTTTCATTAAATTTTCTTTACGATCACGAGCAATTACTTGGCCGTGATTAATAACAGCGATTTCGTCACACAATTCTTCGGCTTCTTCCAAATAGTGCGTCGTCAATAAAATTGTAGTTCCTTCTTTGTTTAATTTTTTTACGTAATTCCAAAGTTGGTTGCGCAGTTCAACATCAACGCCTGCGGTTGGCTCATCTAAAACTAAAATTTCTGGTTTATGAACTAAGGCTTTTGCAACCAGCAATCTGCGACGCATACCGCCAGAAAGGCTGCGAGGCGTTGCTGCAGCTTTATCTTTTAAACCAAGAGCTTCGATAATTTCATCAGTGCGGCGATCAACTTTTCTGATGCCGAAATATCCAGCATAAATTTCTAAAGTTTCGCGGACGTTGAAAAAGGGATCGATAATTAATTCTTGTGGCACAATGCCGATTCTGAATTTTGCCAATTGCGGCTCTTCATCAATATCAATTCCAGCGATTTTTACCGTGCCAGAAGTTTTATTAACCAATCCAGCTAAAACGTTAATCATGGTCGATTTACCCGCGCCATTTGGGCCCAAAAGGCCGAAGAACGAGCCTTTTTTAATTTCCAAATCAACAGATTTTAACGCAACTTTTTCGCCAGATTTTTTCGATTTTTTGTAAGTCTTGCTTAAAGCTTTAATTTCGATTGCAAGATTTGACATGGAATTAGGCGATAAGATTTTGTGATTTTAACAATTCTTGCAATTCGCCAGATTGGAACATTTCTTTAATGATATCACAACCACCGATAAATTCGCCTTTAACATAAAGCTGTGGGATGGTCGGCCAGTCCGAAAAATCTTTGATTCCTTGGCGAATTTCTGGATCACGAAGCACGTCAACATCCAAAAATTCTACACCAATAGTTTTTAAGACGTGAGAAACGGCAGCTGAAAATCCGCATTGCGGAAAATCTTTGTTGCCTTTCATGTAGAGCACAACGTCATTGGCAGAAATAGTTTTTTGGATTTGTTCTAAAATATTGGACATGAGTTTTACTTGGAGGATTTAATTTAACTTATCAGAAGTCTTGAGTTGCATAGCGTGAAGCACATCACCCAGAATTTCTTTGAGAGCAACATTTACTATTTTATGTTGTTGGACTCTTGTTTTGCCAGCAAAAATTTTGTCAGCAATTTCAACTGAATAATGATTATCGTCAGCGACTAAAGCCACGACTTTAATTTGCGCTTCTGGGAAATTTTGGCGCAAAAGTTTTTCTAATTTATCTTGAGCGATTGGCATATTTTAAATTAAGAAATTCATACAAAAAAGGGTGGAGCCAATTGACTCCACCCTGATTCAAATAACTAACGATTTTTTAGGCAAGTTCAGACTAACTAAAGAAACCACGACGCTTTTTAACTGGCTCGTCACTGCTTCCACCGCCACGGCGATCATCACGATCTCCGCTGCTGCGACGGTCATCACCGCGTCTGTCGTCGCGACGATCAGAACCGCCACGGCGATCATCGCCACCACGTTCACGACGTTCGCCACCTCTATCTCCTCTGTCGCGTCTTTCACCGCCACCGCGTCTGTCGTCACGATCTTCTCTTTCGTCGATTTGTGGACGAACTGGAAGAGTGTCAGAAATATCAGCGCCAGTTGCTTGATCAACGCAACGATAACTTAATTTTGGACGACCTTTTTTATCAAATCCAATAACTTTAACTTTAACTATGTCGCCTTCATTGATTACGTCTTCAACGAAATCAACACGATATTCCGCAAGTTCAGAAATGTGAACGAAGCCATCGCGATTGTTTGAAATGCTAACGAAAGCTCCCGCATCGATAACTTTTACAACTGGACCTTGGTAAATATCACCAATTTCTGGCTCGAAAGTGATTTCGTGAACCATTGCAACTGCTTTTTTGATCGCATCATTGCTGTTAGAACTGATTTTGACAGTACCGTCATCTTCAACATCCATAACCACACCAGCAACGGCGCAAATTTCTTTGATAACTTTGCCGCGAGATCCGATTACATCACGAATCTTTTTTGGTGAAATGTTCATAATTTCAACTTTTGGCACGTTGACATTTAGCTCGGTTCTAGGAGTTCCCATAACTGCCAACATTTTGTCCAAGATATGCATTCTGCCGCCATGAGCTTGTCCTAAAGCTTTTTCCATGATTTCAGCGCTGATACCGTTGATTTTGATGTCCATTTGAAGAGCAGTAATACCATTTTTAGTACCTGCAACTTTGAAATCCATGTCGCCTAAATGATCTTCGTCGCCCATGATGTCAGACAAGACAACATAATCGTTGCCTTCTTTAATCAATCCCATCGCAATACCAGAAACTGGCTCTTTGATTGGAACGCCAGCGTCCATCAATGATAGAGAAGTTCCGCAAACTGTAGCCATTGAAGATGAGCCGTTTGATTCAGTGATTTCAGAAACTACGCGAGTAACGTAAGAGAAATTCTCGTTGATTGCTGGAAATACTGGAGCCAAAGCACGGTGCGCTAACTTTCCGTGACCGATTTCTCTTCTTCCTGGAGATTTCAATTGTCCAGTTTCGCCAACTGAGTATGGAGGGAAATTGTAGTGCAACATAAAAGCTTCTTTGCTCATACCGTCAAGACCTTCAACCATTTGTTCGTCTTTTGATGAGCCAAGAGTGGTAACAACCAAAGCCTGAGTTTCGCCGCGAGTGAAAAGGGCGGAGCCATGAACTTGCGGTAAAATACCAACCTCAATTTCGATTTGACGAACTTGATCAAGATTACGGCCATCAATTCTTGAATGGCTTTTTAAGATGTCGTTACGAACGATGTCTTTTTCTAAATATTTGAAAATTGAAGAGATTTTATTTTTAGAAATTCCAGCTTCTTCGTTGATAAATTTAGCCTCGATATCAGCTTGAATTTGCGCCAAATCTGAAGCGCGTTCTTGTTTCGCAGATTTTTTGAAAGCAGCGATTAATCTGTCACCAATGAAAGCAGTGATTTCTTTTTTTAAAGCAGAATTATCTTCTTGCTTAACTTCGATTTTTTTCTTTCCAGCTTCAGCAGCGAATTCCTTGATCAAATCAATGATTGGCTGAAATTGTTGGTGACCAAAATTAACCGCATCAAGCATTTGAGCTTCGGTTAATTCTTTAGCTTCCGATTCAACCATTAAAACCGAAGACTCCGTTCCTGCAACAACTAGATCTAAAGAGCTATTTTTAAGTTCTTCATTGCTTGGGTTAAGAACGAATTGTCCATCAACCAAACCAACTCTTGCACCAGCAACTGGTTCAGCAAAAGGAGCTTCAGAAATTGCCAAAGCAGCAGAAGCGCCAATCAAAGCAATGATGTCTGGAGTATGCGAAGGATCGTACGAAAGTACGGTACAAACTACGTTAACTTCGTTATAAAAATTTTCAGGAAACAATGGACGAATCGGACGATCAATAAGTCTTGAGGTAAGAGTGGCAGCTTCTGAAGGCTTCGCTTCTCTTTTAAAGAAACCACCGGGAATTTTTCCGGCAGCATAAGTTTTTTCTAAATAGTTTACGGTAAGCGGGAAGAATCCAGCATTTTCAGCGGCTTTAGCAGCAACAGTAACAGCGCAAAGGATTGTAGTATTTCCAAATCTAGCAACAACTGAACTAGCTTGACGAGCGATTTTGCCAGTTTCTAGGGATAGGATTTTTCCGCCCCAATTAATTTCTTTTTTTACAACATTAAACATATTTTCAGCTTTTTATTATTATGAATTGATGGGTTCTTAAGATCACGCGGTGAGAGCGTAAAGCGCCGAAAATCAATTAAATTAATCGGCGCTAAAACTATTTTCTGATTTCTAATTTTTTGATTAGAGCTTCGTAACGTGCTACTGATTTTGATTTTAGGTAGTCTAACAAACTTCTTCTTTTGCCAACCAAAATTAATAAACCTCTTCTTGAAGAAAAGTCACTTTTGTGAACTTTAAGATGTTCACTCAAATTGTTCATTTGCTTAGTGATTACAGCACATTGCACTTCAACTGAACCAGTATCGTTTTTGTCTTGAGCAAATGCTTTTACAACTTCTTTTTTTGATTTTGTGAGAACTGACATTATCCAAAATTTATAGATTAAAAAACATTAATTGGGCGTAATTTATCTTCAGCAAAACTGCCGAGGCCAATTAATTCACCATTATTGACGACACGAACAATGTCAGCGTGAGGCGCTAGAGAATTATGAGCTAGAGATTGATCGCTTTGCGGCGACATATTGATTGTTATAATCTGACCATTTTTAAACTTACTAGCATCCAGATCATCCAACTTAACTTCGACCATAAAACCTAAGACATCCTGCAAACAAAGCAGCGAGCCATCAAAAAAACTGCCGCCATAAGTAGTGACCTGTTTTAAGACGTCAAGCGAAATTCTTTTCTGGTAGATAAATTTGCCAACAGCCAAACGAGTAAGCTTGGAAACGTAGCCACAGACTCCAATTTTCTTACAAATATCACGCGCCAAAGAACGAATATAGGTGCCCTTTGAACATTCGACTTCGAACTCGGAAAATTCACTAGAATTGGAAATTAATTTTAGAGAGAAAATTTCGACTTCGCGTTGCTTTATTTCAAATTCGATGTCTTTACGAGCAAGTTCGTAAGCTCTTTTTCCGTCAATTTTTATCGCCGAAAAACGCGAGGGAACTTGTTTAATTTTTCCTAAAAAATTTGGTAGAGCAGAAATTATTTGTGCGCTTTTGGGCCTTGCCGAACTTGATTCCATAATCTTCCCTTCAACATCATCAGTGTCACGAAATTCACCCCAAGCGATTCGGAAAAAATATTTCTTTCGCTCGTCAGCAATGTACTGACAGGTTTTGGTCGCTTTATTTAAAGCAATTGGAAGTATTCCAGAAGCAAATGGATCAAGGGTTCCGGCGTGGCCAACTTTTTTTGCGCCAGTAATACGTTTAACAATTGCAACAACTTTAGCGGAAGAATATCCGATTGGTTTGTCGATGTTAAGCCAGAGATTTTTTTGGGAGAGATTTTGCATCAAAAACTAGAAAATGACCTCCTTTGAAAAAGGAGGTTTGCCGCCCACTAAACCGTATTTGCACCAGAAATAATATCGATCAATTCTTTCGTGATATTAGCCTGTCTGGTTCTGTTATAAACCAGCGTCAAATTCTTAATCATTTTTCCAGCATTGTTGCTAGCCGCTTCCATCGCTGCCATTCTGGCACCTTGTTCAGAAGCAGAATTTTCTAAAAGCTGATTATAGATTTGAATGGAAAGATTTCTTGGCAAAAGATCTTGCAGAATTTCTTCTTGGTCAGGCTCATATTCAACTGGAGAATCAAAAGACTGATCTTTTTCGACAACCTTAATTTGCGCGGGCACAATTTGCTTACAAATTTGCTCTTGCGCGATTGCTGATTTGAATTTGCTGTAAATTACTTCACAAATATCAAATTGATTTTGCGCGTAAAGTTCTGTGATTTTTTGCGTTACCTCTTCAGCACTTTTATGCTCAACCACACCACGAAAAATACCGAAAAAATGATCAACAATTTTTTTGCCGTAAAGCGATTTTAATTGCTCATAAGATTTTTTCCCAACGCAAATAATTTTAACTTCCCTACCTTCGGCGATAAGATTATTAACGCGATTTTTAGTAAATTTTACCGTAGCTCCGTTCAAACCACCGCAAAGGCCGCGATCGGAAGACATCACAATGATTAAGTAAGATGAATTTCTTCCTTTGCCAGTAAGAAGTGGAAATTTTTCATCCAAATTTCCACGCACCGCAATGTTTGATGCTAAGTTACAAACCATTTCGTGAATTTTATCGGCAAAAGGACGAGAAGCTTCAACCGCATGCTTTGCTTTTTTCAAGCGCGAAGCTGCAACCATTTTCATGGCTTTGGTCATTTTCTGCGTCGATTTTACCGACTTAATTCTGGTTTTGAGAGTCTTTAAATTGGCCATTTATCTCTAGTTTTTGTGAGCTAAACGATCATTCAAACCGCCATGATCAGGATTAGAGTTGGGAGCATGATTCAAAAAGATTTCAAGAAACTTTTCGATCGCCTTTTTCAAAGCCGCTTCTGTTCCTTCAGAGATTTTTTGCTCTTGTTTAATTGAAGCTAAAATTTCTGGATTGCTGCTTTTCAATTTGCGTAAAAATTCTTTTTCAAATTTCACAACTTCCTTCGCAGGAACTTTATCCAAATATCCCTTAACGCCAACATAGATCGAAGCAACTTGCTCTTCGAAGCCCATTGGAGAATATTGGTTTTGTTTCAAAAGTTCTGTCAATTTACGACCTTTGTCGAGCAATTTTTGCGTTGCTGCGTCTAAGTCAGAACCGAATTGAGCAAAAGCTTCAAGCTCACGGAACTGGGCCAAGTCAAGCTTGATCGTTCCAGCAACTTGTTTCATCGCCTTAGTTTGAGCGGCAGAACCTACGCGAGATACCGACAAACCAACGTTTACCGCGGGTTTAATACCTTTGTAAAAAAGTTCGGTTTCCAAGAAAATTTGTCCGTCAGTGATTGAAATCACGTTAGTTGGAATGTACGCAGATACGTCGCCAGCTTGAGTTTCAATGATTGGAAGTGCAGTTAAAGAGCCACCGCCCATTGCATCAGACATTTTAGCGGCGCGCTCAAGTAAGCGAGAGTGAACATAGAAAACATCCCCCGGATAAGCTTCGCGTCCCGGTGGGCGACGAAGTAGAAGCGACATTTCGCGGTAAGCAACAGCGTGTTTAGATAAGTCGTCGTAAGCAACCAAAGCGTGCATACCATTATCGCGGAAATATTCGCCAACTGTGCAACCAGTATAAGGAGCGAAGAATTGCAGAGCCGCAGATTCAGAAGCGGTGGCAGAAACCACAACCGAATATTTCATCGCGCCAGCATCTTCTAAAGTTTTAACGATTTGCGCTACAGTTGAGCGTTTTTGACCAATCGCAACGTAAATACAGAAAAGTTTTTGCTTATCATTATTCTCTTCGTGCGCTTTGGCTTGGTTAATGAATGTATCAAGAACGATAGCGGTTTTACCAGTTTGACGATCGCCAATAATCAATTCTCTTTGTCCACGTCCAATTGGAATCAAGCTATCGATTGCTTTGATACCAGTTTGCATTGGCTCAGAAACTGACTGACGAGCGATAATGCCTGGAGCTTTGATTTCAACACGACGATTTTCAACATCAGTAAGCGGACCTTTGCCATCGATTGGATTTCCAAGGGCGTCGATAACGCGACCCAAAAGACCTTTACCAACCGGAACTTCGACGATTTTTCCAGTTCTTTTAACTGAAGAGCCTTCTTTGATTGTTTGAGCTTCACCAAAAACTACGATACCAACATTGTCGGTTTCAAGGTTAAGCGCCATACCTTTAACGCCGCCCTCGAACTCAACAAGTTCGCCAGCTTGAACGTTATCAAGCCCGTAAACTTTAGCGATTCCGTCGCCAATTTTAATAACTTCGCCGACTTCTTTTAGTTCGGCTGAACTTTTAAAACCCTCGATTTTTTTTTGTAAAACGTTGGAAAATTCCTCAACTCTAAATTCCATATTCTTAATTTTTTGGTTGTTATTAGAAAGCTGCGCTTAATTGTTTTTCTAGGTTAGAAAGCTGATTTTTTAGACTAACGTCGATGATGTTAGAACCGATTTTAACTTGAAATCCACCTAAAATTTTTTCATTAAAAGTTTCTTTAATTTCGACGACTTTGTCGGCATGTTTTTGTTCAACTAACGCTTTGATTTTATCGAACTGTAATTTTGTAGGTTTTGAAGCAAAAATCACTTCCACTTCCAAAATATTTTTCTGCTTTTTGATCAAATGACAATATTCGGAATGAATTTCTGGAAACATGCTAAGCCTTCTATTGCGGGCTACAGCCATGAAAAAATCAGTCGTAATTTTTGTCAAAGCAAGTTTTTTTGTAATATCCTCCATCACTTTTTCTAATTCTGCTTTTGAGATTACGGGATTTTGTAATTCATGAGCGAAACTTGAACTAAAACTTTTCTTAAACTCATCAAGTTCGGCTGCGACCTTATCAATAGAATTATTTTTTTTGGTCGCCACGAATAGAGCTTTAGCGTAGTTTTTAGCAATAACAGAGGCTCTTGGCATTGTACGTTAACTTAAATTAATTTGGGGATTCTTCGACAGTGTCATAATAAAACGATAGGCATCGAATACATCAGAGGCGCGGCAAGATAGGTGTAGAAAAAATAAAATGCAACTCCGTTACATCTTTGAAATTTAACCCTGTTAATTTTTTGATTTTAACCCAAATCCGTCATTATTCAAATCCACGCGCTGGAATAGAATACGTAGCAGACGTGATATGTGGATTTAATCTTGCCATTCTCAGGATTGGCATAGTTCTGAGAATAATATTGACTCATAGTTTTTAAAACATTCGCTGGAATTACAGAGCGTTTTTTTAGCGAATTAACCGCTCCAGCTTCTTGAATTGAGCGCAAGAAATCTCGGACGCTAACAAATTCTTTCGTCACAATTTCATCATAAATTTCCGAATCGGAAATAATTTCGCGCCACTTCTGAATTGACTTCATTGGCACAATATGTTCTCGACGCTCTAAATTATGAACATCGTAAGCATTGTCAAAAGATGAAGATAGTTCGTAGAAAGTTCGATTGGCAAAAGTAGCTATTGCCATAAAACCTCCTAAAGACAGCAACTCTTTGGCTTTGGTCAAAGCAGATTGCGGCTCAGTAAACCATTGAATCGTCGCCGAAGAAATGATTAGATCAAATTTATCTTTCAATGAATGGATATATTCCTCTGCATCCGCAACCACGTAACTGGCTTTATCGCAACAAGATTTAGCATGCGCAATCATGCCATGAGAAATATCAATAGCAGTAATTTGCGCCTCAGGAAATAGCTCTACCAATTGTCTAGTTAATCTTCCGGTGCCGCAACCAATTTCCAGAATTGATAGGATTTTTTTGCCAGACAAATATTCCCAAGATCGATCCAATAAAGTTTGCGCCATTTTTTCTTGAACCGGAGTTACGCTTTCATAGACGTCACTCAATTTACCAAATCTTTTCGCCAATGAATTTTTATCGATATCAAGCATTTTAGAATTTATTGGCTACGGCCCTAAATATTAATCGGATCAATGTTGCCAAAATGTTCGTGCATTTGATTTGAAGCGCTAAATTTTTTACTACGCTTTTCACAGGCAATATGAAATAGAGCGTCGCCTTTATTGGCCAAAGGCAATTTCGATACGCCAATAATCATGCCATTTTCGTGAGCTTTTACTATAATTTTATGATCGCCAAAAGGATTAGAAATTTCGCCAAGCACATCACCTTTTTTTACTATTTTTCCCAAAGTTTGATGCGCGATATGAATTCCGCTACGAGGAGCGCGAACCCAAGAACTTGAACGCGCAATAAAGATTTTTTTACTCGAAAATTTTTTCACTGGCTCTTTAATCATGCCAATTTTGCGCATCACATTCAAAATTCCCTCCACGCCAATTTGAATATTTTCTTCGTCAAAACGCAGCGCTTCTCCAGCCTCAAATAAAATCATTGGAATATTCATTTGCGCCACTGAAGCCCGCAGCGATCCGTCACGCAAATCTGATCCAATTAAAACTGGCGCGCCAAAAACTTTAGCAAGCTCAAGAGTTGTTTTATCAGAAATATCGGCGCGAATTTGCGGATAATTGCAGCGATGGAATGCGCCAGTGTGAAGATCAATTCCAAAATCAGATTTCAGAACGATTTCCTGCATAAATTTATGTGCAAGTTGTGAAGTTAATGAGCCATTTTTTAATCCAGGAAAACAGCGATTCAAATCGCGGCGATCCGGTAAATAACGCGAGCGATCATTAAATCCGAAAATATTTACAATCGGAATCACAATCAAAGTTCCGCAAATATTTTTTAGTTCTTTGTTTGAAAGTAAACGACGAGCGATCTCGATGCCGTTAATTTCGTCACCATGAATTGTCGAAGAAATAAAAAGTGTTGGCCCATCTTTTTTTCCACGCACCACTTCCAGCGGCATTTTTACATCGGTAAAATCGTAAATGCTGCCCATGTCGATGTTGATACGAGAACGCTTACCGCGCTTAATCTCGATACCATCGATCATGAATTTGGAAGAGGATTTTTTAATCATTATTTTTTGCGATTCAAAAATGCGTAAGACAAAATTTTATAACACAATTTTGCCGAAAGAAAATCGCAAGAATGCAAAGCCTTAACTGGCGCCAATTCCACCACATCAGCACCAACAATATTTGAAATTTTGCTGGCTTCGCGAATAATATCCAAAGCGTCTTCCCACATTACACCGCCGGGCTCTGGCGTTCCCGTGGCTTGCATCAAACTTGAATCAAATCCGTCTAAATCGAAAGTTACAAAAACTGGACGACCTTGAAGCGGAGCCACGATTTTCTTGGCATCCCAGCTTCTGCGATCTTTGCCAAAATGCATGTGAATACGGTGACGATTGGCTTCTAAGTAAGGAATTTCGCTCGCGGAAATATTGCGGATTCCGCAAGAAACTAAAGTTGAAATTGGATGATCCATCACGCGGCGAAGCGCGGCGGCATGAGAATAATGCTCACCGTCAAAACCGTCGCGCAAATCGGCGTGAGCATCGAAATGCAAAATCGCCAAATCGGGATAACGTTTTACAAAAGGACGAATTGAACCGGCGGTAATCGAGTGTTCACCGCCCAAAATTAGCGGAAATTTTCCCGCGGCCAAAACTGATTCTGTGATTTTTTCAAGCTGATCAAGAGATTTAGGAACCGATTCGTAATCAATCTTTGGCGCGACCATTGTAACCACGCCATATTGTCTGAAAGGTTCGCACCAAAATTCTTCGTCAAAAAGTTCAACTTGTTGCGAAGCATTGATGATCGCTTTCGGTCCATTTTTTGTACCGCCGCCATAACTTACCGATTTTTCCAAACCAAAAGGAATAACCACAACTTTGGCATCGTCTTGCGATTTTAAATATTTTTCTTCAACGCCCAAAAAGCCTGATTTTTGAGGCATCAAATCAAATTTTGACGCAAGTTTTTTATTGATATTTTTAGACATAGGGCGAGTTGATTTATGCGACTTTAGTAAGAGATCTGCCATTTTTGCTTCAGATAAAGCTGAATATCATTTATTTCTGATTCATTTAATACTCTGTTGAAAACTATGATCTCGCCAATCACCCCTTGGAAGAAATTGTTATTGGTATCTTTGCGATAACCAATCGAGGCTGGCATCGTAGAATCGTTGACAAAACCATTTAAAGGACTTGCCACGCCAGTCCAAGCGTTATATCTGATGCGCGCTGAGCTATAATCTGCCGTAGCAATCATTATGTGAGGAACCGTCTTAACAAGTGAAACCGCGGTAGAATCAATGCTGCCTCCAGAAGGAAAATTAGAATCTCCCACAGCTATTCTGGTATTATCAAAAATAACCGCACCATTGTTATTGCCGCTTCTTCGACATAAAATATATTTTATAGGCGATGCGTTAGTCGGTTGTTTTACCACAAAAATGGTTGTGGGTAAATTTAGATGAGATGAGCTGCCAGAAAAATCCATCCCCATACTGACGCCATCAAAACTTAATGCCGGAAGATCATTTAATCCTTTTTCTAAGTAGAGCGGTTGTTTGGATACGGTATTTTGTGTCGCGTTATATTTTTCTATTCTCTGAGGATTGATGTCGTACCAGTTCTGTATTGCAGTATTGTCGTTAATACTATCAGCGTTATTGAAGCTTGTTGTCGATGTCGTTTCAAGCCACATTACCAAATCTTTGATACCAGACACTGGAGAGCTTTGCGTCAGTCGTCTGGCTGTCTGAACTTTGAATTTATAAAGCATTTTTGAACCTTGCAATGCGCCAACAAACAAGATTCCTATCACTATAATTACAATTGATAATTCAATTAGAGAGAATGCTTTTTTCATTTTTTAATAACGTTTATATGGCCCATTTTTCTACCTTCAGCGATTTTATCTTTTCCGTAAAGATGCACTTTAGCAAGAGTATTTTGATAAAAATTTTCCAGATCGTTTACGTCTTCGCCGATTAAATTTTTCATATAACCTTGCGAGTGAAATTCCGTAGAGCCAAGTGGCAAGCCAACAATAGCGCGGATTAATTGTTCAAATTGCGAAGTGATGCTGCCGTCCATAGAAAAATGTCCAGAATTATGCGGCCTTGGCGCCAGCTCGTTCACCAACAGTTCATCACCAATCACAAACATTTCTACCGCCAAAACTCCAATCAAATTTAATTCTGCAGCAATTTTCTTCGCCAGCTCTTGAGCCTTTATTTTCAAAGCATCTGAGATTCTAGCCGGATAATGACTTTCGTCTAAAATACCATTTTTATGAATATTGGTCAAAGGCTCGTAAGTTGCAACTTCACCAATTCCTGAGCGCGCCACCATCACTGAAATTTCAGAATCGAAGGGACAAAATTTCTCTAAAATTAATTTGTGATCGCGGGCCAGAATCCAACAATCTCTTGCATCTTGAGCAGTTTTTAAAACGAACTGACCTTTGCCATCGTAACCCATTGTCGCCGTTTTTAAAATCGCTTTGCCGAATTTTTCTAAATTTTCTAACAAGCTATCAAGCCCCGAGATCTCTGCATATTGCGCGGTTTTTATACCAATCGAATTTAAGAATTTTTTCTCTAAAATTCGATGTTGCGTAATTTTTAGAACTTCGGCACTTGGACAAACTTCAACATGTTTGCTCAGAAAATTAACCGTTTCAAAAGGAATATTTTCAAATTCAAAAGTGGCGATATCAATCATCTGCGCAAAATTTTTCAGCGCTTCTTCATTTTCATAATCGGCGACAATCGTTTGATTGGTAACAAAACTTGCTGGCGAATCTTTTTGATCAGATAAAACTACGGTGCGAAAGCCCATTTTATGAGCGTAAAAGCAGGTCATGCGACCAAGCTGTCCGCCACCGATAATTCCCAGAGTTTTTTGGTTTGTTAAGATTTTTTTCACTTTTGCCCTTGTTCGTCCTTTGATTTAAAAAGAAAGCGGGGCAAGCTATTTCCACGCCCTAAAATTTTCAAGAGAGGAATAATGCCGCAAAAATCGCAAAGATTAAAGAAAGCCAAAAGACTAAAAAAATCATCGCAAAAATGGTTGTTACGCCAAATTAATGATCCATTTGTTGAGAAGGCGCGAAACGAAGGCTGGCGCTCGCGTGCAGCTTTTAAAATTATTGAGATTGATGCAAAATTTAAGATTTTTAAGAAAGGAAAAATCGTGGCCGATTTAGGTGCAGCTCCGGGAGGTTGGTCACAATATGCAGTTACGAAAGTTGGCGACGGCAATGTTGTGGCGATTGATTTATTAGAGATCGATTCAATTCCTGGTGTAAATTTTTTCGTCGGCGATTTTATGACTCAAGAAGCGCCAGAAAAAATTATTTCTCTGCTAAAAACTATTCCTTACAATAAAAGCGGCAGATGCGATGTGGTCATGAGTGACATGGCCGCAAACACCACGGGAGACCACACCACAGATCACATGCGCATCATCGCGCTTTTGGAAGAAGCTTTAATTTTAACCGAAAAAATCTTGTCAAAAAATGGCAGCTTTGTCGGAAAAATTTTCCAAGGCGGCAACTCAGATGAAATACTCAAAAGACTAAGAAAAAACTTCACTTTGGTAAAATATTTCAAACCCGATTCTTCGCGCAAAGATTCTTCCGAGACTTACGTGGTTGCGACTGGATTTAAAAAAATGGTTAGCGAAATCACCGCCTCAAGCGATATTACCGCCGGAAATGATTGCTAAAAGTTTTTGATTTTTTGCTTGCGGATTTTTCTGTAAATATTGCGCCGCACCAGCAATTGTCATAGCTGAAGTTGGTTCAATTTTCTGCTCTAAAATTTCTGACAATTTTTTTTGCCAAAAAATTATTTCCTCTTCGCTAATCTCGCAAAATCCGGCAATTCTTTGCAAATAACCAAATGATTGCTCTTTAACGCCCAAAGTTCTGGCGCCATCGGCAATTGTATTTGGAGTATCATCATAACTAATAATTTTTCCTGCACGAACTGAGCGCGCGGCATCGTTGGCATTTAAGGGCTCGCAAGCAAAAGTTTTGGCATTTGGCGATAATCCCAAACTAGCCAAATAAGTTCCCGAAACCAAACCTCCGCCACCGCAAGGCGCAAAAATTGCATCAACTTCACCAATTTCTAAAAGCGCTTCGAAGGCTGCGGTAGCTTGGCCGCAAATCAAATCATCGCCATCGCTTGAATGAACAAAAACATAACCTTCTTTTGCTTTATCTTCCGCCGCTTTATTTACATCGGACCTTCTTTCCAGCAAAACAACTTCGGCGCCCAAAGCTTTCGTAGCATTAATTTTCAGCTCTGACGCTTTGGTAATCATGTAAATCAAAGCCGGAATATTAAATTCCTGACAAGCTTTGGCGATTGCTTGCGCATGATTTCCCGAACTTTGTGCTACAACTTTTTGCGGCAATTTTCCGTGTTTTTCTTGGTAAGCCAAAATTGAATTAAAAGCTCCGCGCGCTTTAAATGACTTGGTTTTTTGCTGATTTTCCATTTTAAAAAAAACCTGCGCGCCAAGTTCTTGATTTAATTTTTCATTTGAAATTACGGGAGTTTTTTCAATGTGATTTTTTAGGCGATTAGCCGCAAGTTTAACTTGCTCAAAAGTTAATTGGCTCATTTTGCAAATAATTTAGAGATGTCTTTGAAGGCTTTAAATTCAAGAGCGTTACCACTTGGATCGCAAAAAAACATTGTCGCTTGTTCGCCAACTTGCCCTTTAAATCTGATGTAAGGTTCGATCACAAATTGCACATTGTGAGATTTTAAACGATCAGCAAAATCGTGCCATTGTTGCCATTCCAACACCACGCCAAAATGTGGCACTGGAACACCGTGACCATCAACCGGATTCACAATCACTTCATTTTTTTGCGGATGTAAATGCGTAACAAATTGATGCCCAAAAAAATTCCAATCAATCCATTTGTCGCAAGATCGACCTTCGGATAAACCAAGAAATTCGCCGTAAAATTTCCGCGTTTTTTCTAAATCATTGACGGGCATTGCTAAATGAAAGGGTTGCAACATATTAATTATTTTTAGTTAAAGAAAATTTCCGTGATGCACAAAATAGCGGCTTGAATTTTTTCACAAACTAATGTTTTTCTGCAAGTGGTATGAAAAAAATTCATAGTTTGATCAATCATGAAATTGCCTCCCCTTAAAAGTCTCAAAGTTTTTGTGGTTTGCGCTAAAACTAAAAATTTTTCTAAAGCTGCTGCCTTTTTAAATTTAACTCAAGGAGCTATCAGTAAACAGATTGCGCTGCTTGAAAATCATCTTGGCTTCAAGATTTTCGAACGCAATTTTCAGTCGCTCGATTTGACAGCGGCGGCGCAAATTTATGTCAAAAAGGTTGAAACGGCGTTACGAAATATTGAAGAAGCAACAACAGAAATCATCGCTTTTAGCAATAAAAAAAAGCCGAAAGAAATTTTGCACATCAATGTAATGCCTTCAATGAGCCATGTTTGGCTGGTTCCGCGCTTACAAGATTTTAAAAATAAATTTCCCCAATATGATGTTTTGGTGAAGATTGGCGATGGCGATCTTGATTTTAAAAAGATGGGTTGCGATTTAGCGATTCGCGTTACTTTGCAGAAAAATAATCCAAAATGGAAAAAATTTGTCGCCACCAAAATTATGGGCGAAGAGTTGCTTTGTGTCTGTTCTCCCAAATTTAAGAAGACTCACAAAATCAATCAGGCTAATGATTTGCTGGAATGTAATTTACTCGGCCACACTTATCGTCCGCAAATGTGGCAGAAATATTTGGGTCACTTTAAATTGAAAAATTTACAGATTCGCCACAGTCATATTTTTGAACATCTTTTTATGCTGTCTGAAGCAGCGAAAAATGGGATGGGAGTTGGATTGGTGCCAAAATTTCTGATCGAAAAAGAATTAAAAAATAAAGAATTGGTAAGAGCGGTAAACGACGATTTTCAAAGCCCTTACACCTATTATCTTCTGCGACTGAAACAAAAAAATACGCCGCAGAAAATAATCGATTTTACGAACTGGATGAAATCTATTTAATCTCAAAAATCGCATCAACTTCCACCGCAACTCCAAAAGGAAGCGACCCAGATCCAACTGCGGCGCGCGCATGTTTTCCAGCATCACCCAAAACTTCAACCATCAAATCAGAAGCGCCGTTGGCGACGCTCGGATGATCTTTGAAATTGGCGTCGCCATTAACAAAAATTCCAAGTTTAATGCATTTTATAACACGCTCTAAATCACCGTCGCAAGCCACTTTCAACTGCGCCAAAAGACCAATCGCGCAAAGCCGCGCTGCCTTTTTAGCATCTTCAGCAGAAATTTCTGAGCCAACTTTTCCAATTGCTTGCAACTTGCCGTTTTCAAAAGGCAATTGCCCAGAAACAAAAACCAGATTTCCAGATTTTACAAATCCCACATAGTTCGCCACCGGCGCTGCTGGAGTTGGTAGAGTGATTCCAAGTGCAGTTAATTTTGTTTCGATGTTTGACAT
>CAYSUM010000009.1:30275-47032 GCA_964434225.1 uncultured Rhizobium sp.
ATATGCAAGAATCCAAAAATTGCTCCAAATCCAATAACTATTCCCAGCAAAGCAAGGATGAGAGAAACTAAATCCAATCTACCCACCTGATTGGCAAACGAGATCGAATCAATAATATTTTCGTTTGATATTAGAACGGTTGCTTTTGAAAGATTTAAAACCAGATCCTTCGCGCAAAAGTAATCGAAAATCACTTTAATTATAAATCCAGTCACAACCGCAAAAGCGGCATTTCTAAGTCCTGAAGCGGTTATGCTTTTCTTGAAATTTTCCATATTTCTTAAAGTTTGTTTGTGATGTTTGTAGTTCTTGGATTATCTCCCCACAATCCCCAATTTTTCAAATAATTTTTTATCCCTTTCCATTTCTGGATTCGACGTGGTTAATAATTTCTCGCCGTAGAAAATTGAATTGGCCCCCGCCAAGAAACATAAAGCTTGAGTTTGTTCATTCATATTTTCGCGACCTGCGGATAAACGCACGACAGATTTTGGCATCATAATTCTGGCAACAGCAATGGTGCGAATAAATTCAAACTGATCAAGTTCTTCAACTTTTTCCATCGGCGTGCCGGCAACTTTCACCAACATGTTGATTGGCACTGATTGTGGATGTTTTGGTAAATTGGCCAAAATAATTAACATTTTAGCGCGATCAATGCGAGATTCTCCCATGCCCACAATGCCGCCAGAGCAAACGTTTAAACCCGCCTCACGCACATTTTTTAGCGTATTTAGACGATCTTCAAAATTTCTGGTGGTGATAATTTCTGAATAAAATTCCGGCGAAGTGTCAATATTATGATTGTAATAATCGAGGCCAGCTTCCTTTAGTTTCTTGCTTTGCGCGTCGGTTAACATTCCCAAAGTCATGCAAGTTTCCAGTCCAGTTTTTTTAACCTCATCAACGATGTGGCAAATTTTTTCGACATCACGATCGTGAAGACTTCTCCAAGCAGCACCCATACAAAATCTTGATGCGCCCGCTTCTTTTGCGGCGTTAGCGGCTTCTAAAATTTTGTCCAAAGCCATCAAAGATTCTTTTTCCAAACCCGTATTGTAATGCGCTGATTGCGGACAATATTTACAATTTTCCGGACAAGAACCGGTTTTGATACTTAGAAGCGTGCTGATTTGAACCGCGTTTGGATTGTGAAATTGGCGATGAATTTCGGCAGCTTTAAAAATTAAATCGTTAAAAGGCAGCGCAAAAAGCTGCGCAATTTCCTCAACCAAATAATCGTGACGCAAACCGTCAATGTCGAATTCGCAAGAAGTCGCAAGAATTTCTTGCGGATTAGTTTCGTAAATTTCTTTCATGATTTTACCAGATGATGAGGCATTTGAATAGGTCGCCCATTTGACTTGAATCAATTAAACGATCAATAGCGGAATTTATTTCGGAAATTTTCTGCGAATTTTTTGCGATTAAAATTTTGCGACGCTCTTCAATTCCAAGTCCAATCAAAAATTCTTTTTGCGAGATTAACGAAGAATTTAAGCCCGATTTTTCAGAAATTTTTTGTAGCGACGCGAAGTCAACTAAGCTTGTAATATCGGCGCTTCCGGGATTTTCCAAAACATCAACTTTCTGATGATTTTTTAGCGCTTGTAGCGTGTTAGCAAATTGATTTTTTATATATCCGTAATCGATATTAATTGCGATTCCGCCTTTTATTTTCAAAGCCTCGCAGAGTTGCATCATAAATTCACGAGCCGCCAAATTATATTCAAAAACCGCGCCAATTGGGGCGAGTGCGCTGATTTCCGCTTCAACAAAATCGTGAATTTTCTTATCAAAATCGGCGAGGACAAATTTTTTGTCAGCAATCATGCGCTCACGCCAACCGATTTCCGTAAGCACAAATTGGTCGATTGGATAACAATCAAAAAGTTCGTTACTTAAGAAAAAAATTTCTTTGTCCTGATTTTGCAAAATAAAATCAGAAAAATTTTTGCACCATTTTACTTCAAATCCACGCAAATTTTCCTGCTGAATTTTCTGCAGAACTGGATTGATTTCAATAATGTGGAAAGTTGCGCGATTAATAAAATCAACGGCAGGAGCGATATTTTTTTCAGCTAATTTTTTTATCGCACTCAAAATATCAACAAACAAAGTGCCTTTGCCAGCGCCCATTTCAACGAAAGCGATGGGTAATTTTTTAGTGCTAGAAATTTGCAGGAAATACGCAGCAAGAAGTTCACCAAAAACCTGCGAAATTTCTGGAGCGGTAATAAAATCTGAATTTTTACCGATTGGATTTTTAGTGCGGTAATAACCAGCTGTAGGATGGAAAAGAGTGTGATTAATAAAATCAGAAATTTTCTGCATCTTTTAAGGTCGCCAGTTCAGGAAATTTTTTAGTAGTTTTAATCCAGCTTCGCCACTTTTTTCAGGATGAAATTGCGCACCAAAAATATTATCTTTAGCAATAATCGCACAAAGCTTCGAACCATATTCCACGTGAGCTAACTCATTATGCTCGTTTTGACAACGAAAGTGATAAGAATTGGCAAAATAAAAATGATCGCCCGTTTTAATATCGCTTAGAACTGGATTTTTATTAGGTTTAACGATGATTTCGTTCCAACCCATATGCGGAACTTTTAGTGCTTCGCTGGCAATAATTTTTTCAACTTTGCCGCTGACGAAGCTTAATCCAGCATGTTCGCCATCTTCATAGCCAATTGACGCCAAAACTTGCATGCCTACACAAATTCCAAGAAATGGTTTTTTTTCGGTGATTACTTGCTTTCTTAGCTCTTCTGATAATCCAGTAACAGCTTTTAAGCCGTTGATACAATCAGCAAAAGCACCAACTCCAGGTAAAATCAAAGAAGTGGCCGATTTAAGTTCCATCGGGTCGTTAGAAATTATAATTTCCTGATCAGAAGTTTTTACTGATTTTAATGCATTAAAAACGGATTCGATATTGCCAGAGCCATAATCGATTATGACGGTTTTCATTTATAATTAGTTATTTCAGATTTGTGAGCTCAACAGATTCGAGCAGATTATCAGCTTTAAGATTTTCAACAAAACGCATTCTGGCATTGGCTGCGTCTGAACCAAAAACTAATCCAACAAATTCATATCCGCGTTTTTTAAGATCATCAACTAGCCAATAATTGGCGTTGAGAGCGATTATAAAAAAGAAGGCGATTTGTAAGAAAAATTCATCAAAACCGGATAAAAAATTCATCCCTCCAGCGAAAGCAAAAACAAAATTTGCTGCCAATAAAACAAAAAACTCTTTACGCATTTTATGATAAAGAAACCAAAAGGCGCTGAATAAAAAAGCCATCATCGAAAAACCTTCTTTGAACAAAAGAATGTCTTCAACTTTTCCTTCCTGAGATTTCTTAACTAGAGCGTTGTAGAGTTTCATGACATCTTATTTCGTCATCCTTGGGTTGCTCCCAAGAATGACGTGTTTTAAAAATTTATTTCAAAGCTGCTTTGGCTTTTTCAACAATTTTAGCGAAAGTTTCTGGTTCTTTAATTGCAAGGTCAGAAAGCACTTTGCGATCAAGATCAATTTGGGCAATTTTCAAACCATTGATAAATCTTGAGTAAACAATTCCGTGAGGTCTTACTGCGGCGTTAATACGCTGAATCCAAAGAGCGCGGAAGTCTCTTTTTTTAGTACGACGATCGCGATATGCATAACGCAATGCTTTTTCAACTTTTTCAATTGCAACGCGGAAACAGTTCTTTGCGCGGCCACGGTAGCCTTTGGCAAGTTTTAAGATTTTTTTATGGCGAGCTCTTTTAGTAACGCCTCTTTTTACACGACTCATTTTTTCTCCGAAAAAATTTATTATTTACACCCTTCATCTCCTCTGGGGAGAAGTCGCGCCAAAGCGCTGACGGGAGACTCGAATTAGTTCGAGTTGATTACCTATTATACGGCATTTTGTGTTTCAAAATACTGGCCGCATGACCTTCAGATAGAACTGCGCCTTTGCGCAAATCTCTAATCCTTTTTTGGCTTTTTTTGCCCAAGTTATGTCTTTTACCAGCTTGTTTGTGAACAACTTTGCCAGTACCGGTAACCTTGAATCGCTTCTTAGCCCCGCTGTTTGTTTTCATTTTCGGCATGTCATTTTTTAATTAAGATTTAATAAGCAGAAACACAGGTAGAAAGCCTTGACCCGTGAATCAGTACGAACATAAAGTTCGCGAAAATACTGCTGACGCAGCATTCTAAATTCCGAACTTAAGAAAAATTCGAAATTGGTGGGATCAGTAGGACTTGAACCTACGACCAAGACGTTATGAGCATCCTGCTCTGACCAACTGAGCTATAATCCCAAATACTTTATTGTTTGGATTTCCAACGAAGGGCGGCGCAAGTTAGTTGCGACTTGGCTTTTTGCAAGAAATTTATGCCTTAGCCTTCGCAACTCCAACCAAAGCTGGACGAATCAAGCGCTCGGAAATTGAATAGCCAGCTTGAATGACTTGCACTACCGTACCTTCTTCGGCTTCGCTTTCAAGATGCGCAATCGCTTCGTGAAAATTGTGATCGAATGGTTGGTTAAGTGGATAAATTCTTTTGACCTGATTTTTTTCTAAAACTTTAAGCAGCTCTTTTTCTGTCATCACAATTGCATCAGCATAATTTTTGATCGCTGGATTTTTTTCAATTTCTGCTCTTGGCGCATTTTCGCTGGCCATAAAAAAATTCTCGACCACCAAAACCAAATCACCAACAAACCCAGAAATAGCAAACTTTCCTGCCTTTTCAACTTCTTCGCGAGATCTTCTTCTGACATTATCTAATTCGGCCAAAGTACGAAGTAATTTATCGTTACTTTCCGCCACTATTTTTTCTAATTCAGCGATTTTTTCTACCGAATTTTCTACAACTTGCTCTTGATTATCGACTGGACTTGAACCTTGATTTTCTTGCATTTGCAAACACTCCGAAAAAAATTAAAAAATTGTGAAGCAGGAAACATAAGAAAGCCAAGCCCAATTTCAAGCCAATTTTCCATGGCGAAAATGACATTGCTTTATTTCTCTTCTAAATCTTAAATCACGCTTCAATTCCCCCTTAAATTTTTCACAAAAAATAAAAAACATGTCCGAAAGAATGATTCTGGAACAAGCTAATTATCTTGTCCCAACCGTTGTTGAGCAAACTAATAAGGGCGAGCGCGCATTTGATATTTATTCCCGCCTTTTGAAAGAAAGAATCATCTTTTTATCTGGTCCAGTTAACGACCAAGTTTCGTCTTTAGTTGTGGCGCAATTGTTATTTTTAGAATCAGAAGATCCAAAAAAAGACATTTATTTTTACATCAATTCTCCTGGCGGAGTCGTAACCTCTGGCCTTGCGATGTATGACACAATGCAATATATCGGACCCGATGTTGCTACGATTTGTATCGGACAAGCCGCATCGATGGGATCGCTTTTATTAACCGCTGGAGCTCCAGGAAAAAGATTTTGCTTGCCAAATTCTCGCCTGATGATTCACCAGCCTTCTGGCGGATATAGCGGACAAGCCACTGATATCGAGATTCACGCTCAAGAAATTTTATCTTTGAAAAAAAGATTAAACGAAATTTACGTTAAACATACTGGTCAAAAATTATCCGCGATTGAAAAAGCAATGGAGCGCGACAATTTTATGACTTCTGATAAAGCCAAAGAATTTGGCTTGATCGATCAAGTAATCGAAAAAAGACCTGATCACAAATCTGAATCTAAATAACCATGACAAAAGAAGACTCTTCTAACTTGTGCTGCTCGTTTTGCGGCAAACATCAAAATGAAGTAAAAAAATTAATCGCTGGACCAACTGTTTTTGTGTGCAATGAATGCGTTGGATTGTGCACCGATATTTTACGCGAAGATAATAAAAAATCCGTACTCGGCAAATCTGATGGCTTAAAACCAACACCAAAAGACATCATTAAAATTTTGGATGAATATGTTGTTGGACAAGAATATGCTAAAAAAGTTTTGGCAGTTGCAGTCTACAACCACTATAAACGCATCGATTCTTCAACTTCACTTTCTGCCGATGGAATTGAATTGAATAAATCAAATATTTTAATGATTGGGCCAACTGGCTGCGGAAAAACTTTACTCGCACAAACTTTAGCTCGCATTTTGGATGTGCCCTTCACCATGGCTGACGCCACTTCTCTTACTGAAGCTGGTTACGTTGGTGACGACGTAGAAAATATTATTTCACGCCTTTTACAAGCTGCAAATTACGACATCGAAAAAACTCAACGCGGCATCGTTTATATTGACGAGATTGATAAAATAGCTCGCAAATCTGAAGAAGGCGCCAGAAGCCGCGACATTTCGGGCGAAGGTGTTCAGCAAGGTTTGTTAAAAATTATTGAAGGCACAGTTTCTTCCGTTCCGACTCAACCAGGAAGAAAAACTTCGCAACAAGAATATGTGCAAGTTGATACTAAAAATATTTTATTCATTTGCGCTGGCGCATTTTCTGGTTTAGAGAAAATTATTTCCGCTCGCGGTAAAGGCTCTTCAATTGGATTTGGCGCTGATGTTCACGCTAAAGATGATTTATCGCGTAAAGATATTTTTACCAATGTTGAGCCTGACGATTTAATTAAATTCGGTTTAATTCCAGAAATTGTCGGAAGACTTCCTTTGGTTGCAGCTCTTGAAGGACTAACCGAAGAAGATTTAACTAGAATTTTAATTGAGCCAAAAAATTCAATTTCCAAACAATATCAAAAACTTTTTGATCTTGATAAAGTTGAATTAACTTTTGAACCAGACGCTTTGAAAGAAATTGCTAAACGTGCAATCGAGCGAAAAACAGGCGCGCGCGGCCTTCGAGCTATCACTGAAAATATCTTACTCGACACGATGTTTGAAGTTCCTTCACAGAAAAATGTGAAATCAGTTCATGTTACGAAAGAGGTTTTGACTAAAAATAAGAAAGTCGAAATCACTTATTTGACCGAAAAAGAAATCGAAGAAAAAGACGGGAAGAAAATTATGACCGTCGTTCCTCAAAAAGAAAAACGCGCTTAACATCATTCCCCTCCTCTAAACCAGAGGAGGGGAATCGATAATATAGATTTTTACTGAATCTTTATCTCCAGCGCATGCAAACCTTTTTCAAACTCACATTTTAAAAGCTGGTTAATTTTCCGATGCGAATTCACCTTATTTAATCCTCGCAACTCTTCCGCTTCAATCATCACTGCAAAATGCGTTTCATTGGTTCCATTATCTCCAGCATGCCCAACATGAAGATGTGAATTATTTTTCACTTCTAAAAATTTCGGCTGTAAATTTTCCTGTAGAATTTTTTCGATCCTTTGCTTCATGTTAAAAAATCTGTTAATAAATTGTTAATAACTCACCACTTATCCACGCTGTAATTTTTTGCCAAAAACTTATCAAAATTTTCCACATTTTCTCCACATGCTTTTCTCCTGTGTAAAAGTTTTTTTTAAATCTTTTTATATGTTAATAAAATTAACAAACCCTTCATTTTCAAGGTTTTATAAGTTTTAATATTGTTAATAAAATTGTGGAAAAAATTTAATAAAATAACTCACAGCACTAATATAATTATCTAGTTTTTAAATGAATAAATTACTTAATACACTTCTTAAGAAAGAGAAAAATTCTAATCCTCCAATTTGGGTAATGAGACAAGCAGGCAGATATTTACCTGAATATCGAGCTATTCGCAGTGATGTTAAAAATTTTTTAGAATTGTGTTACACTCCAAAATTAGCTTCGGAAGTCACGTTGCAACCGATTCGCAGATTTGGTTTTGATGCTGCGATTATATTTTCAGATATTCTAGTAATTCCTGACGCTCTAGGTGTTAAAGTTGAATTTGTAAAAAACGAAGGACCAAAGCTGAAAAAAATCTCTAATCTTGAAGATTTAAAATCACTCAAGACTAACAATATCAAATCACATTTAAATCCAGTTTTCGAAGCGCTAGCTCTAACAAAATCGAAATTAGAAAGGGATGTTGCTCTAATTGGTTTTTCTGGCTCTCCTTGGACTTTAGCTTGTTATATGATTGAAGGCGGTGGATCGAAAAATTTTGAATCCGTTCGTCAAAGCGCAATTCAAAATGAGGAGTTTTTTTCACAACTCATTGAAATTCTAACTCAAAGTGTAATCGAGTATTTATCTCACCAAATCAAAGCTGGTGCTGATGTTGTGAAATTATTTGATTCTTGGGCCGGAGTTTTACCGCCAGAACAATTAAGAAAATGGGTAATTGTACCGACCAAAAAAATCGTTTCTGAAATCAAAAAATTACACCCAAACACGCCAGTAATTTGTTTTCCACGTGGAGTTGGAGTTAATTACGAAGAATTCGCTAGTGAAGTTGCGCCTCATGGTTTGGCGATTGATCAAACTTTAGAAAGAAACTGGGTGAAAAAAAATTTGCAGGAAAATTTAGGACAAGTTGTGCAAGGAAATCTGGATAATATTTTACTGGCTTTCGGTTCGAAAAAAGAAATCGAAAAAGAGGTTTTTAATATTTTAGAAAGTTTTAGTGATCAGCCATTTATCTTCAATCTAGGCCATGGAATTTTACCAGAAACGCCGATTGAGAATGTTGAATTAGTTTTGGATTTGGTTAGGAAATAAATTTACCATCCACTGGGTTGCCGCGCTTAGCTCGCAATGACTTTGGATAAAAACTAAAGATTTTCTTCAGTCATTTTTACTGCATCAATTGTTCCAATGTGGAAATATTTTCCCTTCAATTCTACGCCACCAATGCGGTGTAAAAGTCCATTTTCTTCAATTGCAGATTTATAAAAATGTGACATCGAAAAGCATTTACCAATTCCACCTTCTTTGGCGCAATTTAAAATTTTTGGATTGATGATTTGAATCCCTACAAAAACATGAGTCATTTGCATATCGGGAATTTTAAAAAGTTTTCCGCCTTCAAAATAAAAATCTCCGCCGCCGTGAATATTTCCGTCATAACCTAAATATTCTTCGGTTTTTTTTAATCCCAAAAGAATGTCGTGTTCTTTTTCGTCCCAAGATTTGCAGATTAATTCAATGTCGGAAATGACAGATTTTTCCTGCCACAAAATATCGCCGTTAAGTGTTAAAAGGGGTTGATCAAAATCAATTCTATCGCTTGCAAATAAAAGCCCGCCACCAGTTTCAACTTTTTCAAGTTCGTGTGAGAAAATAATTTTTGGATTGTTCAATTTTTTGATGTGATCTTTGATTTGATCTGCCAAATAAAATCCGTTGATGACGATGGTTTTGATGTCAGAAATTTGGTCTAATTTTTCAATCGTGTAATCAATAATCGACTTGTTTTTGATTTTTATTAAAGGCTTAGGGGTTTTGTCTGTTAAAGGTCGCATACGCTCTCCACGACCAGCAGCAAAAAGAAAAGCTTGAGTAATTTTAGTCATTATTTTCGATAATATTTTCAATTAAAAATCCACCAACTTGGCTGTCCCAAAGTTTTTTATAAGAACCATTTAAATCAATCAGCTCTTGATGTGATCCGTCTTCAATAATTTTTCCTTTATCAAAAACTAAAATGCGATCCATGTGTTTGAGTGTTGAAAGGCGGTGCGCGATGATGATAGTGGTTTTATTTTGCATCAAATTAGTTAGAGAATCTTGAATTAAATTTTCAGTGATTGAATCAAGTTGGCTGGTGGCTTCGTCTAAAATTAAAATCGGAGCATTTTTTAAAAAAGCGCGCGCAATCGCAATGCGTTGACGCTGTCCGCCAGATAATTTTACACCACGTTCGCCAACTAAAGATTCGTAACCTTGAGGTAGATTTTCGATAAATTCATGACAGTGAGATTTTTTTGCCGCCGCAATTATATCGCCTTCATTGCCGTAAGAAATATTTTCCAAAAGGGTGCGATGAAAAAGTGATGGATCTTGCGGAATTACGCCAATCGAGTTACGCAGCGATTCTTGAGTAACTTTTGCAATATCTTGTCCATCGATCAAAATTCGTCCTGAACTAACATCAAACAAACGTAAAATCAGATTTACAAAAGTGGTTTTACCGCCACCAGAATGGCCAACTAATCCCACTTTTTGCCCAGCTTTAATCGTCAAATTTTTATTCGAAAAAAGTGGCGCTAAATCTTGATAATAATGGAAATAAATATTCTCAAAAACGATTTCTCCTCGCTCAACTCGAAGTGCTTTGGCGCCTCTAGAATCAACAATTTGCAAAGGTTGGTTAATCACAGATAAAGCTTGATTTACTGTTCCAACATCTTCCAAAAAACTATTTAATTCATTAGCCGACATCCACATTAAATGAATGATCCAATTGTTAATCGTGAACAGTAAAAGAAAGTCGCCCAGAGTCACTTGTCCATTGGAATAAAACCAAATTAAAGCAAAAATTCCCACGGCATAATAAATCGAGAAACTAAAAGCGCTAAGTAGATGAAATTTGATTAAAACAATATTTCGGCGTTTGGAAAGTTTGGTATAATCATCTTGGAAAGTGTTGATTCTGTTGATTTCATGCCGTGAACGCGTGAAGAATCGAACATTGACAACATTGCCCAAAACATCGACCAAATTGCCCATAATTTTGGTTTGTTGATCGGACACTGAAATCGACATTGGTGTCGTAATTTTTGCAATACGCAAAGCTAATAAAATAAAAAGCGCGGCCCAAATAATCAGCGCGTAAGCAAAAAATTTATGAATATAAAAAAGCGTAAAGAAGGCGATAATTAAACTAAGAATCACGTTGATGAAGCTATAAAGAATTCTCGCGAGAATTGGTGGAGTTGATCCAGCAAGATCACGAACTTTATTAGCCAGCGATCCAGAAAAATTATTTTGAAAGAAATTATGTGAATGTTGCAGCGTATAATTCATCGCATCATTGGTGATTTTTTTCTTCATCAAAGGCGTTAATTGCATCCAAGCATAATCTGAAAGTCGCCAAATAATTCCAGGTAAAAAAGTGAAGAAAATCAAAAGTAAGCCAAGAGGCCAAGCTTCCGAAAAAGCCTGTTCGTGAGGAGTTAGAGTAAGTTTATCAACCAGAAGTTTTGAAATGTAAGGCCAAAGCGAAAGATCAATCGCGTTGTAAAGAACTACGAATAAATGCAGTGCGACGTAGAATTTGAAAGGCTTGATCGATTGTAATAAAAACGTGAGAGCGGTGAGATTTTTTTTCATTAAGATTTTTTGATTAATCGAATTTCTGTCTTAAGTGCAGAGGTTCCTTAAACAATGTCGAGTCCAATATCGACAGCCTTCGCCGAATGAGTCAAGGAACCGATCGAAATGAAATCGATATCAAGAGCGCGGAAGTTTTTTATATTACCAAGATTAATGCCACCGGAAATTTCGATGAGAATTTTTTTAGTTTTATGAGCGCGAATTATTGCCGAACATTTTTTGATTTCATCGGTGTTCATATTATCCAGCATGATGATGTCGGGGTTTGATTTTATGCTTTCTGCGACTTGTTCAAAAGTATCGCACTCAACTTCAACTTTTATTTTTTTGTTTTCTTGTGCTGACTTGATTGCCTTGGCAACGCCTCCCGCCGCCGCGATGTGATTGTCTTTAATCAAAATCATGTCCGACAGATTGAAGCGATGATTTTGTCCGCCACCAATTACGACAGCTTGTTTTTGTAAGATGCGCAGTGTTGGCAGAGTTTTTCTGGTGTCTAAAATTTTGATTTTTTCGTTATCTAAAATTTTTACGAATTGATGAGTTGCGGTTGCAATTCCACTTAAATGTTGCAGTAAATTTAAGATTACTCGTTCTGCCGCTAAAATTAATTTAGCATCGCCAAAGCCTTCGGCAATTGACTCGCCAGCTTTTATTAAATCGCCGTCATGAGCTTTAATTTTTAGGCCTAAAAAAATATTTTTGAATTTCTTTAGTTTGATTAATTCATCAAAACAGTGATTAATAGCTTCAATTCCACATAAAATAATTTCTTCACGAGCGGTGATTTGAAATGAAATCGATACATCATTTTTGATGGTTAGATCAGAAGTGACATCGCGTTGAGCCTTGTCTTCCTTGAGCGCAAGGCGACAGATTTTTTTTAGCTCTTGATCAAAATTTACAGATTGTTGTGACATTTTTTGGGATCGAATTTTCCTTCTTTGAGCCTATGCAGACGATCTTGAATGAAGTGGCGCATGAAATTTAATTCATTGGGACTTACTTGTCTGACGCCGCTTTCGCTCTCATTAAGAATTTTTTGAATTACGTTAAAAGCCATGCAGCCATCGCCCATTTCTTCGTGGATAAAGGCTGGCATTTGCTTAGTCCAAAGCGGGGCATTTTGTGCATTATTTTCGCTGAGTTTGTAAGCTAATTCTAAAGCGCGATTGATGTCACCCAAACTGTTTTTAGCGATGTAAATTGCCTGAAATAACCACCACCAATTTTTGTCAATATCTTTGGCGGAATGTTCATCCAGATAATCAATGATATATTTGGTATCTTGGCGTTTCTGGGTTTGAGAATAGATATAAGCCGCAAGTGAAGGGGTAAAATTTGATTGGCTGTTAAGCTCATCCAAAGCGGTCAGCCATTGGTAAATTCGCGCATAATCATATTTTTTTAGCGCGACAAATCCAGCAAAAACGTCACCAGAATTTTGTAGGCGCGTCGCCATTGCGCGGAATAAAAATTCTTTATCGCCAAGTGAAGCGGCGGAAATTAAATATTTGCTGGGAGCTGGCGGAACAAGCTCTAAAGTTGGTTTGATATTTTCAGTTTTATTCCAGAAAAAAACTTGCAGCGCGAAAAATAAAATAAAAAACCAGAAGAAAATCTTGTGAGAATAAAGATAAAAAAAGAAGCGAAAGTCTTGATAGGAAAAGATCATCGAAGGGCTAAAACTGTTTCTTTTTAAAATCGTGGAAAGCCATAAAAATCATAAGCGGAATATAGATCAGCGACTGAAATAAAATGATTTTTAAATTACTAAAATCGGTGATGCCATAATTTAACCACTCGCTTTGACCAAATAAATCAAGACGCGGGAAAACAACGGAAAGAATTTTTAAAACTAATCCAAAAGAGCGTGTCGATAATTCAAAAGTTTCAGAAGTGACTTTCGCTGGCAGATTGATTGCCATCACGAACATTCCCATCAAGCGCGAAATGATGTAAAATCCAAGGGTCGCCATGATCGAAGAAAAAGAATTTTTCAAAATTAATGACGCCAAAAGTGCGAAAGAGATCATAATCATTAATTCTGAAAGCAAGCTGAGTGACCAGATCAGAAGGCCGAATTTATTGGCTTGAGTGACGACTAACATCGCAATTACCAGTGGAATAATAATCAGCAAAACTGCGATAAAAAATCCAGCAAGATAGCTTAAAATAAACTGTTCGCGCGAGATTGCTTTCGAGAGAATGAATTCAACCTCTTTATTTTCGAAAGCGCGATTGATGTTAAGGCAAACAAAAAGAATGGTGCCAACAACAAGCACGGCGCGGCTTAATCCGCCGATGTAAACCGTGGTCATTTGCTGCTCTTCAACTAAGGCGGTTGATCCTAAAAAAATTGAAAGAGAAAAGGTGACAATTAGGGAAATGAATAGCCCAAGATAAAGCCTGTCTCTAGTGCCGCTTAGGAGGATATATTTTAAAATCGATTTCATTTTAAGCGGTTCTAATCGTTTGTATAATCGAAATATTTATCCCACAGAGTTTTCTTTTTAGGAAAAGCGTCATCGCCAGCGTTGTCGCTGTAGAAATTGCGATCAGCTTTGTTCATGTTGTTGCTGCTGTTCACAATGGTCGCCTTGATAAAAATTACGGTCTCAACTTTGCTGGCAGAATTGTTAAACATGCCAAACATATATTTTAGAATTGGAATTCTCATCAGAAACGGAATGCCAGTTCCGCCTTCGCCAGCACTTTCAGAAATCAAGCCACCAATAACCAGAATGCTGCCGCTTTGGATTTTGGCGATGGTTGAAAGTTCTCTGGTATTGATGATTGGAACCGTATTGCCCAAAGAAACGCCAGTTGATGGATTTACCGAAGGATCTTTTGCAACCAGTCCAGAGTCGATCGATAATTTTGGTTTGACGTCAAGAGTAATTTCGCTGGTATCAAGATTGATAGAAGGAGTGATTTCAAGCTTCACGCCCACATCAACTTCATTTTTAGTTGCGGTAACAGTTGAAACTGTGTTGGTGGCAGTGCCTGTAGATGTTGAAGCCGAGGAGCTGATCGTGAAATAAATTTTCTTCTGCGAGAAATCAAGAACAGCTTTCTGATTGTTGATGGCGTTAATTCTTGGACTGGAAAGAGCTCTAGCTTTGCCGAATTGTTCCAAGGCTTGAATATTGGCGCTTAAATTTCCGCCCAGACCGAATAATTTAACTTTAGGAACAGAAGCTACGAAAGAAGCTGCCGAGCCTGATCCGCCACCAAAAGATCCGTGCGTAGAAGCGCTTTTACCAGCTTCAACCCAGTTCCAATTGATACCGGTATCGAATTCTTTTGAAAGTGTAACCTCAACAACTTTGGCTTCGATTAAAACTTGTGCGGAAGAAGTTCTGTAAACATCGTCAAGATATTTGGCGATTTGCTCATGTTGTAATTTGCTAGCATAAACCGAAACAATGCCTGCCGATTTGTTGCTGGTATATCTTGAAGATGCTGTAGATGTGCTGCCGCCACTGCTTCCAGCTTCACCACTGCTGCTGCCAGCAGGTGCGGCATCAGAAAGAATTGCAGAAATATTAGCTTCAACATCAGACCATAATTGGCTGCCCGATAAAAAATCGACGAAGTAATTTTTGGCGTAAGGCATGTCGCGTTCAAAATGTAAAACGCCGTTTTGGAAGGAATAGCGCAAATTGCCAAGAGCGGCGATGCGGTCGATAATTTCTTTGAGTGGACGATTTTTGGCATTGATTACGATGCCGCCAGAAATGCCACTATCAAGATCAACGTCGATTTTTGCAACTCGACCCAATTCAATCAAAACGTCTTTAAGCGGAACTTGGTCGGTAACCGAAAAAGAAATTGTTTTATCGCCACCAATTTGCGGCGGCGGTGGCGTCATAATCAGTTTGGAAAAGCTGGGAACCGTCTCGCCGTTAGTTTCGGACTTTTTAGGCTTTTTTGATTTTGATAAATCTACCTTGCTTTCAGAGCAGGAAAGTAAACTTAAGATCAGTAAAGGAAGCAGAATTTTTCTCAGAAGAGTCATTGGCTTGAACGCTTGATTTTCAAGGATTGGTAGGTGTATATCTGGGGGATGTTGCGGATGTTATTTGCGAAGTTTTTTTTGGCAATTGATTTTGTCGAATTAATTTTTAGCCTCTCTATATCTGTTTCAAATCCTCTTCTAACTTTCCAAAAAAATCAAAAATGATCAAAGAACAAGACAAGATCTTCACCAATCTTTATGGTTATGAATCCTCTGGTTTAGAGGCTTCCAAGAAAAGAGGCGATTGGAATGAAACTAAAAAATTTCTCGATCAAGGTGCAGAATGGTTGATTCAGCAAGTTAAAGATTCGGGTTTGCGCGGCCGTGGTGGCGCTGGTTTTCCGACTGGCACAAAATGGTCATTCGTTCCAAAAAAAGCTGATCCGCGCGAAGGAAAGCCGCATTATTTAGTAATCAACGCAGATGAATCTGAGCCTGGAACCTGCAAGGATCGCGATATTTTACGCAACGATCCACACAAGCTCCTAGAAGGATGTTTAATCGCCGCTCGCGCCATTAACGCCAACACTTGTTACATCTATGTTCGTGGTGAATATTATAATGAAGCAGTAGCTTTGCAGCGCGCTGTTGATGAAGCTTACGCCGCAAATTTAATCGGAAAAAATGCCTGCAATTCTGGTTGGGATTTGGATATTTTTGTTCATCGCGGAGCTGGCGCCTACATCTGTGGAGAAGAAACCGCGTTGCTTGAAAGTTTAGAAGGCAACAAAGGCCAACCGCGCCTGAAGCCGCCATTTCCAGCGCTTGTGGGACTTTACGGCTGCCCAACTGTAATTAATAACGTCGAATCAATCGCCGTTGTTCCAGAAATTTTACGTCGCGGACCAGCGTGGTTTGCGGCTTTGGGTCGTGAAAGAAATTCCGGAACTAAAGTTTTTTGCATTTCTGGTCACGTCAACAAACCTTGCAACGTTGAAGAAGAAATGGGAATTCCACTTCGCGAATTAATCGAAAAACATGCTGGAGGAGTGCGCGGTGGTTGGGATAATTTACTGGCGATAATTCCGGGCGGATCGTCGGTTCCAATGCTAAACAAAGAAGTTTGCGACACGGTTTTGATGGATTTTGACTCGCTTAAAAGTGCGGGTTCGGGCCTTGGAACTGCTGGTGTTATCGTGATGGATAAATCGACAGATATTGTTGCTGCAATTGCCCGACTTTCACATTTCTACAAACACGAATCTTGCGGACAATGTACGCCGTGCCGCGAAGGTACTGGCTGGTTGATGCGCATCATGGATCGTATGATTGAAGGCAAAGCTGAAATTTCAGAAATCGACAAGCTCTATAATTTAACCAAGCAAATTGAAGGTCACACAATTTGTGCGTTGGGCGACGCTGCTGCGTGGCCGGTTCAAGGTTTGATAAAAAATTTCCGTGGCGAAATGGAGCGTAGAATCGAAAAAAATAACAAAATCTAAAATGACAAAAATCGTCGCACTAATCACGGCTTGCCCTTCGACGCGTAGCGCGAAAAAAATAAAATAACGACCACTTAAAATATGACAAAAATCGTCGCACTAATCACGGCTTG
>CAYSUM010000010.1:0-46674 GCA_964434225.1 uncultured Rhizobium sp.
CCGCATTAATCTGATCCGCGTCATCATTGCCTTCAATTTTGTCACTTCCTGATCCAGCATTAATTATATCAACGCCTAATCCAGCAATAATAATGTTATTTCCTTCATTATCGGTGATTGAATCGTTACCACCATTGCCTTCAAGATAATCGTCACCTGCGCCACCAATTACTGTGTCATTTCCTTCATTGGCGTAAATCGTGTCATTATCTGCTCCACCATCAAGGTTATCGTTGCCGCTGCCGCCATAAATTAAATCTTCGCCAGCTTGTCCGTAGACATTGTCAGCTCCAGCCCCACCGTGAAGAATGTCGGGGCCATCACCGCCGTAAAGATTGTCATTACCATCGCCACCGTGAAGCTGATCATTGCCATTTCCACCATAAACATTCTCGCTCCACCAATGTCCCACAATGCGATCGTTGCCGTTGGTGCCGCTTAAATTCTTTTCATAATATTTTGTCCAAACCGTGTAATGGCCGCCAAAAATATTGCGCTTTTCTTTGTGGCTGCGCCATTGCATTTCGTTGTATTTTTCAGAATCGATAGTTTCTTGTTCGCCTGAACTGTTGTAATTGCCAGCTAGATAAGTTGAGTCGGGATTGGTCTGATCTTCAATATTTTGCATTGAATCGTTATAGCCCAAAGCCAACTCGGTTTGAATTGTGGTGTCGATGTTGGCGTAAGTTTCTAAATTATAAGAAATGCTGTTATCGCTGTTGATTGTAATTGTCGTTAAATCAATTTTATAACTATCAGAAAATTCTATTTTCTTAACGATTTCGCCATCGCCACTTAGTTGGTTTTTAATGGTGATTTGATCTGTGGTTAAAGTGCCGTTATCGTCACGGAAGTTTATGATTAAGTCGCTGCCAGACTTGGTTAAAACCACTCGGTTTGTTGCGTTGTCGCTGAGTTTGGAAGTTAAGTCAGAGAGGTAAATTGTGTCGTCGCCAACTTCATTAATTGAGTAATTTGTGATGGTTTCGGTTTCGTCAATGATGTCTTGTCCGTCGCCTTGTTTGAAGATGATGGTGTCGTTGCCGATACCCGTGGTGATTGTATCGTTTCCTTGATTTCCTAAAAGCACATCGTCATTTGCACCGCCATCAATTGTGTCGTTGTTTTCTCCGCCGATTACATAGTCATTGCCGATTTCGCCGTAGAGGGAATTTTCTCCTGCTGCGCCGTAGATTATGTCGTTGCCAATGCCGCCGAAGACTAGATCATTATCTGCACCGGAGTTGATTAGGTCATTTCCTTCATCGCCGTAAATTATGTCGACACCTTCTTGTCCGTAGATTTCGTCATTACCATCGCCACCGCGAATGTTGTCATTGCCTTCGTTACCTTGGATGATGTCAACTCCTGCGCCGCCGTCGATGATGTCGCTGCCAGCTCCGGCAATTATTAAGTCGTTTCCGTCTTCGCCTAGAATACTGTCGTCACCTTCGTTGCCTTGGATGGTGTCGTTGCCGGCGCCACCAAGAATGGTATCGTTGCCGGCATTGCCTTGGATAATGTCGTTTCCTGCTTCGCCCATAATTTGGTCGTCGCCGTTGCCGCCTTGGATGAAGTCGTTGCCGTCGCCTCCCAAGATTTGATCATTGCCGTTGCCGCCAAAGAGATTGTCGCTGCCGTTGCCGCCATAGATTTGATCATCGCCATTGCCGCCGAATGCTTCGTCGTCGCCATCTCCTCCAACTAAAAGATCGACGTCGCCTCTGCCCTCAAGGTGATCGTTGCCGCCGTAGCCGTAGATTGTGTTGGTGCCGCTTTTGCCGATGAGGTTGTCACTTCCTGAGTTTCCGTAAATGTCATCGTGGTAATATTCTCTTGCAATTGCAACTACACCTTCGGGTTCGATTCCGATTATTTTGTTGCCAGTTCCGTCTTCTTTAGCTTCGATTTTTAAGTAAGAGTAAGGGTCGGGATATTCGCCTGCGCCGTATTCTTTGCCGCCAAATACTTGAGTCACTATTATGGCAGCTACAATACCAATGGCAAAACCAACAGGACCCAATAATGCGCTGGCTGCAATTATATTCATCGCAACTGCAGCGCCACCAATTACAAAAGCAGTAGCACCCATCGCAGCAGCAGTCATGGTGGTTGATTGCCACTGATGAGAATTCATGTGATCATCGGCAAAAAGATCTCTAACCGCAGCTGATGCTAAATGACCCACAGCAACACCAACTCCAAATCCTCCAGGAGTAATGCTGGCTGGGGTGGCTCCTACGGCCTTAGTTCCAAAATAATGACTAACTCCTAAAGTGACAGCTTGTTGAGCAACAATCTGAGCCGCAGCTTCTGCGTAATCTTCTGAACTCATCTTGTCGCCACCTTCAATCTGATCAATGGCTGTGATAACTGCGAATTGAATTATTCCGCCCTTAACAGCGTTAAAGGAAGCGCTGCTCTGCAGCTTATCATAATCAATAAATTTCAGAGCTTCATCTTCGCTTCCTAATTTCTCGGTAATTAATCTTAACTGCTCAGAGCCATCTTGAGTTTCTAGAAGAGAAGTTCTTAAGGCATTAAGCTCCTCTGAATTAATAAATACACCATTTAGCTCCATGGCTATTTTGTCAAAACTCGGAGAAATAAGAATTTCTCTTAAGGCAATTTTTGTGGCAATTTCTTCTAAGTTTTGACCAGTTGCTAAAGAAAGAGCAATCTCGGCAGCTAGCCCTTGAGCATTTGATTCTACACCAAATAGCTTTTTGGTGATTGAGCTAAAACCAGAGCCAATAAAGTTGTCGAAGGCTTTGGATGAGGTATCGATGGTGTTTAGAACTGTATCAAGGGTTGTGGTGGTATTATCGCGCAAAGTCACCGTAAGATCGGTTCTGATAACACTTAATTTACCCAACTCGGTATTTTCAAGCTTTATGATGGCGTCAGATTGCGAAACTTCTTTGCCGTCTTTGTTAAAGAATTTGGCCTCTTCCTTTAAAAGACCTGAAGAGTTGAAGACATAGGTTTGATCGCCTTGTTTGATTTGAAACTTGGCAACATCTTGGTTACTTGAGTCTTGGATTGAAACTTTGTTTGAGCCTAGTTTGGCGGCGTTGGTTGCAAGGGAGTTGACCTGAGATTGAGAATATTGAGCATTATCAGATAACCTTATGCTCATCTGCTGTTTGTCATCTAGGAGAATTAAATTTCCGTCTTCTTTAACAATTATTGTACTAGAGTTCAAAGCAGTTTTTAATAAACTGGAATTAGTAATATGAAGCATACCACCAGCTTCTCCTTCTCCTGGGCGTGGCGAATATTCCTCAAAAGGATTGTTTATTCTAAAAGTATTAATATTGGAGGAAACTTTTTCATCTCCCAAGTTATAGTAAGTAACAAGCAAAGCATCTTTATAATCTTGACTATAGCTGCTCCAATTATTTGGTAATTCTTTGGAAAATAAATTTTGCCCTTGCTTAACCATCAAACCAGCAAATTTAAAGGTGGTGTCGCTGCTGGCATCAATCAGCTTTACCGCTAATTGGTTATAATCTTGGGCGAATTGCTTAATTCCCAATGGATCACTGCTGGGGTTTGCGGCAATGTATTTATCTAATAAATTTATTGCGGTGTAGAGTTTAATATTACCATAACCAACATCATTTAGGGTTGGATGAGCTAATTTGTCTAATAAGCTTGGATTTAATAAGATGTCTCTGTTAGCTGGGTTGGAGATGAAGGCGTAGTCTTGGGAGATGAGTTGGTGATTTTCTGTAGCTAACCACTCTCCAAATTGATTTCCACCATCATGAATTAAACCAGAATTCAATATACTATTATATTCCTCTGCAACACTTCCAGCAACAGCAGCTCTTGAAACACCAAGTTGATTGGCAATGTTTGTGATTTGGGTTTGGTGTTCAGCAATATATTTGAACACTTCGTTTTGGTATGACATATAAAATGTGGTTTAAGTTGTTATATGAAAAATGATTTTAATTTTAATCGATAGAAAAACTAAGTAAAAGCAGCATGATTAAAGGTGATATAATTGAGATCCACGCAAACAAATAACTTAAGTTTAAAAAGAAATTTCTCTTATAAAAAACCGCTAGTAACTGACAAAGCAAGGCAATCCACAGACCCTGTGAGTAAATTAATGCAGACAAAATTACACTTTTTGGGCCATAAATGTGAATACTGCTATAATTCAAAACCAAAGACAGCAAAGGAGTAACAAACCCAAACCCCATCACAAATGGTGACCAAAGATATTTATCAAATCTTTTTAACCTTCCTTGTTTTTGCAGAACTTTTAAGAGGATATATATAAATAAACCCGCTACATGAGGAAAGAAAAAGCGAATCATATTTTGATTTTGTTGGGGTTAATAAAATAGTTTCTGGCAGCAGATTGATCTCTTTGAACTGTAAAAAAATTATCATTGGCAATCACCTTTTCATCAGCAAATAAATCATTGATCGTAGCACTCACTAAATGAGCCGTCACTGCACAAACACGAGACGCCGCAGGAGTTGAACCAGAACATGTTGAGTTGGGATTAGTTTGTTCGTCTTGATATTGCATCAAGTCATTATAACCAAGCGAAAGTTCTTCCCCAATCCTGGTGTCAACATTTGAGTAAATGGCTATTTTGTCAAAACTCGGAGAAATAAGAATTTCTCTTAAGGCAATTTTTGTGGCAATTTCTTCTAAGTTTTGACCAGTTGCTAAAGAAAGAGCAATCTCGGCAGCTAGCCCTTGAGCATTTGATTCTACACCAAATAGCTTTTTGGTGATTGAGCTAAAACCAGAGCCAATAAAGTTGTCGAAGGCTTTGGATGAGGTATCGATGGTGTTTAGAACTGTATCAAGGGTTGTGGTGGTATTATCGCGCAAAGTCACCGTAAGATCGGTTCTGATAACACTTAATTTACCCAGCTCGGTATTTTCAAGCTTTATGATGGCGTCAGATTGCGAAACTTCTTCGCCGTCTTTGTTAAAGAATTTGGCTTCTTCCTTTAAAAGACCTGAAGAGTTGAAGACGTAAGTTTGGTCGCCATTATAAGTTTTATAAATAACAGCTGAGGCTGGAACATTAATTGCTTGTCCAGCCTGGATTTGATTTGGATTTGTTATGCTCGGATTAATCGACAATAAGTAATCAACTGAAACATCATAATTTTGAGCAATTTGCGAAAGCGTATCTCCACTTGAAATCGAATATTTTAAAGCATCTGTAACTGATGCAGAGTTTTTAACATCTCCCGATCCAATAAAATTAACCCTTGAGCCCGCTGGAAGTGATTTGATAATTTCTAAATTTGGATTACTTGCGTCTAGATTGCAGTTTGGATCTACAATTGTTGGAACTCCATTAACAATCTTAAAAAGATATTTCCCACCTGAGTCATTATTTACGAAAGCGTATTCGCCTTCTTTAACAAATTTAAGCTGATCTAAAGCGCTTGCAGTAGATATATACTTCTCCAAATGTAAGTCGTCGTAGTTTGATTCAAAACTTAGGCTGCTGTAGACTTGCTCAACTCTAGCACCATAATTAGTTACCTTAGTTTGATCAGTACTGTTATACAAAGTAGCAATCTTTGCTATAGTTCTATCTGTTGGCGCAAGGTGATTTTGAATCCTGCTAATTAAAATCACACCAGCTTCAATATTGGTTTGGGCACTATTAAAATTGGCATCACTTCCAACTAATCCACCCCAGATATTGGGGTTAATGTTCATTGGCATTATTGTTCTAGAAAAACCGAGAGAATCAGCTAAATAAGTTAGGCCTCCATAATTACCTTGAGCATTCTCAACATACATAATCGATTTTACTAAATGTGGATCAACTCCATATTTAGCAGAAAGTCTGTCGATATCTGAGACGTAAGCGGAAACTGCAATTCTGCCAGCAAAATCTAGTGCATAGTGTGAGGCGTAGTTAGGCTTAGGATCTGGGTTATTACTTACAGTAAATTGGGTGTTGGTGTTGTTTAAAATATCGTCGATTTTGCTCATCTTATTCTCCTGTGGTGTTTGGGTTTTTTGGTCTGATTAATGGATAAATAACAAAACGCAGAAGTGAAAAAAATGTTATGAATAAGAAAGCATAAAACCAATAAAAGTCTTTGGTTAGAGTGCAGGGGTCTTCACCAGAAACTGATTTTGAGTTCGATAGATGAATGTCGCAATCATCACACTCAACAAATACTATCTCGTAATCACTGTGCAATAGAGGGTCGTAAGAAACAAATTCACCATTAATTTCAACAAAAGCTTTTTTGATTTCTTTGTTAAAAGAGTCAGGATACATAGCTCTTCGCCATCTATTATAACTTCCAGCTTGCCACTTACAATACTCTCCCTGCGGATTATGGCTCAAAGCTGGATAAATAGCGAAATCAGCAATTCTCGATGATATAAAAAGAATCAAAATTAGTATTGCCGCCTTCCTTAATTTGTCATTTTTTTGATTTGATTTGGAATTGCGATCCAAAGAAACAACGACGTTCAAAAACAGGAAAAATGCCAAAAATAAAAAGGCATAAATTATATAAAATTTCTGAGTTAAGGTGCATGGATCCCCCAAGGCAAAGCTCTTTGAGTTAGAAGTCTTTATGTCATGTCCATCAAGCTCTATAAATATATTTGTCTGAGATTGATGTAAAACTGGATCGTAACCAATAAACTGGCCACCAATTTCAACAAAAACTTTGCCTCTCTTTCTGCTTAATTCAAAAAAATCAGAATTATTTTGTTTAAACCATTTTAGATCGCGTTCAGAAGCTTGAACCACACAATAGTCATTCTGTTCATAATGACCAAAAGGCATATGGGTAAAAACCTTAGCAAACAAAACAGATAGCAAAGCAAAGACTAAATAAACTACGAATTTGCGTTTTTTATCAGAGATTTTTCTCATAAAGTTTTAGCGGTGATTCAACGTTAGTATTCGAGGTGCGTACAAAATATTTTCGAAGTTGTCGTTGGCAATAATTCTTTCGATTTTTTTAACAATTTCGCCAACAGTTCCAACACCCGAAGAAATCAATAATTGATATGTGGGAGCATTGGGGTTTTCAGACTGGAGTCTTTGATAAGAGATCGACCAGTTGCGAGTTACGCTTCCGATTTCGTTGAGATTAGTGGCAAAATTAAACTCTCCTGTTTCAGAAAGTCTTACATTTGAAGATTCGGGAACCGGAATTTCTGGGAGTGGTGGTAGGTCGTTTTGGTTTGGCATGACAATAGGTATTTAGTTGGTTGATGGTGTTTGGTTTAGGTTATTTTCTTTGATGAATTTCTGATATTCTTGCTTAAGGCTCTTAACCTCCCCTTTGCTCATTTTATTAATTTCAAGAGGATGTTTTTTAATAAAACCTTCATTTTCTTTTAACCATTTTTCAATTTGACTATCAGCTTCTCTTAACTCTGCTGCGGTCATCTCCTTTTTAACGATTCTTAAAGCACGGTTTGATTCTTCATAGTTATAACTTCCTTGCTTTGAGTGCTTAGTGGAAAGAAAAATCCACTTAAAAGATTTTATGTGATTTTTTTCAAAATTAAATTTTATATATCTATCCCTTCCCAAAAAATAACAAGCTCCTAGCTCATGCTGAGAAACAGCATCCCCCGCCTCCGCCGCCTTCTTCAAATATTCAAAACTCTTTCTGTAATCGTGTATCTTCACCCATCCCTCAGTTCCAGTTGCTAAATTATCAGCAATATATGCAAAAGATTTTATCTTTTCCTCTTGGTTCATTTGATCTTCAAAGTCTTTTAGTTCTTGTTCATAGAGACCTTGTTCGTTTTTAAAGTATTGAGTTTTTTCATCGAAGATACGGGAGTTTTGATTGGCGTAAAAGAGCATGTAGTGGTAGATATTGTTTGGCGCTTTATCTTCTCCTTTGTGAGTTCTTTTTAGGCCGTCATCAGCATATTTATAAAGTTTGTAATATGCATAAAGCTCTCTGTGGTCGCCGTCTTTTAATATTGATTGATAGCATCCATGCTGGGCGCGATCGACATCTTTTTTATTTTTTAGGACTAAGGTTAAAATTAGCGGCTTATTAACAATTGGCTCAACCATAGTTTCGCAAGGCCCCCTTCTCTTCCAAAACCAATCCGCTTTTGCCTCAAAAGCAACCAGCAAAAATAGGATTGCTGTTAGGCCGGCAAAGATTGATCTGTTTGTAAATTTGCGTTTTTTGTCAGAGATTTTTCTCATAAAGTTTTAGCGGTGATTCAACGTTAGTATTCGAGGTGCGTACAAAATATTTTCGAAGTTGTCGTTGGCAATAATTCTTTCAATTTTTTTAACAATTTCGCCATCACCCGAAAGTTGGTTCTTAATGGTGATTTGATCTGTCGTTAAAGCACCAGAATCATCTTTGAATTGAATTACAAGATCATCGCCAGACTTGGTTAAAACCACTAGTTTGGTGCTGTTGTCGCTGAGTTTAGAAGTTAGGTCAGAGAGGTAAATTGTGTCGTCGCCAACTTCATTAATTGAGTAATTTGTGATGGTGTCAGTTTCGTCAATGGTGTCTTGGCCATCACCGCTTCTAAAAATTATGGTGTCGTTGCCAATTCCGCTGGCAATTGAATCATTATCAGCTCCGCCAAGAAGAACATCATCCCCAGCGCCGCCGTCAATTGTGTCAACGCCGTTTGCGCCGATTACATAGTCGTTACCAAGTTCACCACTTAATGTGTCATCACCGTCAGAACCGTAGATGATGTCATTGCCAAGACCGCCAAAAGCTAAATCATTTTCTGATCCAGTGTTGATTAAGTCATTGCCAGCATCGCCGTAGATTATGTCAACTCCAGCTTGTCCGTAAATTTCATCATCGCCATCACCACCACGGATATTGTCATTGCCTTCATTTCCTTCAATGTAATCAACTCCGGCTCCTCCATCAATAATATCGCTTCCGACTCCACCAAGAATCATATCATCACCATCTTCACCAAGAATTGAGTCATCTCCTTCATTACCTTCAATTCGGTCATTGCCAGTTCCGCCAAGGATAGTGTCGTTTCCTGAATTTCCTTGGATTTGATCGTTGCCAGCTTCACCCATAATCTGATCATCGCCATTGCCGCCTTGGATAAAGTCGTTGCCATCTTCTAAGCTTCCTTCACCAGAAATTGATGCGCCGGTTCCGCCAATTATGATGTCGTTGCCATTGCCACCGAAGAGATTGTCGTTTCCTTCAGTTCCGTAAAGCTGGTCATCACCATTGCCACCGAAGATTTCATCATCGCCAGCTCCGCCTATTAGAAGGTCGATATCTCCTCTTCCTTCGATATGGTCATTACCTTCGTAACCAGCTATGGTATTGGTTCCACTCTTTCCGATGAGGTTATCACTGCCTGATGTACCGTAGATATCATCGTGGTAATATTCGCGGGCTATTGCGGTTACGCCTTGAGGGTCAAGTCCTTGGATTATATTGCCTGATCCATCTGCTTTTGCTGTAATGCTAACTGATGGATATGGAGTTGGATATTGTCCAAGCTTATAGGTTTTACCGTAATTACCTCCAAATAAGTTATATCCGCCAATCAGGACATTCCTTCCGAATTTACCGACATTTTCTACGTAGTCTTTTGCGTATTCTATAAGCTGCTTTGTGGTATCAACTGGATCAAAGTCTTCAATGGTATTGACTGGGTCTTTAGCTAAATCTTTTACAAGATCGCGTGCCATTATAAAAATATCTTCGGTAATTTTATATTGATCGTCAGCGTAAGTAACCAAAGGGCCAACAACCAAAGCGCAAACCACAGCACTGATTACAATACCAGCTACCGTTCCAATTCCTGGAGCAATTGCAGTTAGAACTGTGGTAACAACTGCGCTTACAATAGCTGAAGCAATTGCCACCTTTGCAGCTTGGGCATATTCTTCACTATTCCAGCCACTTGAATCAGCAGCAGAAATCGCAAAGTTTAAGATAGCGGTGTAGATCGTTCCCTGAAGAGTTGCACCAACAGGCTTGCCACTTGCATCAAGAGCAGTAACAGTTTTAGCTCCTGAAGCATCTACATTCACAACATAGTTTACCACTTTTGGACCAACCAGATTATCTATGGAGCTCTGAGTCATTCCAGAATCGATCAGAACTTTACGAATGTTCTCATCAAGCAAAGAAGTAGCTAAAGATCTGAGCTGTCCTTCAGCCAGATGTTTAGCAATTTCTTTGGGATCGTTTTCTCCCAAAAGAATATCAGCAAGAACACTGCCCATTAATGATTCTAGGTAGGTATCAGACTTAATTCTTTCGATAATGATTTCTGCGGTTTTTTGAGCTTCGAAGGTTAGGAAGTTGGCAGTGGTTTCGATGGAGGAATCGATGGCTTCTATTACAGTATTTACCGCAGCAGTTGTACCGTCTTTGAGGGGGATCCAAACATCTTTAACCAAACTAAACTCTTTTCCTTCGCTGTCTTTTAGCCTGATTATCACTTCTTCGAGCGGGCTTAATGCATCACTTCCAATCATGCCAGAGTCGGCAAGCATGATTCTTGGATCGGATTCAGAAGTAAAAAATTTACTATCGTCAAAAAACAAAGAAGTATCGATTGATAAGCCATTAGCCTTTATCTGATTATCGAAATATTCTTCCGCTGATTTGCCATCAATTCTGACATCAAACTTTTCTTTGTTGGCATTAAACAACTCCCTCACTTCACTGTCTGGGAGTTTTATTTCAGCATCGCCAGAGAGGATGGCAGCTTCTTTGAGGCGGCGGTTGGAGAGGCCGATTAAAAGTTGCCCTTCGGACTTATTAGAATTTTCAAGAACTTCTTTTAAAACATTATCAAGATAAGTTTGATCACCGATTTTGATATATTGGTCCATATTTCTAAAGAAACTAGTACCAGTGTAATTTCCATTGCTATCAATTTTACCATTAACAAGTGATGGCGCATTAAAATATAGATCCTCAACTACCAATCTCTGAGCCGGCGTAAGATTTACATTTTTATATATTGTAGAAACTTCAGATTCTCTTATGGATACAGAATAATCATAAAGCTGCCTTACTTGATTTTCGTTTAGTTGAATACGATTATTATAAACATCATCAAAACTTATTGAACCACCAAATGCAGCATTCCACTCTGTTCTAGCTTCTTGACCCTATCCATATTGAATCCAACACCAATACTAACATATCCTTTAGCTTGAGATGGATCCGTTAGAACTTTACTAGTTTTATCATCATAAATTTGAGTATAAGATGCCTCATTAAACTTCACAAACTCATAGCGGATTTGAGAATATTCCGCCGAGGTCAAATTAGGATTATTCAACCGATTCATTAAATCTTGAATCTGGACTTTTACTCCTGCACTGGTCAGGTTCGTATTTAAGGTTGCGGTGGTCATATGTGATGATTAGTTTTTGTTGTTATTAAGATATTCAAAAATTTTATTACCAGTGATTGGGGAAAAATCTTTTTTGCTCTTTTCAACCTCCCATCTCAAATCTTTTTTATATAAATTAAAACTTAATGGCCTTGGTCTGTTATTATCTTGAACATCAAAACCAATTTTTAATAACTTACCCTTTTCGGCAAGTTTGATGTTGATTGACTTTGTTGAGTATACATCCCCAACTTCGCAATCATTGAAGTGTTTTAAATGGACCACGAGAAGATTATCCACCCAAATTTTTAGTATTGATGGTGGTTCGCCTTTGCAAAAATAAAGACCACTTTCTTCTGGATCATATCTATCAACCTCAACCTTAATTACACCCTCATTAAGCTTGCAGAGATAATCATTGCCATTCAACAAGCCATATTTCTCAAGATCTTTTGGCTTATAGATGATAACGTCATTCTCTTGTTTTGAGTCGGACGTAAAATCAAATGCCGAAATTTCAAAATAATTTAATTCTGGAATGCATGAAACCCTTTCAAATTTAATAAAATCCGCCCAAGCAGATTCAGCCAAAAAACAAGTTGTAAAAGCCACAACTAAAACGGTTCTAATTTTTTTATTCATATTTTGATTTTCTTCGTTTTTTGAAATTTTTGCTCTGTCAAAAAATTATCATTCGCAACCGCCCTGCCATCCGCAAACTCAATCTTCTTCAAGATTTCGCTTCCGGTTTGGTTGGTTTCAGATCCGCTGAATTGGTTGGTAATTGTAATTTTGTCGCTGGTGATGATTGAACCGGAATCGTCTTTGAATTGATAGCCGAAAGATAGATATCTCCAGAATCACCCTCTACAAAAACATAATCCTGCTTAACTTTATACTCATAACTACGCTCAGAGGTTTTAAATCCGATTACGGGGATGTTATAAAGACCATCTCCAGAAAAGTGAAATCTACATCCAGAAATAGGATTGGCTGAGGTATTTTTTTCTTCGTAATTAAATTTTATTCGAAAAGCGGTATGGTATTTTTGCTGTCCATCATCTGAAGCAAAATGATCTTTCTTCATTTCAAATCTACCAGCACAGCTGCAAATTGATAAAAACGTCATTGCTACACAAACTTGTTTTTTAAATCTCATAGTAGCTAGAGCTAGTCGGTCTTCATGCTCTTGTGCTTCTTTTGCTTTGTGATTTATAGGTGGTTGAGAAGTTTTTATTTTCATTTCACCAACTCCATCATATTCGGCTCCTTTAATTCTTCATAATCTGCGATTAACTTTTTGTTCTTATTCACAAATTCCCATCCCTTCTTTTCTTCCTTGGTGAGAGATTTTTTATTAAATTTACCAACATCAGACATATCCATAACCAGACCAGTTAGATAGTTAGAAAAATTGTTTTGTTCAATTAGGAGAATGCTCTTCATATCGCCTTCTGCAAAGAAATCCTTTAAGTGACTGGCAAGATTGTTATCATTTGCTGCAAGAGATTTAAGCGCCCAAAATGCAGTACTTAGTGTCATCAAGCGTGAGAATGGCTTTGGGTCTTTCTCTTTATAATATTTTTTCTTCAAAGATTGAATAATCTTTGCGTGATGATCTTTATATGGAGATGAAGAACTGCCGAATTTACTGATTACAAAACCATATCTGATTGCATCTTTAACCATTCTAATATCGGCAGTTTTAAAGTTTTGCAGGATGTTATCGATATAGAGATTGTCGCCTGTAGCTTTGTAAGCCCCTATAAGAAGATCGTTTGTTGATGGATGGTATTCAGAAACAGTCAACTTGATGCCTTTTCTATCTTTGAAGTGCTCTAACTGAGGACTTAGAGAATGTCGCACCGCAAATTCTTTGGCGGCTTCGTTATATTCTGCGTAGATCAGCGCGCTTAGAATAGCGACTTTTGTGTAACCAGAGAGCTTATTGCTCACAGATAAAATTTTTTTGGTACAAATTTGATCAGTAACAAAAATTCCGGATAGCTCACCTATTAGCGCCTGAGAATTTGAATAATCAAAAATTTTACCACGGGAAAGCTTTGGAGCATAATTTTTGTCGAAGCTTATCAGAAAATCTCTTACCACTTTGCAGTTTTTATGCGTGTAGAAATTTTCCATTTTCTGTTCGTCTTTTTGTACTGTAGCACATGCGCTGACTAACAACAAAGCAATAAGCGAAAGGACTCGCGAGAAATAAAGAGGAAAACCTAGAATAGTGAAATTTTTAAGCGGTTTGGATTTTTTCATGAGTTGTTGGCTTTTCTTTCATTTTTAGATTTTTTGCTTGAACAAGTCTGGAAGTTATCGTTGGCGCAACAGAGGTTATCATTAGCTACTGCACTGATCCTTAACTTTGTTATTTTGAATAAGTTTCTGACAATTTCGCGGTGCAGCGCGTAAGCTTCAACATTGCTGCGATAATCAATTTTAGCGAGTGGCTCACGATCTAAGCTCAAAAAATAATAGGCCTGATTTTCTAGTTTTTGGCGGCAGGCAAAATGCTCTAAATATTTTGGTTGGTAGCTTTTGAATTTGAGGTAGGTGTGAAAAAAATCGACGTAAGAAAAGTTTTGCGGAATTTCATTTTGGATGGAATTGACGATGTCGCAGCCACTTTGAATGTGGGCCAGATCTAGCTTTTTGTCATCGACCTCAAAGGTAGAAATTAAGGCTTTGGTTGGCGTTTGAGACAGAGAAAAACCTTCAACCTTCTGATCTTTTGAAATGCAAGAAGTGGTGAGAATTAAGATAATTAAACTGATTTGGGTGATTGGTGTGCGGTGATTCATTGGGTTTTAAACTTATTCAAATCAAGGTTGTGGGCTTGAATTTGGTTTTTGGTTTGTACTTTTAAGCAATTATTACCTCGCTTAAAAGCTTTTGATGTTTTGAGATTTCTAAAAAATGATGGACCGCTTTTTGACTATTTCGGCTTTTTGAATCAAGAATATTTTCTTGGACTTTGCTTTTTTATAACTCTCAAGAGAATCAACCTCACAAAAGAAGTTTGTGGAGAGCTTCAATCATTCCTTGGGGTCTGAAAGTCCAATGGCGCAAAAACGTACGCTAAGGTTTATGGCGCTGTCGCGTAAACCAAGTTTTTCTAATAAATTTTTGTGATTCTAAATTTTTTGAAAGGTAAGCGTGCCTAGATGTACGTGTGTTTCAAAAAATTTAGAATCACAAAAATTCGACGAAAAAGTTGATTTGCGACAGCGCCCTAATTGCCTTGGGTCAATAAAAATATGTTTATGATTTTCCGTGGCGTCTTGCGAATCATAAACTCTCATAATGTTGGACATAGCGCCATCAACCAAATAAGAAAATATTCTGTCAGGATTGTCGTTGAATCCAGAAATAGAAATTGCGACAAGAGATGGATCTTTGGATATTGATCTTAGCTGCGCAAGAAGCCGTAAATCATTTTCGCCAACAAATACTCTTTCTAGCAGAAACTTACCAAATGCATCGATCTCATCAACCAAAGACCTACCATTTGGTGCGATATATGTATCACCAATTAATGGATTAACGCTTAGCAACTTTTCATGCCAATCTTTCATTAATTCTTTTTATTCTTCCGAAAATTCATAACTTACAACTTAATTTTTTTCAAAATTATGGGTAAAATTGCACAGTGATAGCGCCATTATTGGCCATCTTCGCCCGCACAACTTGAGAGACCGTCAGAGATTTTCGTCAACAACTCTGGGTAGCCATTTTTTTCTCCCGCTAAATCTAATTTGATGAATTTTATCTTGTAGTTACGCGCCAGTTTCTGCGCGGTATTTTTATTGTCCCATTTTTCGCCAAAAATACATTTGATACTGCCTTGCTTGACCAAGACGTCGATCTCTTTTAGATCTTTAATTCCAAGCTCTTGATCGTGATTTGAAGCGATAATTTTTAAGGAAGTCAGGTCGAAATAATTTTCGAAATATTGATAGCCATCGTGAAAAAAAACATAGTCTGAACTTTTTATTTTAAAGAGTTTTGACTTGATAGCTCTGTCAGTTGTAGCGATTTCTTTTTTGAATTTTTCAAGATTTTTGTAATATTGCGCTGAATTTTTGACGTCAATTTCTGCAACTTTTTTTGCGACAAATTCCGCAATTTTTATAGCATTTTGTGGATTCATCCAAATATGCGGATCAATTTTTGTAACGTCATTTCTTTTTTGCAGAAGCTTCAAGCCGTTGATTTTAGAAAGTTCAAAGGCGCGCAATTTTTTGTTCTGACTTTTGATTAAAGGTGCAAAATTTTTTTCCAAATCATCACTGACATAAAAAATTAAGTCAGCCTCAGCAACTGTTTTTATGTCACTTTTTTTAAAACTATAATCATGCTCGGAAAGGCTGGGACCGATGATCAAAACATTGTTGCTCTTATCGGCAGCAATCGCCAAAATAATTTGGTAAATTGGATTTATTGAAGCAACAATCAGTGGTTTTTTTGTCACATTATTTTGCGCCAAAGCCGCTTGAGAGCTGAGCAAAAGCAATAAAAAAATTCTTAAAAAAAATTTCATCAAATTATATTTTGTTAATTAATGTCACTCGCAAGCCTTGATAATATTGGTCTTAAACTAGATGGTCAGCAAATTATCGACAAGGTTTCGCTACATCTAAACAAGGGTGAAATTACCACCTTAATCGGTCCCAATGGCGGCGGCAAAACCTCAATCGCCCGTATTTTGCTTGGTGTTTTGCAACCAACATCTGGCACCATCAAAAAAGATTCCAATATTAAAATTGGTTACATGCCACAAAAAATTTCGGTTGAGAAAACTATTCCGCTGACTGTGAGAGATTTTTTGACACTATCAACTCACAAAATTATTTTTGACGATCGCATTAACAGCCTGATCGCACGGCTGAAGTTGGAAAATATTTTGACTAAACAAATCCATGATCTTTCTGGCGGACAAATGCAGAAAGTTTTGTTTTTGCGCACTATTATCAATAAGCCCGATTTGCTAGTGCTGGATGAACCAACGCAATATATGGATATTGGCGCTACTGAAGAATTTTATCAGATTATTGACGAGATTAGAAAAGCCCAGAACTGCGCAATTTTATTGGTTTCGCACGATTTACATATGGTGATGCAAAAGACCGATTTTGTATTTTGTGTAAATCATCACGTTTGTTGTCACGGTTCGCCAGAGAGTGTAAATCAACATCCCGAATATCTGTCGTTATTTGGAAATAAAGGTGCGCTGGCGATTTATCAGCATCGTCATGATCATAAACATTAAATTTGAATACAGGCTCTAAAAATTACTTTTTTAGTTCAACATTTCTGCAATCTTCCCAAAAATCTCTGCCGCTTCCGACTTTGGATTCGCAATTACAATGGGCATTCTTTTTTCTGTAGAATCAGATATTTCCTGCATAATTGGCACTTCACCCAAAAAATTTATACTTGATTTTTCTGCTAAATTTTTTGCGCCGTCCTTGCCAAATAAATATTTTTTCTCACCCGCAATTTTCAAATACGCCATATTTTGAATTAATCCCAAAACTGGAACTTGTAACTTTTCAAAACAATCAATCGACTTCACCACGTCAATCACAGCAAGACTTTGCGGCGTTGAAACAATCACGACTCCAGCAAGCGGAAATTTTTCTGCCATACTTAAATAAACATCTCCCGTACCAGGAGGCATGTCGACAATCATCACATCAACCTCTTCGCCGTCGCTTTTCCAATTTACACTGCGGATTAATTGATGAAGAATTTTGGTCACCATCGGCCCGCGCCAAACTCCAGCAGCTTTTTCGTCGACCAGAGATCCAATCGAAATACATTTTACGCCATGCGAAATAATCGGCAAAAGCAAGCCGTCAGAGATTTGTGGCGTACCAGATAAATTCATCAGATGCGGAATTGAGGGCCCATAAATATCGGCATCAACTAGAGCCACTTTATTTCCCAACATTTTTAAACTCAGCGCCAAATTGCAAGCGATCGTCGATTTTCCAACTCCGCCTTTGGCTGACGCCACTGCAATAATTTTTTTCACGCCAACAACTGGCACAATTCCAATTTTTTCTTTCATATCTTGTCTTGGTTTTTTAACTTGAGGGTTCGACTAAAATCTGCCTTAGATTCAAATCCACAACTTGCCAAATTACCATGAAAAAGATTTTACTTTTTGTCTATTTTACCGTTGCTGTTTTTTCCTTACAAAATCAAGCTTTCGCGCAAAAAAAATATCATACAGTTACCACCAAAACTGAAGCCACGCCCGCAACAAAACAATCCGTCACCACTGGCTTTGCCGACATTATTGAAGAATTAATTCCCGCCGTCGTAAATATTTCTGCGATGCAAGATCTTGGCGCAAACAATAGTGGCGCGATTGATCCAACTTTATTGACCGATTTGCCAAAAAGTCCGCTGCTTGAAGAATATAAAAATCAGCTCGAAGAGGAATTTCGCAGCCAACCAAATTCAAGAAGAAAAGTTTCGTCAATTGGCTCAGGTTTTATAATTTCTAAAGATGGCTACATCGTTACCAATAGCCACGTTATCGATGATTCTGAAGATATTAATGTCAACCTTAATGACGGCGCAAAATACAAAGCAAAAGTGATTGGCGTCGACAAAAAAACCGATTTAGCACTGATCAAAATTACCCCTGAAAAAGAATTATCTTTCGTAAAATTCGGCGATTCCGCCAAAGCGCGCATCGGCGATTGGGTAATTGTAATTGGAAATCCTTACGGCCTTGGCGGATCAGTTTCGGTGGGCATCGTTTCCGCCCGTAGCCGCGACATTAACAATGGACAATCTGACGAATTTATTCAAACCGACGCCGCAATCAATAAAGGCAATAGTGGTGGCCCTTTGTTTAACGCAAAAGGTGAAGTTATTGGAATCAGCACAGCAATCTTTTCACCTTCTGGCGGCAATGTTGGAATTGGCTTCGCGACCCCCTCTTCCAATGCGCAGCTCGTTATTAAACAATTGCGTGATCAAGGCGAAGTTACGCGTGGCTGGCTTGGAGTCTCGGTTCAAGACGTTACCGATGAAATTGCCGAATCCATAAAAATGGAAAAAGCCAAAGGTGCTTTTGTCAATGAAGTGACCAGAGACGGACCCGCCGACAAAGCGGGAATTTTACCAACTGACATCGTCATTAAATTTGATGATCAAGATATTACCGAGATGAAACTTCTGCCAAGAATTGTTGCCAGAACTGCAGTTGGAAAAGTTGCAAACCTTACTATTCTGCGTCGCGGCAAGGTTAAAGTTGTAAAAGTTAAAATCGGAAAAATGAAAGATGATGAAGTTAAAAAAGCTGAAAACAAACCAACTCTAAAAAAACAAGTTCTCAAACCAAGCGCGCAAATTCTGGGTTTGGGACTTGCTGAACTTGGCGAAAAAATCAAAAAAGAAAGAAATATTACTGCCAATGTTGATGGTTTGTTAATCGTCGATGTCGCCAGCAAATCAGAAGCTGCCGACAAAGGCGTGATGCTTGGCGATATAATTTTATCAGCAAATCAAGCTCCCGTAAAAAGCATTTCTGACTTACAAAGAATTGTCGAAGACACTAAAAAATCGACAAAAAAACTTTTCCTTTTTGTCAAAAGAGCGAACGCAAATTATGCGCTAGTTTTATCAACTAATTAATTCAAAACATGAAAATTGCAGTCATCTTCGGCGGCTCGGGATTTCTTGGCGTAAGCCTTATCAGAAAATTACTTGATCAAAATTATCGAGTTAAAATCGTCACTCGCGACAAAGAAAAATCAGCTTTTTTCAAAACTTTTACTTCGCCCGATTTTTTATCTCTAGTTGAATGGAATTATCAGAACTACGAACGACTAGATTCAATAATTGCTGGCGCCGATTTGGTGGTAAATTTAGTTGGATTGTTGGCTGAAGAAAAAAAAGGCGACTTCAAAAAATACCACGTCGATCTGTCGAAAAATATCGCTCTTAAATGTCACGAATTTCATGTTAAAAATTTAGTTTATCTTTCGGCTCTTGGCATTGACAAGCCTTCAAAATCAAAGTATGCCGCTTCAAAACGCGAAGCTGAAAAGATGATTCAAGAAAATTTTTCTAGCGCCACAATTTTACGTCCTTCGATTATTTTTGGCGAAAGAGATAATTTCTTTAATAAATTTGCTACATTGTCCAAATCCTTCAAAATACTGCCTTTAATCAATCACGGCGCAACAAAATTTCAGCCAATTTATGTTGAAGATTTAGCGCAAATAATTGTCCGAATTCCCGAAAACAAAAAATTTAAAAGCAAAGTTTATGAAGTTGGTTGCGACAAAATCTACAGCTTCAAACACTTGATGGAATTGCTTGGCAACTATTGCAATCGCGAAATCAGATTCATCAACTTATCGTTTTCTGGCGCTAAAACTTTAGCTTTTTTCTTAGAAATATTTAGCAAAAAGATTTTAACCATGGATCAAGTTGAATTACTTAAAATTGACAGTGTTTTGAGCGAAAATAATTTCAAAAAAGATTTTGGAATTAATCCAAAGTCAGTTGAAGAAATTGTTCCGAATTATTTGCGATAAAATAATTGGACGATTCATCCATCCAAAAAACTTACAATGTTCAAATCTTCCTGCCCCGCGAAAATTAATTTATTTCTAAAGCTTACAGGAAAGAGACCTGATGACTATCACGAACTAGAATCACTTTTTGCCTTTTTAGATTTATCCGACGATTTAGAGGTAAAAAAAAATAACGAATTTAAATTGGAAATCGCTGGCGAATTTTCTGCGGCTATTGATTTAAAAGATAATCTCTTCACTAAAATTTTAGATTTTTTTGTCGCCGAATTTAACGTCTCAAAAAATCTATATATTAAAATTACAAAAAACATTCCTGTCGGCGCTGGCCTTGGTGGCGGATCATCTAATGCCGCATATTTTATTCATGCTTTGAATGAAATTTTTGCTCTGAATTTAAGTGTTATCAAACTACAAAGAATCTCATTAAATTTTGGGTCAGATATTGCATTTTTACTACAAAACCAAGCTGCAATAGTCAAAGGTCGTGGCGAAGAAATCACGCCTTTTCCACAATTTTCAACGATTCCAGCATTATTAATTAATCCAAAAATCTTGGTTTCTACCAAAGAAATTTTTGCTAAATTTAACGGAAATTTTTCAGAAAAAATTCCAACTTCCAAGTTGCTAGAAAAAGATATTTACGAATTACTAAATTTCTCAAACGACATGGAAAATCCAGCAATCTCAAGCCTTCCTTTGATCGCTGAAATTCTAAAAGAACTAAAAAACCAAAATGCCAAAATCGCCAAAATGTCGGGCAGCGGCGCTAGTTGTTTTGGCATTTTTGAAAATGAAAATTCTTTAAATTTCGCCACAAATTATTTCGCTAAAAACTTCCCGAATTTTTTTGTAAAAAAGGTTAAAATTTTATCAAATGTCTAAACCATTTTACGGATTACAATCGCTCGACCAAAAGCTTTCAAACCTTCTAAAACCACTGTTTCAAGGCAGTAAGAAAGAATTTATTTTAATTAATAATTTGGTAAAAAATTGGGAAGATGTGATTGGGAAAAAATATGCGAGCTTTTGTTATCCCAAATCGGTTAATTTTGGCAAAGAAAAAGCTAGCGGTAAATTAACAATTGCAGTTCACAATTCTGCGGTAGGATTTTTTTTGGAAAATAATTCAGAATTAATTATTGAGCGCATCGCACGATTTTATGGCTATAAATCAATTTCAAAAATCGTCATCAAACAAGAACCAAAAAATATTAGCACTTCCAAAACTTTGGAAATAAAGCTTCCAGAAGCTGAAGAAAAAAATTTACAACAGAAAATTTCTGGGATTTCTGATTTGGAATTGGCGGCAACTTTACAAAATTTGGGACGCGAAATCTTCAACGATAAAAAAAATGGAAAATCATCTTCATAATCTTAACGGCAATTTTGAAACTAGCGCGTCCAAGCGCCGCGCCGCTAAAGTCAGCACTTTGGTCAGTGTTGCGGTAAATATTATTTTAAGTATATTACAAATTCTTGTCGGATTTTTAGGATCTTCTCAAGCTTTGATCGCGGATGGAATTCACTCTTTGTCAGATTTATTTTCTGACTTCGTGGTTTTAATCGCCAATCATAAAGGCAGCAAAGTTGCTGATGACGATCACCACTACGGCCATCAACGCTTTGAAAATGCGGCTTCGTTATTTTTAGGCGCGTCTTTGGCATTAGTTGGCATTGGAATTTTATGGAATGCCTCTCGCAAAATTATGTTTCCAGCTGCAGCGCAGACCATACAAATCGAGGCTTTGTGGGTGGCACTTTTCACTTTAGTGGCGAAGGAGGTTTTATTTCGCTATATGTTAGTTGTGGCGAAAAAAGTAAAATCTTCGATGTTGGTCGCCAATGCTTGGCACGCGCGCTCCGATGCTGCTTCGTCTTTGGTTGTTGCCGTCAGTATTATCGGCGCTCTGCTGGGTTATAGAATTTTGGACATTGTCGGCGCACTGATTGTGGGTCTAATTATTGTCAAAACTGGTTGGGATTTTACTTGGGAAGCTTTGCATGATTTAATGGATCGCGCGGTTGATGATGAAAAAAATCAAAAAATTATTGAGATCGTTCAAAGCACGTCTGGCGTGATTGGATGCCATGATTTACGCACCAGAAAAATGGGCGATATGATTGCGATGGATATTCATATTGAAGTTAAAGGCGATATTACGGTGCGGGAAAGTCACGATATTGTTTTAGATGTGGAAGCGCGTTTGACATCTGCAATGCCAGTGCTGGATGTGATGATTCACGTTGATCCAGTTTAACCAGCGTGGTTTAAACTAGCGCCGCCATCAACTGAGATGATTTGGCCATTGATGAAATCGTTGGCGAGTAAAAATTCCACCGTTTGCAAAATATTTTTTGGATTACCTTTTTTTTGCAGCGGAATTTTTTTGACAATGTTTTGTAAAATTTGCGAATCAATTCCGTTATCAATCGGATCAAGAATAAAACCCGGCGCGATGCCATTTACACGAATGTGCGGAGCTAATTCTAAAGCCAGCATCTTAGTTGCTTGGGCCAAATTTTTTTTACTCAAAAGATAATGAAAATATTGAGTGTCAAAACGCACAATATTTTTATCAACCATGTTGATTATTTGCGCATTTTTAATGTCTCGCGCCATAATATTTTGCGCAAATTTCTGCGATAAAATTAGTGGCGCGATAAAGTGAATATTTAGGTTATCCGTAAGCTGTTTATCTGATCCGACAAAGAATTTCGACTTATCAAAAATCGAAGCGTTATTGATCAGCAAATTAAGATGTGGGAATTTTTTTATCACATCCTCAACTAATTTTTTTGCCGCTTTTTCTTGGCATAAATCCGCTGCAAAAATTTTACATTCAACACCAAATTTTTTGTTAATTTCAGCGGCTAATTTTTTTGCTTCGTCTGCTGATTTATTATAACCAATTGCAATATCGTACCCTTGTGATGCCAGTAAAATCACGATCTCGCGCCCTATTCTTTTGGCTCCGCCAGTAATTAAAGCGGCACCAATTTTATTGTTTTTCTTCAGTAATTTGTTCTGCACGATATTGAACGATTTTTTTGTAAAGCTCGCGTAACACCTCTTCGATGCCTTGAGTTGTGGCGCCAGAAATTGCAAAAACTTCTGGTTTTTTGTGACCTTGTTTTTTTAAGAAAGTTTTCAATTTAGTGATTTTTTTCTTTAACTCGTCAGCATCCAAAAGGTCGATTTTATTGAGCGCAATCACTTCCACTTTTTCTAATAATTCTGGAGAATAACCTTTAATTTCTTCACGAATTGTTGAATAATTTTCCACCACATCTTCCGCCGAAGCGTCAATCAAGTGCAGCAAAACTCCACATCTTTCGACGTGTTTTAAGAAGCGATCGCCAAGACCTTTGCCATCACTTGCGCCTTTGATTAATCCTGGAATATCAGCCAAAACAAATTCATTTCCATCAACATAAACCACGCCAAGTTGTGGCTTTAGAGTTGTAAAAGGATAATCTGCAATTTTTGGTTTAGCGCGTGTTGTTGCAGCCAAGAAGGTTGATTTTCCTGCGTTTGGCATACCCAGCAATCCAGCATCAGAAAGTAATTTTAATTTTAGATTCACCCAAAATTGCTTACCTTCCTCACCTCTTTGGAAATAAGTTGGAGCGCGATTGGTAGAACTTTTAAAATTGGAATTTCCAAGTCCGCCGCGCCCGCCCTTAGCAATCACAACAATTTCGCCGTGAGTCATCAAATCAGCAATCACTGCGCCTTCTTCGCTTAAAACTTGCGTTCCCAAAGGAACTTTCAAAATCATGTCAGGACCAGCAGGACCATTTCTGTTGGCTCCATGGCCTTTAATCCCGCTTTTTGCGATAAAATTTTGTTGGAAACGAAAATCGATCAGAGTGTTTAAATCTTTGACACATTCAAAAATGATACTGCCGCCACGACCGCCGTCGCCGCCATCTGGACCGCCACGTGGAATAAATTTTTCACGTCTAAAACTTGAACCGCCATTACCACCATCACCAGCTTTTAGGTGTATTCTTGCTTCGTCGATAAATTGCATTAATTGCTCACTGAAATTATTTTTTCGTCTTCGGTAATTTTACCACCAGCCTCACGCACCAAGAGTCCGAAAGGTCTGATTAAATCGAAATGCTGATTTCTAAAAAAGGCTTTTTCCACGCGAGAAGATGCCGCGTAAGCCAACTCTAAAGTGCGACAACCGTAGCTGCGTAGTAATTGATTTTTGTCGGTCAATAAAGATTGATCTTCGGAAGCAATCAAAATTTCGCCGCTAGTTCTTTTAGAAACACGAATGCGGCGATTGTTTAAATAAGCGCCAAAACCCTTTTCGCAGTAGTAAGTTTCACCACCGAAAATTTTTGAAATCGCCAAAGAAATCGATTCCTTTTTACCATCTTCATTTTGATGAACTAGGGCTACAGCAACAGTAAAATCAGGGTTAGCACGCATTAAATTATTGAAGCCATCGATTGGATGAATGATGTAAGAATATTCAGCATTTTTGCTGCGAATAATATTCTGACCGTCAGAAAAAATTAAATTATATTCTGGTCTTAATTTTGTGAAATCGTCCGCCAAAATTTGCTTCACACGATTATAGCAAGCCGAAGCGAATTTCGCGGCGGAAGCTGGATTAGATTGTAAATTTTCCAATTCGATAAAATCGCGCGGCGCATGTACCGTGGCTTTTTCGATGGCTTTGATGATGACGTTTAAATTTGCACTGTAGCGCATTAGTATTTTCTGATTTGGAAATTGAGATTGAGCTGCGGAATCAAGGACTGACTTCTTACCGCCTTTAGTGAAAATTCCAACTGATTTTCATCAGAGTTTGAAATTTTTACTAAACTATGAGCGTGAAAATTTTCATCATCACGATTTAAGAAATCGCGGCGATAATGCGCACCGCGACTTTCGCAGCGATTAAGTGCTGAAAAATTTGAAGCGAGAGAATTTAAAAAAAGATTTTTGAGTTCAAAATAAGCAACCAACTCTTCGTTCCAAATCAAATTTTGGTTTTTGATTCGATAATTTTTAAAGATTTGAAAAAGTTCCTGCGTTTTTGTCAATCCAGCTTTAAGAAGCTCTTCGTCGCGAAAAACTCCCAGATGTTTTTCGTTATTTTCTTGGAGAAGTTTTTTTAGAGTTGGCAAATTGGCTCCGTCATGCGATCCGACAAAAATATTTTTTAATTCTTTAATTTTTTTTACGGCAATTTTTTCCGCTGATTTATTGCCTTGATGCGATATTTTTTGCGCCGCTCTTTCTCCGGCGATTTTTCCAAAAACCACTAAATCCAACAAAGAATTACATCCCAAACGATTGGCTCCATGCACAGAAACACAGGCCGCTTCGCCGATTGCCATTAATCCAGAAATTTCTTTTTCGCCATTAATCACAACGCAATCCAAATTAGTTGGAATGCCGCCCATCGTGTAATGAGCCGATGGACTTACTGGAATTAAATCTTTTTTAACGTCAATACGCGCGAAATTTTTTACCAATTCAACAACGCCCGGAAGCTTGCTGTTTAAGACTTCATCATCCAAATGACGCAAATCTAAATGAAGAAAATTTTTATTAGCACCAAGTCCGCGACCTTCGTAAATTTCGGTTGCCATCGCTTGCGAAATCACATCTCGCGAAGCTAATTCCATCATTTTTGGCGCGTATTTTTTCATAAAACGTTCGCCTTTCGAATTCAGTAAATAGCCGCCCTCACCGCGCGCAGCTTCAGTTACCAAAAATCCATGACCGTAAATTCCGGTTGGATGAAACTGCACAAATTCCATATCTTGCAATTCTAAACCCGCTTCAAAAACCAGCGCTGATCCATCGCCACTGCATATTAAAGATGACGTGGTATTCTGATAAATCTGGCTGTAGCCGCCAGTTGCGAGGATTAAAATCTGACTTTCAAAAACTACGATTTCGCCAGAATTTAAATCAATAGTAACGCAACCTTTGCAACCTTCTTCGTCGATTAATAAGTCGGTAACAAAAAATTCTGAGAAAAATTTTACGCTATTTTTTAGCGCTTGTTCGTGAAGAGTGTGAAGAATTGTGTGACCGGTTTTATCCTTAGAATAGCAAGCGCGATAGGCGATTTCGCCTTGTCCAAAATTGGTGGTTTGTCCGCCGTAAGCACGTTGCGAAATTTTACCATTTTTCGCGCGCGAAAAAACTACGCCCATTTTTTCTAAATCTAAAATTGCACGCTCCGCTTCGCGACAAAGAATTTCGACAGCGTCGGTATCGGCTAAGTAATCTGCACCTTTCAAGGTGTCATAAGCGTGCCATTTCCAATTATCATCTTTGACATTACTTAATGCCGCATTGATTCCACCTTTAGCCGCAAACGTATGGCTGTTGGTTGGAATTACTTTGCTGATTACGGCAATATTTTTGGCGCCAGAATTTATTGCTGAAATCGCCGCCATTAAACCTGCGCCGCCAGAGCCAATAATCAGAATGTCGAATTGTTTTTTGGAAACCGAAAAAGCCACCGCGAAGAAATTAAGTTTTAGATTTGAGATTTACGATTTAGAAATAATCTCGAAATAAATCTCCTTGGAAAAATCTTAAATCCTAAATCTTAAATAAAATTGATAAAAATTATTTTTTGCGCCCTGAATGAAGAAAAAAACCTAAAAAAACTTTTGGTTGATATCAGTCATGAGATGCAGAATTTAGGTCGCGAATTCGAAATTATCGCCTGCCTTGATGGCACGAATGACGGCTCTTTTGAACTTCTTGAAGCTTTTTCAAAATTCCATCCCGTTAAAATTCTTCCGCCAAAAAATGAACGCGGATTGGGTCGCGCTTATAAAAGAATTTTTTTGGATGTGATCGAAAATTCCACCGACAATGATTTGGTGCTTTCACTTGATGCAGATAATACCCACAATCCTGAGCAAATTTCGGAAATGCTAAAATATTTTGAGGAAAATAATTTAGATGTGGTCGTGGCGTCACGATTTTGTAGCAAGAGTGTTATGGCAGAATTTCCACTTTATCGTAAATTTATCAGCAAATTCACTTCAATTTTATTACAAACTTTATTTTCGGTGAAGACCATTCGCGGTAAAAAATTACAAGATTTCACCAGCGGTTATCGCATTTACAAAGTTAAAAAATTAAAAAAACTTTACGAATTACAAAAAGATCAATTCATTTGCGAACCAGAATTTACATACACTTGCGAGCTTTTAATAAAATTATCGCGCATCAATTGTCGTATTGACGAGATCGCAATTTCTTACGATTACGGTCAAAAAGTTGGCGCCAGTAAATTAAGAATTATGCGAAATTTTTATCGTCTGATGATTTTGTTAGCTAAGTTGATAAGATAATTGACTGCACCAAAAATCAAAAAACTTTCAAAATATTTTTTCGCCGTTTAAAAATAGCCACAACCTACAATTTAGAAATTCCCCAACCTTTCGAAATTCCCATAAATATGACACAAAAAAGACGAGTAGTTATTACTGGCATTGGCGCTGTTACGCCTTTATCTGAAACAGCTGAAGGCACTTGGAAAAAACTTATTAATGGTCAATCAGGTATCGGCTATATTTCACTTTTTGACGCCACTGAATCACCATGCAAAATTGCTGGCGAAGTTAAATCTGGAACTGAAGACAATTTATTTAATCTCGATAAATTCGTCGAACCAAAAGAACAAAAAAAGATGGATCGCTTTATTCACTTCGCCATCGCAGCTGCTGACGAAGCAATTGCAGATTCAGGTTGGAAGCCAGAAAGCGAAGATGAAAAATATAAGACAGGTGTTATGATCGGCTCTGGCATTGGCGGACTTCCTTCGATCGAAAAAACCACATTGGTTATCAGAGATCGCGGCATCAAAAAAATCAGCCCATTTTTTATCCCCGCAAGCTTAATTAATTTAGCTTCAGGACAAGTTTCAATTAAACATGGTTATATGGGACCAAATCATGCCGTTGTTACAGCTTGCGCAACTGGAACTCACGCCATTGGCGATTCTGCTCGCATGATCGAATATGGCGATGTTGATGTTATGGTTGCTGGCGGCGCAGAATCTACAGTCTGCGAAACTGGCATTGGCGGATTTGCAGCTTTGCGCGCACTTTCTACAAACTTTAACGATAATCCCACAGCAGCTTCCAGACCTTGGGACAAAGATCGCGATGGTTTCGTAATGGGCGAAGGAGCTGGTGTTGTGGTTTTAGAAGAATATGAACACGCTAAAAAACGCGGTGCAAAAATTTACGCTGAAGTTATCGGCTATGGAATGTCGGGCGACGCCTATCACATTACAGCTCCTGAATCTTCAGGACGCGGCGCAACTTACGCGATGAAAGTTGCTCTAAAACATGCCCAAATCGGCAATGATCAGATTGACTATATCAATGCTCACGGCACTTCAACTCCTCTTGGCGATGAAATTGAAGTTAATTCAATCAAAAAAGTTTTTGGCGATCACGCTTACAAACTTTCAATGTCATCAACAAAATCAGCAACTGGTCACTTACTTGGAGCCGCTGGCGCAATCGAAGCAATTTTTTCTGCCCTTGCAATTCGCGACAATATTGCTCCGCCAACATTAAATTTAGAGAATCCTTCTGAAGGTTGCGACATTGACTTAGTTGCCAAAACGGCCAAACAAAGAAAGATTGATTACGTAATGTCAAACTCATTTGGATTCGGCGGAACCAACGCGTGCTTGATTTTGAAACGAGTTTAAAATTATAAATCCACACAAATTAATTAATGCGTAAAACAATTTTCGCTAATATCTGCGCTGGGTTCTCAGTTTTGGTCTTCTGCTATTTGATGATCATTCTTTGTATAATCATGTATTTCAACGCTCCTAATAGTTATCACCGCGAGGATAAAAGATTTATTATCGAAAGCGGCATGACCTTTCGTCAAGTTGTAGAAAAACTTCACCAAGAAAAAATCGTTAAAAATTCTGACTCCTTTTTATACATCTCTCAGATGATTAAAGGCTTAGATCCAAAAGTTCGTTACGGCGAATATTTTTTCGAAAAAAATACCTCTTACTACAAAATTCTGCACAAAATGGTGCGCGGAAATATCTTCTTCCGCAAAGTTACTGCCGCCGAAGGACTTACAACCAACAGCATTCTTAAGATTGTCGATAAGTCACCGGGATTAATCGGTCAAATTCCCGCCAATATCAAAGAAGGTTCATTATTGCCTGAAACTTATTTCTATTCTTACAACGATACCAAAGCCACCATCGTAAAAAGAATGCATGAATCGATGGCAAAAACTCTTAACGAACTTTGGGAAAAGCGCGACTTAACCATTCCAGTAAAAACCAAAGAACAAGCTCTGGTTCTGGCTTCAATCGTTGAAAAAGAAACTGGTATTGACTCTGAGCGTCCAAAAGTCGCTTCCGTGTTCACTAATCGCCTAAGAAAAGGCATGAAGCTGCAATCAGATCCAACCATCATTTATTCCTTCACCATGGGCGATAAAAGCTTAGAGCGGCCAATCAAGTTAAGCGACATCCGCAATAATTCTAATTTCAATACTTATAATATTTACGGACTTCCCCCGACTCCAATTTGCAATCCAGGAATGGCCTCAATCCAAGCCGTATTAAACCCACCAGCAAGCGAATATTTATATTTCGTAGCTAGTGGCAAAGGTGAGCACCATTTTTCAACCACAATTGCCGAACATAATGAATATGTTGCAAAATATCGTAGCTTCATGGCTTCAAAAACAGCATCTTCAAATACGAATTCGGTTCCGGCAACCGCAACTCCCGCTGTTACAGCTCCAGCAGAGGCTCCAGTAGCAACGCAGTAATTTTTCATTGGATTTATCACAGTGTCATTGTGATTGTAGGGGGGGCAGCCAGTGTATTGCTCAACTTTTATGTTTTGCCCGCGCGTTACGTTTGCAGTTTTGAACTCATCATAACTTAAATATACCCTGATGGATAACCTCGCACAAACCATCAAACTTCAACAACTCGCATCCAATCCCAAAAATTCATCTTGGGTTTTTGCTTCTGCTGGCTCTGGCAAAACTAAAGTTCTTACCGATCGAGTTTTAAGATTATTGTTAAGCGGTATCGCGCCTGATAAAATTCTCTGTCTCACCTTTACCAAAGTTGCTGCCACCGAAATGCAAAACCGCATCAACGCTGAATTGGCGCAGTGGGTTTTGCTTGACGATTCTAAGCTTATTAAAAAATTATTCGATTTAAGCGGCGTTGCAGCCAGTGCTTTCGACCTAAAAAAAGCGCGGGTTTTATTCGCTGAAATCCTTGACGCTGAATCGCGCATCAAAATTCAAACCATTCATTCATTTTGCCAAAGTTTGGTAAAAATATTTCCCTTTGAAGCTGGAATTAAACCAAATTTTGAAGTTTTGGAAGATGCGCAGGAAAAATTATTTTTACAAAAAGCTCAAAAAGAAGTTCTAAAAAAATCAGCACAAAATCTCGAATTAAGAAATTTAGTCACAAAAATTAACGCCCGACTTCACGAGTCAACCTTCGCTGAATTGATCTCTGATCTGCTTTCAAAAAAAGAACAGCTAACAATTTTGAAAGAAAATTGTTTTGGAATTGAAGGCGTGATTGAGGAAATTTTTAAGAAATTTTCAGTCGCAAAAGACCAAAACGAAGAGGAAATTTTTGCAGAATTTCTGCGATTAGTCGACCAGAAAAAAGTCTTAGAAATGGCTCTGGCTTTGGATGAAAGTGGATTGACCAGAAATAAAGAAATCGCAGAAAAAATCAGATTATTCTTAAAAAATCCGTTAGCAAAAAATCTCTCAATTTATCAATTAGCATTTTTTACCCAAGAAAATGAGCCGCGAAAAATTTACGGCAAAATCTTGGAAAACCCTGATTTTGCTAACATCTGCGAAGATCAGAAAGCTTTAATTTTAGATTTTTCCAATCGCATAAATTCTTATAAAATCTGCAATTCAACCGCCCTACTTTTGAAATTTGTTGATCAAATTTTAGAAATTTACGCCCAGTTAAAATATAAAAATTCTTTTTTAGATTATAACGATCTAATCGTCGAAACCAACAGGTTGTTGGCTAATCCCAATTTTTCTGATTGGGTAAAAATGAAAATGGACGGTTTGTTTGATCATATTTTAATCGACGAATCACAAGATACCAATCATCAACAATGGAATATTATCAAGGCTTTGACCGAAGATTTTTTTTCGGGATTAAGCGCTGCCAATAAAAATCGCACGATTTTTATTGTTGGCGACGAAAAACAGTCGATCTATTCATTTCAAGGCGCTGAAGCCCATATTAGTGAAGAAATTTTTTCTTATTTTGCGCAGAAATTGGAAGGAAATCCAGCGCCATTTTATAAAATCAATCTTGATAATTCTTTCCGTTCACTACCAACAATTTTGGATGTGGTTGATACAACTTTTAAAAACGAAAAAGAAAAATCAGCAATCACCAAAATCAGCGATTTTCAAGGCCACAAAGCGATTCGCCAAGGTGTTGGACATTTTGAAATTTGGCCACAAATCAAAATTAAAAAAGAAGAAAAGCCAAAAACTAAAGAAAAAGATTACGAATGGAAATTCGATTTCCAAGCGCAGGAAGATTATTTTGAAGCCGAATTTTTAGCCGAAAATATCGCGCTCAAAATTAAATCTTGGGTTGAAAATGGGCGCATTTTGGAAGGACACAAAAAGCCTTTGGAATATAGCGATTTCATGATTTTGCTGCGTCGCAGAACTGATGGTTTTGACAAAATTTTAAACCGCTTTTTTTACCAATATCAGATTCCTTTTGGGGGCTTAAGCAAAATAAAGTTTGCTGATAGTTTGATCATTCAAGATTTATTGGCCGCCGCAAAATTTGTACTTTCGCCGCATGATGATTTGAATCTGGCGGCACTTTTAAAATCACCAATTTTTGGCGTTAGTGAAGAAGAGCTTTTGGAAATCTGTCTTTTTAAAAATCAGAATCAAATCACGATTTATAAGACTTTAGAGCATTTGCCAAAATTTATTTTGATCTGGAAAAATCTTGATGTGCTGCAAAAAAAATCGCAGGAAGTAAATTGTTTTGAGTTTTTTTATTTTTTACTCGATCAAGAAAATCGTAAAAAAATTATTAGTCGTTTTGGCTCTGAAGCATTGGAAATATTGAACAAATTCAGCCTTAAAACTTTTGATTTTTGTAAAAATCTTTCACCAAATTTGCAGAAGTTTTTAGACTTTGTTGAAAAATTAAATCCTGAAATTGCGCTTTCGCCGCAAAAAAATAATCAGGTTCTGATCACGACAATCCACTCAGCCAAAGGTTTGCAAGCGCCAATCGTATTTTTACCCGATTGTTGTTTTAACACAAATCAACTGCGCAGTACTAAAGAAAAAATTTCTTGGATTGATGGTTTACCAGTTTGGTGTGCCGCAAAAGATGAAGAAAATAATTTACTAAAATCAGCGCGCGAGTTGAAAAAAAACGAAGCAAAAGATGAATATTTACGCTTGCTTTATGTGGCGATGACACGCGCCGAAAATGAGTTGTATGTAGCCGGAATTGGCAATAGCAACGATGAAGAATGTTGGTACAATTTAATTAAAAAATCGGTGGCAGAAAAAAGTTGGAAGAAAGAATTTTTGGATGAAAAAACCAGAGAACTTGCGAGAGATAAATTTGAGATTGTCGATGAAGTTTTGGGGATTGGAGAACAGTTTGAATCTTATGCACCAAGGCTGGATCTAAGGCAAGATGAGGTTTGTAATTCCGTCCATGTGTTCAATAAAACTAAAAACGAACCGAATGTTGAAGTGTGGCCACAAACTCTATCTCGCAAAAACTTATCGAATGGCGATTCAATTGCATGCTTCAAACCAGCGCTAGAAAAGCTCAAAATTATATCTGGAGAAATAAATCGATCACAAATCAAAGGTAAATTGATCCACAAAATACTTGAGATTTTTGGTAAAAATTCTGGTGCAGAAAAAAAATGGCTGACTGAATTGACGAAAAAAGTTATCGCTCGAGAAGAATTTTTATCCGCAGCAGAAAAAAACCAAATCCAAAATGAAGTCTTGAATTTTCTTGCTTCCGAACATTTTACAAAACTTTTTTCCGGCAAAGTAAGTTGCGAAATTGAAATTGCTGGAAATTCTGCGATTAAGCGTATCGACCTTTTAGTTGAAAAAGAAAACGAGGTTTTAATCGTTGACTATAAATCGGACGAAACTTTGCCCAAAGCTGTTCCAAGCCATTATATATCGCAATTAAAAACTTACGAAAATCTGGTACAAAAAATTTATCCTCAGAAAAAAATCTCTTTAGCAATTTTTTGGGTAAAATTTTTAAAACTCGAATTTATCTAATTTATACCAAACTACCAATCTATTGATCGTAGTAACGAAGTATTTTTGAGGAAAAACTAAAACTTAAAAAACTTGCTGTATCATATATACCGCTGGTTTTTTAAGTTTTAGTTTTTACCAAAAGACGAAGTTAATGCGATCAATAGATTTGTAGTTTGGTATAGACTTCCAAATGCAGCATTTCATCAAACGTTGGACGGCGGCGAATTACGGTGAATTTATTGCCATCAACCAAAACTTCCGGAATCATCGGGCGGCAATTATATTCGTTGGACATTGAAGAGCCATAAGCGCCAGCGGAACAGAACACCAATAAATCGTCTGGTTTTGGATTAATTAATTCACGACTTTGCGCTAAAATATCGGTACTTTCACAAACTGGACCAGCCAAATCGTAAATAATTTTAGTGCCAATTTTTTTTCTTACTTCGAGCACTTCGTGATAGGAGCCGTAAAGGCCTGGACGCATTAGATCGTTCATCGCAGCATCAATAATCGCAAAATTTTTAACGCCAGTTTCTTTCAAAAACACAACACTAGTTACCATCAATCCAGCATTTCCAACCATCGCGCGCCCTGGGGCGATGTTGATTTTGACATTTAAATCTTTGGTAATTTCTTTAATCAGATTGGCGTAATCGTTGAGCAAAAGCGTATTTTCGTTTTTGTATAAAATGCCAATTCCGCCGCCAAAATCGAGGGTAGAAATTTTATGACCCTGATTGCGTAATTTTAAACAAAGGTCGCGAAGCTTGATAAAAGCGGCCTTGAATGGATCGATCAAAGTTATTTGTGAACCGATATGCATGGCGATGCCATAAATTTCAAGGCCGGGAAGTTTTGAGGCTTGAGCATAAACATCGAGAGCCTTTTCAATATCAACACCGAACTTGTCGCCTTTGCGACCGGTGGAAATTTTATCGATGGTTTTGGCATCAACATTGGGATTAACGCGCAGCGAAAATTTGGCCTTTTTATTCAAACCGCAAGCCACTTCATTAAGCAAATACATTTCAGCAATTGACTCGACAGAAAATTCTTCAACACCATTTTCAAGAGCGAATTTTATTTCTTCGCGAGTCTTACCAACGCCAGCGAAAACAATTTTTTTAGGATCAATATCAGCTTTTACAGCACGAAAAACTTCACCAGCTGAAACCGCATCAATTCCAGCTCCAAGTTCGCTTAAAATTTTGACCAAATGCAAATTATAATTGGCTTTGATGGCGTAGCAAATTTTATAATCGGAAATTTCGGCCTGCGCAAAAGCATCAACAAAATTCTGAAAATTTTCGATTAAAGTTTTTTTAGAATAGCAATAAAATGGAGTTCCAACCGTTGCAGCAATTTCTGATATAGCGACATTTTCAACAAAAAGTTCGTCGCGATTTTTTATATTTTTGTAAGAAAGATATTTCATGAATCTAAGATTATTTTAAGGGGATGCATATATTTTAGTTAACCCTATCTCTTCGACGTCGTCATTGCGAACGCAGCGCGACAAACCAGAAAAACCGAATACTGCACTGGTTTGCCACACCGCGCTCGCAATGACGGCATTTATTCGATCGGCGTAGAAATTTTATTATTTCCTTTAATCTTCGTAAGTTGAATACATGTAAGATGTAACCGAATCAAACTCGGCGGCGCAAGAATCTACGCGTTTGTAAGATGGGTTTACGCCGAGATTGCAGCGCAATTCGCGCACTTCTTTTTCTGTTAAGCCAGTAAGTTTTGACAAGCGTTTGTCAGAAAAACCCATGCGTTTCAAACTTAAAAAATCTTCGCGGTTTTTTGGCAAACCTTCTTTTTTCACTTTAGCTTCAACGTCTAAAGCGCCTTTGATTTGCTCTAAAAACCATTTGTCATATTTTGTGATAGTCGCCACTTCCGCAACTGACATACCTTCGCGCATTGCTTGAGCGATTAATAATAATCTATTTGGTGCGGCAATTTTTAATTTTTCGGTGATAATTTTGATGCGCTGTTCTTGATCTTCCGAAGCAATCGCGATGTCGTCCATGCCACTTAGATTTGATTCCATTGAGCGCAACGCTTTTTGAAAACTCTCGATAAATGAACGACCAATTCCCATAACTTCGCCAACTGATTTCATCGAGCTGGAAAGCGCGGTTTCAGAACCTTTAAATTTTTCAAAAGTGAAACGTGGAATTTTAGTGATGACGTAATCTATCGTTGGCTCAAACGAAGCTGGAGTGACGCCTCCAGTAATGTCATTTTTAATTTCATCAAGAGTATAACCAACCGCTAATTTCGCGGCAACTTTGGCGATTGGAAAACCAGTAGCTTTGGAAGCAAGTGCTGAAGATCTTGAAACTCTAGGGTTCATCTCGATCACCACCAAACTTCCGTCTTTGGGATTGACCGCAAATTGTACGTTCGAGCCGCCAGTTTCAACACCAATTTCCCGAAGCACTGCGATTGAAGCGTTGCGCATTTGTTGATATTCTTTGTCGGTCAAAGTTAAAGCTGGCGCAACCGTGATTGAATCTCCAGTGTGAACACCCATTGGATCAACGTTTTCAATTGAACAGATGATAATCGCATTGTCATTTTTGTCGCGCACCACTTCCATTTCATATTCTTTCCAACCAATGATTGACTCGTCAATCAGCACTTCGTTGGTTGGAGAAATTGCCAAACCATATTCAACAATATCGCGATATTCTTCCTCGGTATAAGCCACGCCACCACCAGCTCCACCCATGGTAAATGACGGACGAATAATAGCCGGAAGACCAATGGTTTTTAACGCTTCCATACCCGCTTCCAAAGTTTTTACGATGGCATTTTTTGGAGTTTTCAAACCAATTTTATCCATCGCTTTTTGAAAAAGTGCGCGATCTTCAGCTTTATTAATCGCTTCAATTGAAGCCCCAATCAGCTCTACGCCATATTTTTCCAGCACACCATTTTTCGCTAAACCAATGGCGCAATTTAATGCGGTCTGTCCGCCAACTGTTGGCAATAGAGCGTCAGGACGTTCTTTAGCAATAATTCTTTCGACAATATCCGGATTGATGGGCTCGATATAAGTGCGATCAGCCAAGTTGGGATCGGTCATAATCGTAGCCGGATTAGAGTTGATCAATATAACCTTGTAACCTTCTTCTTTTAAGGCTTTGCACGCTTGCGTTCCCGAATAATCAAACTCACAGGCTTGACCGATAACGATTGGTCCAGCCCCGATAATGAGGATGGATTTAATGTCTGTTCTTTTTGGCATTGGCAGGGAATTGAAGGGAATTGAAATGAAAACTGGCGAAAAAATTTCACCATCATTAAAAAGCGCGCCTTACAAAAAGTCAACGAAGGGTCTCTTGAAAAAATACAATGAATACGCAATTAAAACTTAAAAAAATTAATCCCGCCCCAACCTATCGCAAGCGCACTCTGAGCCGCCTTGTTGCAATTCAAGTTTTTTACCAATTTGAATTTCACGAAAAAAAAATCGCGCTCGAAGAAATTAAAAATAACTTGATCGATAATTATGTTTTGCAGCAAGAAGATGCGATCACATCTTTTCGGAAACGCGTCGATCTTGGCCTTTTAGAAACGTTGCTAACCGGCATTTCTCTTGGTGTTGACGAAATTGATCACGATATTTTTGGCCTGCTAAAAGAAGGTTGGGATTTAGACAAACTTCCTGACGTGATGGTTTACATCTTACGCCTTGGCGCTTTCGAGTTAAAATTTATGCACGATGTTCCGCTAAAAGTTGTGCTTGATGAATATGTCGATATCGCCGCTTCGTTTTTTGAAAATAAGAAAGTTACTTTCTTGAACGCAACTCTGGAAAACCTCTCCAAGCTTTATCGAGCCGAAGAATTTGAAAAAGTAAAAAATCACAAAAATGTCTAAAAAAATCCTCATCGCTAAAATTATTTCCGCCTTCGGAATTAAAGGCGAAGTCAAGATTGTGGCTTTCTGCGACGATCATTTGCAAATCGAAAAATATCCACTTTTCGATGCCAAAGGAGATTCTGTTCAGATAAAAATCACCAACAAAAACAAAACCGTCGTGGGCAGTTCTGGTTCAGGCGATCCGATTTTAATTGTAAAAGTCAGCACCATTTTGAATCGCAACCAAGCCGAAACAATGCGCGGAGCTGAGTTTTTTGCCAATCGCGAAGATTTTCAAGAAACATCGGATGATGAATTTTATTACATCGATTTGATTGGCTTGGAAGTTCACAACGCAAATTCTAAAAAAATCGGCAAGGTCGCAAACGTCCAAGACTTCGGCGCTGGCGGCATGTTGGAAATTGAATTCGAAGATGAATTCCGCAAAACATCTTCTGGAGAAAACTTCGAAAAAATTGAAAATTTTCCTTTCAGCGGAAAAATTTTTCCCGAAGTAAACTTAAAAGAAGGCTTCATTAAAATTGAATTTCCTGAAATTTTAAAAGAAGCGCAAAGAAAATTTTAATTTATTAAGGAGCCTCTGAAAAACATATGAGCATCATTCGCAAACTATTTTATAAGCATTATTTCTGTCACGATAGATTCGATAAAAAATATCCTTTTGACATCACAAATCAGCTTAAAGGATATATGAAAAGCTTTGGCGAAAAAAATCCTGACAAAACATTTTATGTGATTTGGCGCAGCTTTTTGGGATCGGGATTTTTTTCTAATTTTACTCAAGTTCTTTCTCACATCAAAGCTGCTCAACATTTAGGGATGATTCCTGTTGTCGATTTTGAAAATTTCAAAACTTTATATAACGAACAAGAAAAAATTAACGGCAGTAAAAATTCTTGGGAATATTATTTTAAACAAGTTTCACCTTATTCTTTGGAAGAAGTTTATCAAAGCAAAAGAGTTTTTTTCTGCTACGGCGAACCACCTTCCAATCATCTGTTTGACAATATCGAACCCAAAACAATAGATGATTTTTACAAAGGCGATTCTTACAAAACCTTCGTTGAAAAAAATATTTTTTTACAAGAAAACGTAATTAAAGAAGTCGAAAAATATTCACATTTTTTTGAATCACCAATTTTGGGAATTCACTTTCGCGGCAAAGAATTAAACGTGGCGCAGCTTCATTCATTTGGTCCGACAATTAAACAAATGTTTCGTTGTACTGATGAAATTTTAGAAAAATATAAAATCGAAAAGATTTTTCTTGTCACTGAGGAAAAAGACTATTTTGACGCTTTCGTTGCTAAGTATGGCGATAAAATTCTCTCTTCTAATTCTTTTCGCGTCTCCAAAATTAATGCTTATAATTTAAAAGATATTCGCCCACAACACCGCTATTTGCTTGGCATGGACGCTTTGGTTGATTCTTTGTTATTAGCAAAGTGCACTGGTTTACTTTTTGGCGCAAGCGGAATTTCGTCTCATTCTTTCAAAATGGGAAATCATGAATTTACTTATTACATCGACAATGGCGTAAACTTCAGAAAATGGTATTTAGCCAAATATGCCTATCGCATCAAAAAACTTTTACCGCCAAAATTTGGCGGCTTGCACAATAAAGTTATTACCACTTCCAGAGCATTATTGAAGTAGAAAAATCTAAAGAAAAAGATCTGACAAAGTTTACGAAATCTTGATGCGCAAAGATGCAAGCCATTTTATGGTTTATCTAATTTTAAATAAATCTGGTTAGAAAATTTTTTTGCGACAGCGCCATTATAGCGCGATGGCGAAGAAATTCTGGAATTGACCGCAATTGCCAAACGAACTTATTGCTTAACGTAAGCCTCTCTTCTTTTGCCGATAAGATAAAAATATAAAATCGGAATCACAAAGCGACTAAGCAATGTCGCAGCAATTTCGCCAAAAATTAAACTCACCGCAAAGCCACCAAAAATTGGATCGGAAAGCATGATTAAGCTGCCAAAGATCACTGCCGCTGCGGTTAAAAGCATTGGTCTGAAGCGCAGAATTCCGGCGCTAATCACGGCCTCTTTTAAATGAACGCCTCGCTTCATTTGTTGCTCAATGAAGTCGATTAAAATTATTGAGTTTCTGACGATAATTCCAGCGCCCGCCATAAAACCAATCATCGACGGGGCGGTAAAATAAGAGTTGGTGATGCCATGTCCAATCATCACTCCAATCAAGCTAATCGGGATTGGCGCCATGATTATTATTGGCACCGAGAAGCTTTTGAATTTGATTAGAATCAAAATGTAAATCGCAATAATGGCGAAGGCGAAGGCGGTTCCGAGATCGCGAAAAACTTCTAAAGTAATAAACATTTCGCCGTCCCATTTCACGATTGGCTGTTCAAACTGCCAAGGTAGCGACATGAAGCGGGTTTGATAATTTTTTAATTTATCTGACAGCTTAGAAATTGCGTAAATTGGCGCCTCTTCATCGCCAGAAAGTTCAGAAGTGACGTAATTTACCGGCACCAAATTTTTGCGATTCAAAACCTCGGCATCTTCAATTTTTGCCTCTTTAATAATGTTAAGAGCATTGACGGTGCCTGATTGCGGCGAGTTGATTTTGATTGCCAAAAATGCATCTTTCGAAGCACGAACTTCTTTTGGAAAAACAAAATTTACCGCAACTTCTTCTGGCGAAGAAGTGTCGCTTAAAATGCCAAGCTGACTTTCGGAAAATAACAAGCTGCCGCTGCTTGCAAGCTGCGCCGCACTTATGCCTAAAGCGCCGCCATTTTGGTAATCAAATTCGTAAAATTTACGTTGGCGCTGGTTTCGCAGCGAGCTGTCAAGATCGACAATGCTTGGCTCGGTGGCAAAAATATCGTGGATTTCTTTGGTAATTTTATCGCGCTCATTTTGATCTTTGGCGTAAATTTCGGCAACCATCGTAGCCATTACTGGCGGGCCTGGGGGGATTTCTAAAACTTTAGCAATTGCCTGATTTTCTTTGGCAAATTTTTTAATTTGCGGGCGCAGTGATTCAATAATTTCGTGGCTTGAGAGGCTGCGATCATGCTTGTTGCTCAAAACAATTTGTAGATCGCTCATGTAGTCGGCGTGACGCATGAAGGTGTGTTTTACCATTCCAGAAAATGAAAATGGCGCCGGCTCGCCAGAAAAAACCTGCACTTTTAAAACATCAGGATTTTTCACCAAGCTAGCTGCGAGTTGCTTTGTTAGTTCGTGATTTTTCTCAAGAGACGTATTGGTTGGGTAATCAAGTGCAATTTGAAATTCGGTTTTATTGTCAAATGGCAGCATTTTTACTTTGACCACTTTGATGTAAACCAAGCTGAACGAAGCCAACAACAATAAGCCAATAATTGCTAAAAATTTGAGCGCTGATTTTTTGCAATCGATCAAAATGTGAATGATCTTGCTGTAAAGATTGTCCAAGTAAGAAAGCTTGGCCACTTCTTTGAAATGTTGCTTTTTCTTCAGCAATTTTAGCGCCGCCCAAGGTGTGATTGTAAAAGCAACCAGCAGCGAAAAAATCATGGCAAAGCTTGATCCAACTGGAATTGGCTTCATGTAAGGACCCATCAAACCTTGCACAAAGCTCATTGGCAAAATGGCAAAAATTACCGCAAAGGTTGCCAATATTGTCGATCCGCCAATTTCTGAAACGGCTTTAATAACGGTGTTTTTGAAGTCACAGTCATTGTCAGAACTGAAGTGTCTTTCGATATTTTCTACCACAACAATCGCATCATCAACCAAGATGCCGATGGCAAAAACCAGCGCAAACAAAGTGACGCGATTGAGCGTGTAGCCAAGAAAATAAAATGAAGTTAATGTCAGCGCCAAAGTGACGGGAATGGCAATGGCAACAACTAGCGCGGCTCTAACGCCCATGAATAAGGCGATTAAAATTGAAACAAGAACGGTTGCAATTGCTAAATGCGTGATCAACTCGTCAGACTTTTCTTTGGCGCTGGCGCCGTAGTCGCGCACAATGTTCATTTTAATTTCTGGCGTTTCTTTAACAAAACTTTCGGCGCGCTTAATAATTTCTTGCGACAGCAAAACAGCATTCACGCCTTTGCGTTTGGAAAATGAAATTGAAACAGCGTTGCTGCCAGAATTGGCGGCGTTTTTTTCGTAAATTGACGACAAGCGCAAAACGTCTTCTGCGCCGTCAATTACATTAGCAATGTCTTTAATGCGAACAACTCTGCCGCCGTGATAACCAAGAGAAACATTTTTTACATCTTCGGCGTTTTTAAAGCGGCCGCCAACGTCAATGTCAAAAAGGTTGTCGCTGCCAAGGTTTGTGCCAGCTGGCAAAAGCAATTGGTTATTTTTAACGGCTTCAGAAATTGCTAAAACTGACACGCCATTATTTAGCAGTTTTTGTTTGTCGGCGACAATGCGAACAACTCTTTTTTGTCCGCCAAGCATCTCGATTTTGTTTAGGTCTGGCGTGCTTGAAAGCTCTCTTGCTAAAGGAGCAATTTCTTGTCTTAACTCGTAATTTGACTTGCTGTTGGAAGAAAAAGTTAGCACCAAAAATGGCACATCATCAATTGAAAATGACTCAACTTTTGAATCATTGGCGCCTTTTGGCAAAGCGGATTTTGCATCCATCAATTTGTGATGAACTTCTAACAAACTGTTATCTAGCGAGTGGTTAACTTTAAATCTAACCGTCACCAAACTTTGATGTTTGCTGCTTTGCGAATAAACATATTCAACGCCGCTAATTCCCCACATTGCTCTTTCCACCACTTCGGTCACTTCGCGCTCAACTTCTTTGGCTGTTAGCCCGTAAGCGCTAGTTGTGATGTCGATCATCGGCACCACAATTTGCGGCTCTTCTTCTTTTGCGACAAAAAATACTGAGAAAAATCCCATCAAAATACTGACCAAAATTACGATCAAAGTCAGTTTGGGATTTAATAAAAAATAGTTGGAAAGCGAGCCAACAATGCCGTGTTTTTTATTCATTTTTGGATGATAAAATTTCTGAAATATCAACTTGCTGTTTGGCTAGTTTTTTGGAGTGAAGCTCAATTAATTGCAGCTCGGCGTTAGAAAGATAAACGAAGTTATCGAGATATTTCATGATCGCGTCAGAGAGGTTAGAAGCGGTGATGGCGCCGCTTTTGAACAAGTCTTTAGAGACATTGACATTTTTAAACATCAAAGCGTCATTTTTTGTTGCCAACTTAACCGCCTCTTCCAGCGAGTTTATTTGCGAGTTAAGATATTCGATTTCGGCTTTTTCATTTTGCTGATGCGCCAAAAATTCGTGGCGCGAAGAGTTGGTGTTGTTTTGAGAAATTGAGTCATTGCCGTAGCTCAGCGGATCGTAAAAACTCCAATGCAAATTTACGCCAGCGGTGTAGCCATTTTGAGTTGCGCGCGAACCGTTGAATGAGTAGTTCTCGGCGTATAAATTTAGTTGGGGCAGATTTTTAGCATTGCTGATTTTTTCTTCATTTTTTGCGGCATCAACTTTGGCTTTTAAGGACGAGGTTTTGAAAGAAGAGTTCTCGCTTTTAAAGCGCAGATACTTGCCGATGTAGTGATCAACGGGCAATTTGGCGACACTCCAAGCGTTTTCATTTTCAAATCCTGTTTCCTTTAAAATTTGGTAAAGCGCTTTGGTTTTTTCTTCGTTGTCGATGAGGAAGCTTTTGGTTTTGTTCTGAGAAGCCTGTAGAATAAGTGATCCAGAATATCCAATCTGATTATTTGAATTGCCCAGAGAATATTTTTTGATCACGCCTTCAATGCTGGAGGCAATTTTTTGCAGCCTTTCTTTTTGCTGTGCAAGGCTCACTAGAGATATGTAAATAGCGGATGTGTAGCAATATTGATCAACTTCCGCCTGCTTTAAATCGTACTTTTTAGAAGTTGTAATGCTTTTAGCGTAATCGCTGTAGGCAACGCCTGAGCCGCCTTGATAGATTGGCAAATTTATTCCAACCGCAGATCTCGAGAAACTTTTGCTGGCGGTCTTGTTGATTGAGCTTGTGTTGAAGTCTGACGACGTGACTGATCTCTGATAGAGATTGCCCATAAAATTTTTAGCTGGGTCGTTGGTTTGGTAAGTTGTGCCGTCGATGTATAAAGTTGGAAGCCAATGTTTTTCAGCCTTGTTAGCTTCGCCTTCCGAGGCTTTCAAACTATATTGCGCCGACTTTTTGGAATTAGAATTTTGCAAAACCTGTTCCAAAACCTGATTTATTGGAACCTCGCCTGCGTTAGCGAGACTCGTAAAGCAGAGCGAAAACAGAACTGTCTTTTTTAAGAAATTATTCATCTAGAAAAAATTTTTACTTTGACCGCCAAGTTTTTTTACAATCCACGCCATTGGACAGAATTTTGTAAAAGCCGACTGAAACATCATGAATCCAACAAAAAGGCTTAGATAAAAGAAGTTGTGGTTTACCAATAAGCCAAGAACGCATCCAGCCATAGTCATAAAACCAGCAAATCCTAAAATAAATCTGTCGATACTCATATGTTTTTTGTTTAATAATGTTATTATATACTAAGATTAATGATAAAAATTTATTTACAATAAATTAGACAAAGAGTTGATAAAATTGCCTCAATTTCTTGATTTTCAATTTTGTAAAAAACTTCCTGTCCCCTTTTATCTGTTTCAACCAAATTCAAAGCTCGCATTTTTGCCAAATGTTGAGAAATAGAAGATGAGGACAAGCCAACTAGTTGCGCCAATTCCCCCACGGTTTTCTCGTTTTTCATCAAATAACATAAAATTATCAGACGTTTTGAGTTGGCTAATATTTTTAGCACAGACTCAGCCTTTTTGGCATTATTTTTTATACTGTCGATATTTGATTTTTTCTCTTTTTTATTCATATAAAAATTATGATTTATTAGAAGATGCTAACGTAATAATGAGAAAGTGGAACGCAATAGATTTAAAATCTTCGGATTTAAAATTTGCAGCGACGAATATTTATACCATTTTAACCTCAAAATCAGCTTTTTAGGCAAAAGATTTTTGAGAATAAAATTTATAAAAAAAACCTTCTGTATCAGGATATACAGAAGGTTTTTTTGTAAATTTTAGACCAAAAAGATGAAGCATAGGAAGCTGATTTTGAGGTTAAAATGGTATTAGATGCTGGAATCGTTCACAAAGACATGAGATGATTGTTTGATTAATTATTACTCTCCAAATCCAACAAATAAGCTTTCGCTTCCAAACCGCCAGCGAAGCCGGTTAATTTACCAGATGAACCGATAACGCGATGACAAGGCGCAATAATTGAAATTGGATTTTTACCGCTAGCAACACCAACTGGTCGCGAGGCTTTAGGATTGCCGATTTGCTCGGCAATTTGTCCGTAACTTCTGGTTTCGCCAAAAGGAATTGTTAGCAAAGCTTGCCAAACTTTTTTCTGAAAATCCGTTCCCTTAACGTCTAAATTCAGTGCGAAAGATTTTCTTTTGCCAGCAAAATAAGCCTGTAATTGCTGTTCACTTTCCAAAAGAATTGGGTGAGTTTTATTCTCGACAAGATTTTCAAATTTTACTCTTTTTGGATCGTCATTTTCCCATAAAATTGCCGCCAAACCACAATTGCTTGTAACAATCTTCAACTCGCCCACGGGCGACTTCATTGTTTTGTAAAAATAACTCATATTCTCCTTAAATATTTGGATTTAAATTTTAATCAGAGCGGAATCGTAATTTATAAAAAATAAGGCGATCGTCACGTTACAGCAAGTAAATCCTAAATTTTTTATTCTCTTTCATGACCTCTTTACTCGAAATTATTTTAATTGGTTTAGTTCTAAGTTCAGACTCATTTTCTGCCGCCGTGGCTATGGGTTCGAGACCTTTCACCAAAAAAGATGTTTTTAAATTTGCAATTTCTTCAGGACTTGCCGAAGGCTTTGTAGCTTTATTTGGCGCACTTGCCGGCACTCACATCGTCAGCAAATTTAAAGAAATTGATCACTGGATCGCTTTCGGATTACTCGCTGCAGTAGCTTTGCACATGGCCTTCGAAGGCTTTCAAGAATTATTCAGCAAAGAAGAAAAAGAGGAAAAAACCGAATTTCACAGCTTGGTCAAAATTTTGATCGTATCTTTCGCAACCAGTCTGGACGCATTTGGAGTTGGTATTGGCTTGGGAATTTCCAACAAACCGATTTTACCTTTTATATTTTCTATCAGCTTCTGGGCTTTTGCAGCAACTATTGCAGGACTTTATCTGGCAAAAATAATTTCAAAAAAATTTGGACCTGCAGTTCTACTATTCGGCGCGATAGTTCTTCTAGCAATGGCTTTTCAAATGTTAAAAATTTAGAGCCTGCTTAAAAAAGTCTTTGAAAGACTGATCGCTTTCGCCACCGCTGGAGAGCCTTCGCGAAAAAGATGAGTTACGGCTTTGGTAATAAATTCTTCAGTATCATCTTGGTTTTTGGCGTGTTTGAGAAGCGCTTTATAGAGTTGATCGATAACTTGTTCAGCTTGATTGAAACTGCCGCCGTTGCGGAAATCGTCAGGTTGAAGACTGTCAAGGAATTCGGTTTTTTGCTGTTTATAGATTTCTTCAGAAGTCATTTTGTTTCGCTTAAATTAATTCTTGGGTTCTAATAATTTTTCGATTGCTTCAAATTGCGATCGACAGATTTTAGTTTAGCATACCTTAATCAACAGACAAACTTAGAAATGAACTACAAATGGATTTCATTTGGGGAAGATTATAATCCTGTTATTGCTTTTATCGCGCCATCCAACGGCATTGAAGGCGAAGCTGGACAAAAACTGATTGCGCAAAAAATTGCGGCGTTAATTGGTAAAGGATTTTGTGTAAAAATACCACAATATGAAAATGGTGCGCTGGTTATTGAGCCAGAAATTGTTCGAATATCTTCCGAAAGATTAAAGCCGACAGTTTTTCCGGCGATATCTGATACAACTGGCGCGAATCAGGTGATCGATTGTATCAAAAATGGTTGGAATATGATGCCGTGGATGGGTGGCGATAGTTTTGAAAATAAAATTCCACTGATTGTAAAACACTTTGAAAATCATCCAGAAGATAGAAATCCCGAAGTTAAAATATTTGGTTTAAGCAATTCAACTTATGCCACGGTTTTAGCCAGTCGTGGAATATGTAGTTTTATTTCAACACCGTTTCTCAGCGTTTTTGATCGAGCCAAGTCAGATGCGGAACGTTTTTCTAATCAAGCGCAAGAGTTGGAAAAATTATTAAAAGGACAAACAACCACAACTTACTCGCGCCGCGTAATTTATAATCCCGACAATAGATTATCCGCACTGACACAGACTTTTCATTACCCAATGAATTTTGGAAATATCGTATCGGAAATCAACAAATCGCACCGAGTTGAAAAAATTCTCGAAGATCCTCGAAACACCAAAACCAAAGAAGAATTAACGCAAGAAGAAAATCTCCGATCATTAAAAATTCCATCAAACCAAGTTTGGAGCCTGTCAATCGAAGGATTTTTACAAATACCTAAT
>CAYSUM010000011.1:0-29486 GCA_964434225.1 uncultured Rhizobium sp.
TTAATTCAAAACATCCCGCATCGAATAGAAACCCGGTGTTTTTGCGCTACCCCAGATTGCGGCGCGGATGGCGCCTTTGGCGAAGATGTCGCGGTTGCTGGCTTTGTGGGTGAGTTCTACGCGCTCGCCGTCTCCTGCGAAAATTACGGTGTGATCACCAATTACGTCGCCGCCGCGTAAAGTTGCGAAGCCGATTTCAGATTTGTTGCGTTTGGCATCTTTGCCGACTCTGGCCATTACAGCTGATTTTTCGAGGTCAACGTTACGACCTTTGGCAACTGCCGCTCCAAGCGAAAGAGCGGTTCCCGAAGGTGCATCAACTTTATTTTTGTGATGCATTTCTACGATCTCAACATCAAAATCATCGTGCAAAATTGAGGCGACTTTTTCAGCTAAGTTCATCAATAAATTTACGCCAAGCGACATATTCGAAGACCAGACGATTACTGCATCCTTAGCATTTGCGGCGAATTGTTGTTTTTCATTTTCAGAAAATCCTGTCGTGCCGCAAATCATAATTTTTTTATATTGCGCGCATTTTGCAGCAATTTCTAAACTTAATGCCGGCGCAGAAAAATCGATCACAGCATCGCAATTTTGTATAAATTGATCGAGGTCGGAAATCATTTTGCCGCCATTTTTTTCGAAGCCTAAAAATTCTCCCAAATCATCATTTTCATTAGCCTGACCTTTCCTTGTCAAGGCAGACGAAAGTTCCACAACCGAGTCTTGCAATACAAGAGTGGCAATAGTTCGACCCATGCGGCCAGTGATTCCCGTAACTCCAATTTTCATATTTATTTATTTTAAGTTAAGAATTGATCCGAAGTTACAAAACGACGCTTGCGAAGGCAAACAAAAATCCCCGAAAATTTTGTTGCACTTGGTTGGACGTGTTTTTAGAATGCGAGTTCCTTTTTACATCCACATTTTCACTTCCAAAAATTTCAAAAAATGACTGAGCAAAACGCAAATAATTCTTCTTGGCAAGTTGCTGTTGGCAAAGATATTCAATCGGTTTCTTTAGTTTCTGAGATGAAGAAATCTTACCTCGATTACGCCATGAGCGTTATCGTGGCACGCGCAATTCCAGATGCTTGCGACGGTTTAAAACCTGTTCATCGCCGCATTCTTTTTGCGATGTATGAAGGTAATTACGATTACAATAAACCGTTTAAAAAGTCGGCCAGAATTGTCGGTGAAGTAATGGGTAAATATCACCCGCATGGCGATTCGGCGATTTACGAATCTTTGGTGCGGATGGCACAAGATTTCTCGATGCGCGTGCCGTTGATTGACGGACAAGGTAACTTCGGTTCAATTGATGATGATCCTGCGGCCGCGATGCGTTACACCGAATCACGTTTAGAAAAAATTTCTCACACCATGTTGGATGATCTCGACAAAGATACTGTCGATTTCATGCCTAACTATGACGGACACGAAAAAGAGCCGAAAGTTTTACCAGCGCGCTTCCCCAATCTTTTAGTTAACGGTTCTGGCGGTATCGCCGTTGGTATGGCAACAAACATCCCGCCGCACAATTTGGGTGAAGTTATCGACGCTTGTCTGGCCTATATCGACAACAACGAAATCACTATTGAAGACATTATTAAAATCGTACCAGGGCCAGATTTTCCAACGGGTGGAATTATTTTAGGTCGTTCGGGTTTTGACTCAGCAGCACGCACTGGACGCGGTTCTGTCGTGATGCGCGGACGCCATAAAATCGAGAAAAAAACTGGTGGAAAAGTTGCCATCATCATCACCGAAATTCCTTATCAAGTCAACAAAGCCAAGCTTGTAGAAAAAATTGCTGACTTAGTGAAAGAGAAAAAAATTGAAGGAATTACCGACTTACGCGACGAATCTGATCGCGATGGAATCCGCGTCGTTATTGAGTTAAAACGCGATGCCATGGAAGAAGTTATCATCAATCAGCTTTACAGTTTCACTGAATTACAAAGCAATTTCAGCGTAAATATGTTGGCGCTAAATCACGGCAAGCCGCAATTGATGGGCATTTTAGACGTGATTAAAATTTTCAGCGCTTTCCGCTTTGAAGTTACAACTCGCCGCACCAATTTCTTGCTTAACAAAGCGCGCGACAAAACTCACATTTTGATCGGCTTGGCTGTAGCTGTCGCCAATATTGACGAAGTTGTAGAATTGATAAAACAATCAAAAGATGCCGCTGAAGCTAAAGAAAAATTATTAGCAAAAAGCTGGCCATCACACACGGTTGAAACCATCATCCGCTTGGTTCAAGATAAAGGAAACATCATTAAAGACGGTAAATTCTATTTCACCGAAGCTCAAGCAAAAGCAATTCTTGAAATGAGATTAGCGCGCTTGACTGGCCTTGAAATGGATAAAATTAACGAAGAGTTAAGAATTTTAGCCGCCGAAATTTCAGGCTATTTGGTTCTTTTGTCGGATCGTAATGCGATGCAAGATTTGGTCAAAAAAGAATTGATCGAAGTTAGAGACCAATTCGCCACACCAAGAAAATCAACCATCGAAGATTCTGAATTTGAAGTTGATATCGAAAACCTAATTCCAAAAGAAGACATGGTTGTTGTGGGCACGATGAACGGCTATATTAAACGCGTTGCACTTAACGCTTATCGCACGCAAAAACGCGGGGGCAAAGGTCGCAGCGCCATGGATGTTCGCGACGAAGATATTGCAACCGATATTTTTGTAACCAACACCCACACGCCGATTTTGTTTTTTTCTAACAAAGGAAAAGTTTATCGCTTAAAAACTTACAAACTTCCGCTCGGCAATCCACAAGCGCGCGGACGCGCTTTGGTGAATTTATTGCCACTCGAAGCTGACGAAAAAATCTCAACAATTTTAGCTTTGCCAGAAGACGAATCGAAGTGGAACGATTTAAGCATCGCATTTGCAACTTCGCACGGCGACATCAGAAGAAACTCGATGGATCAATTTGTTGATATTCGCTCAAGCGGAAAAATCGCGATGAAGTTAGAAGCTGGCCAAGCATTGATCGGCGTGTCTTTATGCACAGAACAAGATGATATTCTTCTTTCAACAAAAGACGGGAAATGCATTCGTTTTCCACTTGAAAAATTGCGCTTATTCCAAAGCAGAAATTCTACGGGAGTTCGCGGAATCAAGCTTGAAAAAGGTAACGAGGTTATCGCCATGTCAGTCTTAAAACATGCCGGCGAAGATTCTGAAGTGAAAGAAAAATATTTAAAAATCGATTTAGAGCAACGTCTGGCTTTACGCGAAGCTTTGTTGTTCAACAGAAATTTAGAACAAAATCCGCCAGAAGATTTATTGGTTCAACTGCAAGAAGTTCCGCAAATCAAAGGCGCAGAGCTTCCGCAATCTAAGATCGAAGAAATGGCCATCAGCGAAGAATTTATTTTGACCATGACTGAGAATGGTTTTGGCAAAAGATCTTCCGCTTACGAATATCGCATCACCAACCGTGGCGGTTCTGGAATTACCAATATCGTAACTTCGAAACGTAACGGCAATGTTGTCGCCAGCTTCCCAATTGAAGCCAAAGACCAAGTTATGATCATTACCGATAAAGGTACTTTGATTCGAACCGAAGTCGGCTCAGTAAGAATTTCTGGACGCAACACTCAAGGTGTAACGTTGATTAAAACCAAAGACGAGGCCGTGGTTTCAGTTGCCAGAATCGCTCACACTGGAAATAAAGAAGTTGATGAAGCGGAAACTGGCGAAGAAATTGGCGATGGCTTGGAAATGGAAACAACTGCAGAATAATATACGCGCGCCTCTTAAGGCGATTGGCTGGACGGAGTTTATACAAAACCCCAGTCCAGCCTCAGTTATGTGATCTAAAAATGAAGAAAAGACAATCAAAATGACTTACACAATCCAAGGAAAAAATAACGTTTATGAATTAGTTGTTGGTTGCGAAATCCACGCACAAGTGGCTTCACAATCAAAATTATTTTCTCGCGCTGCAACAGAATTTGGCGCGCCGCAAAATTCTCAAGTTTCTTTGGTCGATGCCGCCATGCCCGGAATGCTTCCAATCATTAACGAGGAATGCGTTAAACAAGCTGTAAAAACCGGACTTGGGATTAACGCTAAAATAAATTTGCGCTCGGTTTTTGATCGCAAAAATTATTTTTACGCCGACTTACCACAAGGTTATCAAATCTCGCAATTCCTTGATCCAATTGTTGGCGAAGGCGTTGTAGAAATTATTTTGGAAGATGGTTCGAAAAAAAATATTCACATTGAAAGAATTCACCTTGAGCAAGATGCTGGAAAATCAATTCACGACCAACATCCATCTTTAACTTTAATCGACTTAAACCGCTCGGGCGTTGCCTTGATGGAAATTGTTTCCAAACCCGATATGCGCTCACCTTTTGAAGCTTCGGAATATGTTCGAACAATTCGCGGCATCGTGCGTGCGCTTGGAACTTCTGACGGCGATATGGAAAAAGGGAATTTGCGCTGCGATGCTAACGTTTCAGTTCGCAAAGTTGGCGAAGAAAAACTGGGAACACGCTGCGAAATAAAAAACTTGAACTCGATGCGCAACATCGCTCGTGCCATTGAATTTGAAGCAGCGCGCCAAGTAGAAATTTTAGAAGATGGTGGAAAAATTGATCAAGAAACCAGACTTTTTGACGCCCTAACTGGCGAAACCAGAACCATGCGTAGCAAAGAAGACGCTATGGATTATCGCTATTTTCCAGATCCTGATCTTCCACCTTTGGTTTTGACTCAAGAATATGTCGATGCGATAAAAAAATCTTTACCAGAATTGCCCGCAGCCAAGAAAGAACGCTACGTTCGAGAACTTGGCGTTCCTGAATATGACGCTGGTGTAATTACAAATGACGGTGAATTAACAATTTATTTCGAAAAATTAATTCAAAAACACGAGGCAAAATTAGCTATAACTTGGCTTACCGTTGAGCTGTTCGGGCGTATGAAGAAATTAGGAATCGATTTCGAAAATTTAAAAGTTAGCGCCGAAAAATTAGTTGGGCTTTTAGACCTGATTAAAAGCGGAGAAATTTCTGGAAAAATCGCCAAAGATGTTTTGGACGTGATGATTGAAACTGGCGACGAGGCCATGAAAATCGTTGAAAATAAAGGACTAAAGCAGGTTTCCGATCTAGGTGCAATTGAAAAAATTGTCGCCGAAGTTGTCGCTGCAAATCAAAGTCAATTTGCAGAATATGTTGGTGGCAATGAAAGGCTGCACGGATTTTTCGTCGGACAAATTATGAAAGCGAGCAAAGGACAAGCCAATCCACAAATCGCGAACGAATTGTTGACGAAATTTAAAAATTCACAAAAATAAAAAATCCCTTCCCCAACTTTCATCCCGAAAGCAATCCTATACGCTGTCATTGCGAGCGCAGCGTTGAAGTTTTTGTCAATCAGCTGGGGAAAAGAGAGTTAATTCCCCAACTCCAACGCCTCTTTGCGCCTTCTTTCTTCCTGCGCAGCTTCAATCAAAGCTTGTCTTCTGGCGTTTTCTTGGTCTCTTTGAATTTCTTGTAAAATTTCGAATAATTGAGGAACCCATTCTTTTGTCGCTACAAGTTTTCCAGCCTCATCTTTATTTACCGACATAATTTCTTCAGTCGCAGCCAAAGTAAGTTCATCGGCTGCAAGAATTTTTAGAATTTCTGGATAATTTCTTAAATTTAACGAAGCAATTACCACGTTGTTGCGATGTTTAAAAATAAAATGTCTTTCGCCGTCTTCCAACATTCTAACGATGTTGATTTCGTCATCACTAAGCTCAAGAACAGTTCGGTAAAATTGGTCAGGTTCATGATTTGCAGTATAAATTTCACCAGAAATTGCGCGTTTAATTTCAAAAATAATGTCGCTGGCGTTAACCGCTTCGACATCGGAAGAAATAAAAATTACTACACAATTTTTTTGTCTTAAGCGCTCTAAGAATGTTGCTAATTGCGGGGCAAAAATTGGATTATCGATCAAATTCCACGCCTCGTTCAAAACAATAATTGCCGGCTTGCCGTCGAGATTTTCTTCAATTTTATGCAGCAAATAATTCACCACCGGAATTAATATCGGCTTTTGCTCAATCAAATCAGTAAAATCAAAAGCCATGATTTGATCCCAGCTAGCTTCAGTGGTTGCGCCAAAAATATGCGCCAATTTTCCACTGCCCCAAATTTTCAATCTGTCGTAAATTATTTTGGTTTCAGCAACGTTAAAACATTCTACAGAAGCAGGAAAAGTGGTGATATTTTCGGCATAAATTTTGTCGATGATTTTTGGAATAAAATCAATTTGCTCTTGCGGAACATGATCTTTAGCAAAAGCCACCAAGCTTTGAAACCAGTCACTTAAGAAGGCTTTGTTGTTGTCATTTTTTGCCAAAGATAGCGGATTCAATTGCAAAAATTCTGGATTATTCGCGTCGAGAAGCGAACCATGATATTGACCACCAAGTGCTTTTATAAAAGGCTTCGAGCTTTTATTCAGATCAAAGTAAAATAATTTATTATTAAACTTTCTGGATTGTGCGACTAAGAAATTTGTCAACACGGTTTTGCCAGATTCTTTGGGGCCAAAAATAAAAGTATGGCCCCGATCTTGTTCATGAAAATTGAAGAAATATGGCGTATCTAAAACCGTTCGAAGCACTGAAACGGCAGATCCCCAATGATTTCCTGCCATGGTTCCTGAAGGAAAATTCTGTAGCGCCGCAAAACCACCAACGCGGTAAGAATTAATAACTTTTTGACGGCGTAAATAACGGAAATTTCCCGGCAATTGCGACCAAAAACAATGTTCAGAAAATACGTCTTCTCTGATTACAACCAATCCCAGCGAAGAAAATTTTTCCATCGCCACTTTTACATCTCTTTCTAATTCATCTCGATTATTACTGATAATCATGATGGTGGTTTGCATCTTGCCGTAATCAGTCGGCGAGCCAGTTTCGCCCTCTACGAAATTTGCAATTCCACTTAAATAACGACATTCATCATCGCCACTAACCTTCAACAAATAGTCTTGATATTGGTAATGTTCGAGATCTTTTTTATCGCAGTTAAAGTCGAAAGATTGGCTGATAATAAATTCGAAAGGCAATTGTAAAATGCGATCCAAAGCTTCCACTGAAGCTTCCTGATATTCTTTTAACGACAACATCGCCGCAAAATTTTTATTATTATATCCAGAAACTTCTAAAACACGATCGCCAAAAGCAAATTTGTGACTAGCTAAATCAGACGCAATATCGTTGATCCAAAGCGGATAACGCTCTTCGTAAAGATTAATAATTTTGCCAAAAAAGCGCACAGGCTCGGAATATAAAACACCCTCGAAGTCAGCAATACCAAGCAATTTGGCGCCATACTCTTCGATGTCGACTAAAATACTGGTAACAACTTTTGATAATTTTTTGTGCGCTTCGGCTAAATGTTTACGATGTAAATTCGTCGTGCTTGCATAAGAAAATGAACGCATGAAGGCGCCAAAATTTCCAATCGAAGTATCCAAACCTTCGGTGATAATTGTGATGTAAAGTTCGTTGACATAACGCTTGGACCAGTTGTTTTCTTTGTCCCAAGACTCATTAATTGTTTGTGAAAAAAAATCAGGAAACTCACCCTTAGGTATGACATTTTTCTTTCTGCGAAAAGTGTGAAACCAAAAAGCAAATTCCGTATCTTTGACATGAGCAACGATGGAATCACGCAAAGTATCGCGCAAAGAAAGTATGTCAGTTGCAACTGAATCAGTGCCAAAGCCTGTGATACGAATGGTCTGCAAAAGCTCGCCATTCTTGGTTATAATCGTGTGTGGATCGTAATGGCAAACGTAGGGAAGAAAATCTTCGTCAGGTTTTTTAGCGATAAGTTTGTTAGTGCTATCGCTAGTTTTTTTTGTGAGACGTTTGAGTATTTCAGCCATTATCTTTTGTTAATTTCAGTATAGCCTCTTGTTACGTAGCCGGTATAGAGCTGACGAGGTCTGCCAATTTTAAATGCCGGATCTTCAATCATTTCTTTCCATTGCGAAATCCAACCAGCCGAACGTGCGATGGCAAAAATTACGGTAAATAAATTCGAAGGAATTCCCAGCGCTTTATAGATAATTCCTGAATAGAAATCGACATTTGGAAATAATTTGCGCGACACGAAATATTCATCATTGAGCGCGATTTTTTCGAGTTCAACAGCAATGTCGAGAAGCGGATCTTTAATTCCCAATTCACTTAAAACTTCGTCACAAGATTTTTTCAAAACCGCAGCGCGCGGATCGTAATTTTTATAAACGCGATGACCAAAACCCATTAAGCGGAATGGATCATTTTTGTCTTTAGCGCGCGCGATAAATTCAGGAATACGGTCTTTAGTTCCAATTTCTTGCAGCATTTCCAAAACCTCTTCATTCGCGCCACCATGAGCTGGGCCCCAAAGCGAAGAAATTCCCGCGCCAATACAGGCAAAAGGATTTGCGCCAGAAGAACCTGCTAAACGAACTGTCGAAGTTGAAGCATTTTGTTCGTGATCTGCGTGTAAAACGAAAATCATTTCCATCGCTTTAGCGATTGTTGGACTAACTTTATGCGGATGATTTGGCTTGTCGAAAAGCATGTGTAAAAAGTTTTCAGCAAATCCATATTCTTTGTTTGGATAAATTATTGGCTCGCCAATCGAGTATTTATAAGCCATCGCAGCCAATGTCGGCATTTTGGAAATGATTTTATAAACCACATCAGCTCGACCTTCTGGCGTATTAATATCCATAGTTTCGTGATAAAAAGCTGAAAGTGATGCAACCGCTCCAACCATAATTGCCATTGGGTGAGCGCGCCTTGGAAAGCCACGATATAAAATTCCAATTTGCTCGTGAACCAACATATTTCTGATGATGCCGCTTCTAAAATCTTTATATTGTACTGCGTTTGGCAATTCGCGATTTAACAACAAATAAGCCACTTCTAAATATTCGCTTTTTTTGGCTAATTCTTCGATTGAATAGCCGCCGTGACGCAACACGCCCTGATCGCCGTCGATGAAAGTAATTTTCGATTCGCACGATGCCGTCGCCAAAAAACCCGGATCATAAGTGAACATGCCGCTTTCTTTATAAAGTTGCGAGATGTCGATTACATTTTGACCGATACTCGCTTCACGAATTGGCAGAATAATTTCTTTGCCGTTTGGTAGCGTAAGTTTGGCGGACTGAGACATAATTTAAGATTTTAGATTTAAGATTTGAGATGTAAGATGCTCACCAACTTTTTAAATACTAATTATTAAATCTAAAATCTTAAATTTAGCTTCGATGAATTCTTTAGGTTTCAACAAACCAAATCGAGACACTCGCGTTGTGGTTGCGATGTCGGGCGGCGTTGACAGTTCGGTCGTCGCCTGCCTTTTAAAAGAACAAGGCTACGACGTGGTTGGAATCACGCTGCAGCTTTACGACATGGGCGACGCGCTCAAAAAGAAAAATGCTTGCTGCGCTGGAACTGATATTTACGACGCCAAAAAAGTCGCCGAAAAACAAGGATTTCCGCACTATATTTTAAATTATCAAAATCTGTTTCGTGAATCAGTAATCGACGATTTTGCTGATTCTTATTTGCAGGGCGAAACGCCAATTCCTTGCATAAAATGTAATCAATCGGTGAAGTTTCGCGATTTAATGAAAGTGGCGCGCGAACTTAACGCTGATTGCCTTGCGACTGGTCATTATGTGCAACGCAAAATCGGAAAAAACGGTGAAGCGCAATTGCATAAAGCCGTCGATGACAATAAAGATCAGAGCTATTTTTTATTCGCCACCACGCAAGAACAGCTCGAATTTTTACGTTTTCCTTTGGGTGGAAATTCAAAAGAAGAAACCCGTAAAGAGGCGGAACGTCTGGGCTTAGAGGTTGCCAACAAACCCGATTCACAAGATATTTGTTTCGTGCCAAATGGTGATTACGCTTCGGTAATTCGCCGTCATCGCCCTTCTGCTTTCAAAGAAGGTGAGTTCATTCATATCGAAAATAAAAAAGTTTTAGGCAAACATTCTGGCATCATAAACTTCACTTTGGGACAACGTCGCGGCCTTGGAATTTCTTATCCCGAGCCACTTTATGTGGTAAAAATTGATCCCAAAGAAAATGTCGTTTTTGTTGGCGAAGAAAAATTTTTACAAAATAAAAAATTCAAAATGCGCGACATAAATTGGCTTGCTGACGACATCGATCAAACCCAAGAAATTCAAGGCTTCGCAAGACTTCGCTCTAACCACGAAGAAGAACCAACAATCGTAAAATTTTTGAGCAATAACGAAGCCGAAGTCGAAATGAAATCGATGACTCGTGCAATTACTCCGGGCCAAGCCTGCGTAATCTATCAAGATTCCCACGTCCTTGGCGGCGGCTGGATTACGAAAGAAATTGAGTGATTTTTAAACTGCACAAAAATATTTTCTAAATCATGAAGACTCTCGAACTCCTACAAAAAAATCGCAAAAAAATTTACGAAATAGCTGCAAAGCACGGCGTGTCCAACATCCGCGTTTTCGGCTCAGTTGCGCGTGGGGAAGAGACAAAAGCTTCGGACATAGATTTACTTGCCGAAATTGGCACTAAAACTTCTTTGATGACTTTAGTTAAACTTGAAAAATCTTTGGAAAAAGAAGCGGGAAGAAAAGTTCAAATTATTTCCGACAAAGCTGTGAATAAACATTTAAAGAAACAAATTTTTTCAGAACTCATCGCATTATGAAAAACCAAGCCGTCTATTTACACCACATTCTTGATACTATCAAAGAAATCGAAATTTTTTCAGAAGGCGGAAATTGGAAAGATGCAAAAACTGAAAGGGCAATTGAGAGATGCATTGAAATCATCGGTGAAGCAGCCAATAATTTATCAAAAGAATTTCAGAAAAAATTTTCAGAAATTGAGTGGAATTTAGTTATTGGCATGAGACATAAAATAATTCATGATTATTTTGACGTTGATTCCAATATAATAAAATCAACAGTTGAAGAAGATATTCCGATCTTAAAAAAACAGATCAAAAAAATTTTGAAAGAAGTAGAAAATCCCAAAAATTCTTAACCTTATTAACAACTTAACTTTTTGAAAAATGACAGACCAAAATTTTGACGTAGTAGTAATCGGCGGCGGGCCGGGTGGATATGTAGCGGCAATTCGTGCAGCGCAACTTGGACTTAAAACTGCCTGCGTAGAAAAACGCAAAACTTTGGGCGGAACTTGCTTAAATGTTGGCTGCATTCCTTCAAAAGCTTTGCTAGAAATTTCTCACAAATTTCATGATGCTAATCATCAATTCGAAAAACTTGGTATCATGTTCCCCTTATCTAAGGGGAACGAGTCGACGCGTAAGCGCGACGATGGGGTTGCAGAAAGTCAATCTTCTAAACCAACAATTGATGTTAAAAAATTAATCGATAACAAAAACGAAATCGTTAAAGGCTTGACTGGCGGGATCGCAGGACTTTTCAAAAAAAATAAAGTTACTTCAATTGAAGGAATTGGCAGCTTCCTCGACACAAATACTCTGCAAGTTACTAAATCCGACGGTACAAAAGAAAAAATTTCTGCAAAATATTTTATCATCGCAACTGGTTCAGAAGTTACAAAACTTCCCGGCGTTGAACTTGATGAAAAAGTTATCGTTTCTTCAACTGGCGCGCTGGATTTGGAAAAAGTTCCAAACAAAATGATCGTGATTGGCGCTGGCGTTATCGGCCTTGAAATGGCTTCAGTTTGGAGTCGTTTTGGCGCTGAAATCGAAGTAGTCGAATTCTTAGACAAAATCACGCCAACAATGGATAATGAAATTTCGCGCAACTTCCAAAGAATCTTAGAAAAAGAAGGTTTTAAATTCCGTCTTTCCACAAAAGTTGTATCAGTTTCAAAAGAAAAATCTGGCGCAAAAGTTGAAGTGGAATCAGTTGTCGATGGCAAAAAAGAAACTTTATCGGCCGATGTGGTTCTAGTTGCAATCGGTCGACGTCCCAATACTGAAAATTTAGGTTTGGAAAATGTTGGCATCAAAACCAACGCTCGCGGATTTATCGAAAATAATCACTTACGCACATCTGTTGAAAATATTTTTGTAATTGGCGACGTCACAACTGGCCCAATGTTGGCGCACAAAGCCGAAGACGAAGGAATGGCGGTTGCAGAAATTATTGCCGGACAAAAAGGCCACGTAAATTATGACGTAATTCCAAACGTAATTTACACTTATCCCGAAATCGCTTCAGTTGGCAAAACTGAAGAAGAATTAAAAGCGGCTGGAATTGCCTACAAAGTTGGTAAATTCACCATGATGGCAAACTCACGCGCCCGCGCTACATTTGATGATCAGGGATTTGTAAAAATTTTAGCCGACGCAAAAACTGATCGCATTTTAGGGGCTCATATTATTGCCCGAGAGGCTGGAAATACGATTCACGAAATTGTTGTGGCGATGGAATTTGGTGGTTCTGCCGAAGATATTGCCAGAACTTGTCATGCTCATCCAACTTACAACGAAGCGGTTAAAGAAGCTGCTTTGGCGGTTGATAAAAGACAGATTCATAGCTAGAAATTCAAAAAACCGCCGGTCAAAAATCGGCGGTTTTACAAAAAAACATCCTGCGAAAGGGTGACACTTACAGAATCGCCGCGGGCTCAAAGCATAGGGTTTCTCTTAAAATTATCCCAGCAGCTCAAGTAAGTGTCACCTACACGCATGATGCAAAATAAAAGCCCCGAAGTTTTTAAAGCTTCGGGGCTTTTTTGTCTCACAACAGCGCCTTCATTGCGAACGAGGTGCAGCAAACTCAAACCACAACTTTGCGATTTATGCTGGAATTTATTCTGGTCACGACTTCGTAATTTGAAGTTTGCGACCAAGCGCCCCAATCTTCTGCACTAATCGATTCTTTTTTGTCAAAACCAATAATCGTAGCAATATCGCCCGCTTTTACCGACTTTAAATCAGTCACATCAACCACAATTAAATTCATCGTAACGCGACCAATTTGCGGAACTTTTTTCCCAGCAATCAGCACCCAAGATTTTCCTGAAGAAGACCTCGCGATACCATCAAAATAGCCAATCGGCAACACCGCAATTTTTGAATCGCGCTTTAGAATATGAGTACAATTGTAAGAAATTGCGCTGCCTTTTGGCATATTTTTCACTTCAGAAATTTTCACCTTCCATGATAAAACTGGCTGCAAATCTGAGTTATTTTTATTGCTAACTTTCACTTCTTTTGACGGCCACAATCCGTACAAACTTACGCCAATTCTAGCAATATCAAAACCAGTCGCCTGACCACTTAAAATGCCAGCGCTTGCCCCATGATGAATTGCTGGTTTTAGTCCAATTTTTTCTAAAGATTTCTGCCATTTTTTTAGCGCGACAATTTGACTTGTCGTGTAGCAATCAAAACCAGCGTCATCGGCGGAAGCAAAGTGCGCGTAAAGCCCAATCACTTCGACATTTTTTTGTACATTTTTATTTTGTAAAATTTCGACAAGTTTTTCTATATCAGCCGCAACAAAACCATCGCGCCCCAAGCCAGTATCGACACAGATATGAACCTTTAATTTTCGCTCGCCAGCACCTTTTTTTATAACATCAAAAATATCAAAAGTTGTCACCGTAACTTCGATATTATTTTTTAACGCCGCGTTAATTTGTTCTGGCCACAAGCGACCCAAAGTTAAAATTGGTTTAGTTAATTTTTTACCTCGCAGAAAAATCGCATCGTCAAAATCAAAAACTGCAAAAGCATCAACTTTATTTTTAATCGCATTCACCACTTCTAAAAGCCCGTGTCCGTAAGCGTTAGCCTTAATCACCGCCATAAATTTTGTTTCTGGAGCTAGATTTTTTTTGATCTCGGCAACATTGTTTAAAAGCGCCGATTTAGATATTTCCAACCAAGTTAAATTCATAAATCACTCGTTGATTTGTTATGAAATTTTATTGAAAAAACAGCTTTTTTGACCAGTGTGACAAGCCACTCCCGTTTGATTTACTTTTAATAAAATACAATCGAAGTCGCAATCCGCGTGAATCGAAACCACTTCTTGTAAGTGTCCAGAAGTGTCGCCTTTTTTCCACAAAGATTTTCGTGAACGCGAAAAATAAGTGGCGCAACCACTTTTCAGAGTAAGTTCCAAACTTTCCAAATTCATCCAAGCCATCATCAAAACTTCGCCGGTTTTTGCATCTTGAGCGATTGCTGGAATCAATCCATTTTGATCAAACTTTAAATTTTTTAAGATTTCTGACATGGCTTAAAGAAGGTTGATAATTCTGAGCTGGCGACTTTAATTGCACTTTGCAATCTCCAACACAAAAAACAATTTCTCAATGATTACTTGTACAAGACGCATCGAGTTTGATGCCGCACATCGCATCATCAATCACGAAAGCAAATGCAAAATGCTGCACGGTCATCGCTACGCTTTGGAAGCAACTTTTGCGGCAAAAGAATTAGATAATCTTGGGCGCGTAATTGATTTTGGAGTGATCCGCGAAGTGCTAGGGACTTGGATCGATAACAATTTTGATCACAACACAATTCTTTCAATCGCCGATAAAAATCTGGGCGAAAATATTGCCAAAGAAACTGGACAAAAAATTTATTATATCACGCAAAACCCAACAGCTGAAAACATCGCGAAATATATTTTTGAAGAAATTTGCCCAAAACTTTTTGCTGAAAAAAACGTCAAATGCGTTAGCATCAAGCTTTACGAAACACCGAATTGTTATACCAATGTCGCATAATTTTTCTGTAAAATATCGCGTTTATTACGAAGATACCGACGCTGGCGGAATAGTTTATCACGCCAACTATCTTAAATTTTGCGAAAGAGCTCGCACCGAATATTTACGCCATCTTCAAGTTTCGCAGTCCGATTTAGTGCGTGACGAAAAATTAATTTTCGTCGTACGTCGCTGCGAAATCGAATATTTATCATCAGCCAAACTTGACGATTTAATCGAAGTAACTGCCGAAGTTATAAAAACCGCTGGCACTTCGCTAATCATGCACCAAGAAGTAAGGAAAGACGACAAACTATTGTCTACAATGGAAGTAGTAATCGTCTGTATTGATTCTGAAACTTACCGTCCTAAAAAAATTCCAGAAAACTTAAAAAATCTCTTCGATGCTCGATAATTTTTCCAACAAGATCACTAAAATTTTTAACACAATTTCCGGCAAAAAATTTGTCTCGGAAGATGATTTAGCGGCCACGCTACGCGAGATTCGTATCGCACTTCTGGAAGCCGATGTCAGCTTGCCAATCGCTAAAGATTTTATCGAAAAAGTAAAAGCTGAAGCACTGGGGCAACAGGTGATTAAAAGCATCTCGGCTGGTCAAATGATCGTCAAAATTGTTCACGACGAGCTGGTAAAACTTTTAGGAAGCGAACGTTCTGAAATTAATTTTAACGCACAACCGCCTGTCATCATTATGTTGGTGGGTTTGCAAGGTGCTGGGAAAACTACAACTTCAGGAAAATTAGCGCTGCGTTTAAAAAATAAAAATCACAAAAAAGTTTTACTCGCATCGCTTGATACTTACAGGCCAGCGGCTCAAACTCAGTTAGAAATTTTGGCAAATAAAATTTTTGTCGATTCTTTGGAAATAATTCCAAGCGAAAATCCACTCCAAATCACCAAGCGCGCGATCAACAAAGCCAAGGAAGTTGGGCATGATGTCATCATTTTAGATACCGCCGGAAGAACTCATGTTAATGAAGAATTAATGCAAGAATTGATTGCGGTTAAAAACCTCGCCAATCCTACAGAAATCTTGCTGGTTGTTGATGCGATGATTGGTCAAGATGCAGTGAATGTCGCAAAAATTTTTAACGAAAAATTACAATTAAGCGGAATAATCTTAACCCGTTTAGACGGCGATTCGCGCGGCGGCGCAGCTTTAACCATGAAAGCTGCAACCAATTGTCCGATTAAATTTATCGGCGTTGGTGAAAAATCTGACGAGTTGGAAGAATTCAATCCTGATCGCATCGCGTCACGAATTGTGGGCATGGGCGACGTAGTTTCTTTGGTCGAAAAAGCCCAAGAAATGTTCGACATGGAAGAGATGGAAAAATCGGCCAAAAAAATGCAAAAAGGTCATTTTGATTTGAACGATCTGCTTTCACAAATCCGCAATATGCGCAAGATGGGCGGCATTGGCAGCATGATGAAATTTTTACCTGGAATGTCGCAACTAAAAGAACATCTCGGAAAATTGGGCGATGCTGAAAAAGAAATGTTACGCCAAGAAGCTTTGATTTTATCGATGACGAAAAAAGAAAGACGAAATCCTGATATTTTAAATTCATCACGCAAACATCGCATCGCGCGCGGCGCTGGCAGTACGATTCAAGAAGTTAATCGTTTGCTAAAAAAATATAAACAGATGCAAAAAATGATGGCAAAAGTTGGCAAAATTTCTCCAGCACAAATGCAGGAAATGATGAAAGAACATCGCAACTCCGGCCTTGGCGGAATGTAATTTTTTTAAAATGCCTTCTCTCACTCAAACCAAAATTCTTCCTTACAGCGCGAAGAAAATTCATCAAATGGTGATGGATATTGAAAAATATCCAGAATTTTTACCTTGGTGCAAACAGGCAAAAATTATCAAAAAAATTTCCGACCATAATTTGCAAGCCGATCTTTTGATTAATTTTAAAAATTTTTTTGAGAAATATCGATCAGATGTAAAGCATGGTCAAAACCTTGATGGCAGCTATTTTGTCGATGTTGAAGCGATTGAGGGTCCATTCAAAAAATTGATCAATCGTTGGAAATTTCGTGATTTAGAAAATGGCGATTGCGCAGTGGAATTTTTTATCGATTTTGAATTTAACTCAATTTTTCTATCAAAAATGCTGGGCGGAATTTTCGAGAAGGCGACGCAGAAAATGATGAACGCCTTCGAAGAAAGAGCACATCAAATTAATTAAGCTATATTTTCATTGGAAGAATTACCATGTTTTGCCCGCGCACATGAAGGCGGCGCTGCATGATGTAGGGAACGTGGTTATATAAAATTTGGGTAAAAATATTTTCATTATCGAAAATAAATTTGGTGCCAAAAAACACGACATTGGGATAATCTTTACTGACGCGACCCGTGAGTTGAGTTATTTTTTCAACAATATCAGTTCCATAACCAACATAAGCTTTAGCGAAGCGACCGTTAGCGTTGCAGTAATTACGATATTTGCGTAAAGAAGTTTTGGTTTTTCTGCGCATCTCGCGCCATCTTTGTTCTTCGCGGAAAGTGTTAGAATCAACTTCTCCAACTGTGACAAAAATAAAATTCTTAAAAATTCCCGGAAATAATTTTTTGATTTGCAGCAAACAATTCATGCCACTGCCAAAAGTTTGATCAACAATGATTGCGGCAGTTGGCGCATTTTTATCGATGATTAACTCTTCTAATGTGGGAGCAATATTTTCGTAATCAAAAAATTGCAATTCTGTTTGTGCCAAACGCATTTTGAAATTTCTGTAAAGACGTTTAATCCACCAGCCGATCCCGATAAATACTGACGTGATAACTAATGTTACCCAACCACCTTCGTAAAATTTTTCGAAAGTTGTAACCACTAAAATCGCGAAACATAATATAAAGCCCAGAGCAGCGACAATTAATTTTCTTTTCCAATGTGGTTTTCTTTTGCGATTGCGGAACCAATAAATTGTAAGGCCTAAGAGCGACATCGAGAAAGTGATAAATACGTTGATCGAATAAAGCACAACCAAAATATGCACCGATCCGCCAGTGATTAAAAGCGTCAACACCGCCGAAATCGCCATAAATAAAACACCATTTTTTACCACTAAACGACTGGATAAAGAGCTGAAAGATTTTGGCATCCATTCGTCGGCAGCCATATTTGCGACCACGCTTGGACCCGCTAAAAAACCTGAATTGGCAGCAACGATCAAAAGTCCAGCCTCAAGCGCTAAAACAATTGGAACAATTGCGGCACCAAGCTGGAACTCGCCAATATGCCAATTTTCGGTAATCGTATAAAAAACCGTCGCGTTTAAAGTTTGGCCGTTAATTTTTACGACATCCCAAAGCAAATAAAGCATGATAATTCCCGCCGCCATAAATGCCAAAGATACAGCAACGATGAACATCGTAAATTTTGCGGTTTTAACTCGCGGTTCAGCAAGAGAGTGAACATTATTCGAGACAGCTTCAAGACCGGTGTAAGTGCCGCCACCCATCGAGAAGGCTTTTAAAAATAGCGAAATTACAAAAACCAACCCAGCCGAACTTTTTAATTCCGAAGATTCGCTAATCGCGCGCGGCATCAATTCAACCACTCCGGAATGGTGCGCGGCAATTCCATAAACAATCAGAAAAAAATGCGTGATGATGAAGCCTAAAAAAATTGGCATTAAAAATTTTATCGACTCTTTCATGCCGCGTAAATTCAGCATGGCAAGGATGCCGACAAATAATATCGCGATGATTATTTTTATGGGCTGCCACTCAATTGGCAGAAAGCTAAAAATGGCGTCAATGCCGCTGGCAACCGAGATTGAAATGGTCAGAACGTAATCGATCAAAAGTGCCGAACCAGAAACTAGTCCAGCATTTTTCCCCAGAAGACGAGTCGCAACACGATATCCACCGCCACCCTTAGGGAATAATTCGATAACTTGAGTATAAGCGTAAGAGATGATGAAAACTGTGAAGGCGGTGGCGATTGCTAAATAAATCGCCAATTCTTCGTGAGTTCCAAGAGCCATGAAGGCTTCTTCAGGACCGTAGCAAGAAGATGAAATTCCATCGGCGCCAAGTCCGACCCAAGCCAAAAATGCCACCAGAGAAATATGCTTTCTGGTCTCTTTGTCGAAAGGGTCGCGCGGGTCGCCGAATAAAAAATCTCTGATCTTAAGCAACATTGGTTTTTACTTTTTTCATTAGCTGCTCAATTAGCTCAACAGATTTTTCGCCACGAGTTTTTTCAATTCCCGACGAAACATCAATTGCGCGCGCGCCAGTAATTTTAGAGGCTGCAAGAGCATTTGTAATATCAATACCGCCTGACAAAAACCACTCTCTTCTGCTTCTAAATCCGAATAATAATTTCCAATCGAAAGCTTGCCCTGAGCCGCCAAAGGGCTCATTTACAGTTTTTGGTTTGCTGTCAAAAAGGAACATGTCGGAAACAGATTCGAAATTTCTGACATCTTTTAAATCTTGGCGATTAGCGATTTTGAAGGCTTTGATAATTTTTACTTTAGGGAAAATTTCGCGAATTTTTTGTAAAAATTTTGGCGTTTCAGAGCCATGAAATTGAAAATATTGCGGATTTAGATTTTTATAAACCTTCTTAATAATTTCCAAATCAGTGTTGGCAAAAACAGCAACTTTGTTGATTGTAGGCGGAACTATTTTAGCAAGCTCAACCACCTTTTCTGGATCAATATAACGAAGAGAATTTGAAGCAAAAACAAAACCGATAAAATCAGCTTTATTGGCGATCGCTGCCGCCAATGAAGCAGCCTCAGTAAAACCACACAACTTAACTTTCATATAGTATTTAAAAAACTGGAAATTTATTGAGATAGGCCAACTTACCAGTTAGAAACTGGCCTATTTTTAGAGACGCCTTTAAAAAATTATTAGAATTTTCGGGTTTAGAATTTAAATCCCGAAGGAAGCGGAATTCCATTTGTAACTGACTGCATCGAACTGGCTGAACCTTCATCGGCTTTATTTTTAGCGTCGTTAAAAGCAGCAACCACCAAATCTTCAAGAATTTCTTTTTCATCTAGCTTGATTAGAGAGTCATCAATTGAAATTTTTTTCGCAACTCCGGCGCCAGTGATAATAACTTTTACCACTCCTCCACCAGCCGAACCTTCGAAATTGGCATTTGCCATTTCATCTTGAATTTTCTGCATCTTTTTTTGCATTTCTTGCGCCTGACGCATAAGAGATTTCATGTCCATAATATCGAATATTGTTTGAAGTTTATTTTGCGTCAAAAATCTTAGAACCTGTCACGAGTCTTTTTTAACCACGGATTTTGGCATATTTTAGAGGTGCTCTTATGATAGGTTCTTAAAGAATCCGGCCATTTTATAGCGCAGAATCTGGTTGATTCTTTTTAAGTATCCAGCTTTGTCAACGCTTTCCTTGGCAAAAAGCGGGTATTCCAAAATCTTATAACCTTTGATTTCAACATATAAAGTTCCAACTCTTTCGCCCTTTGCAATTGGCGCGTAGAGAGGTCCTTTAAATTTTGTGGTTACACTAATATTATCGAGTGATTTTGCGCGCGGAAGATTGAACGAAACTTCACGATCCGTCACCGCCTTAACTTCCGATTCCACGCCAAGCCAAGTTGGAATTTCGGTCACTTCTTGATCTTTATTAAATAGCGTCAATTTATTGTAGTTCTCAAATCCGTAATCCATCAGCTCCACAATCAAAGCCGCTCTTTTTTTTGGAGTTGGAACTTTATTTACGACCGCAATCAACATGCGGTCATCTCGTTTAACCGCACCCAAAACGCCATATCCGCCAGCATCGGTGTGACCAGTTTTACCACCCAAAATTCCTTCGTAATTTCCTTTGATTAAAGGATTACGGTTGATTTGCTTGATGTTGCGATAAGTAAATTCCTGAATTCCTAAATAATGAGAATATTGCGGAAAGTCTGAATAAATGCGGGAAGTTAAAGTCGCCAAATCGCGCACGCTCATATAATGACCCTCTTCGTAAAGACCGTGAGGATTTCTAAAACGACTGTTGGTCAAGCCAAGATCTTTGGCTTTTTGGTTCATCAAAGCGACGAAATTATTAATGCCGCCGGCAGTGCTTTCAGCCAAAGCAATTGCGGCATCGTTTCCTGAAACCGCTAACAATCCTTGCAGCAATTCGTCAATTGTAACGATGTCGCCGTAATTCAAAAACATGCTCGATCCCGATTTGCGCCAAGCATCTTTGCCAATCATGCATTGATTTTCAAAACTGACGCGACCGTTTTTGATTTGATCAAAAACAACATAAGCCGTCATCACTTTCGTCATCGAAGATGGTGGAATACGAACGTCAGGATTTTTTGCCAGAAGAACTTCTTTAGTATTAGCGTCGAGCAAAAAATAAAATTGCGCTTCTTGTAAATCGCGAATCATTGCCGCCGATTTCAATTCTGGCGAATTAGGAATTGCAGCTTCTGGCTCAGCAAGAAGCTTAACATTTTTCGCAGAGACTTTTTTTACACTACTTTTTTTTACAGCTGATTTTGTCGGAGTTTTTTTATGATGTGCGGCATAGCTTGGAGAAGCTATTAGCACAAAAATCAGACAAAATAAAATGTAAGAATTTTTTAAATTCTTCATGAGTTTAATTTTAATTGTTTACGGGCAAAGACGAGGTTGGAATTTTTGAAGCCGCAACTGGCGGAACTGGATTATTTCTAGGACCCGTCGGAGGTGGAGTTGGAACCACCACTGGAGCAGCAACAACCTGATCCACCTTCGCCTTTTTATCTTTATTGGTCACTTTATTTTTACCAGCATCGTCTTTGGATTTTATATTTTTATCATCGCCCGATTTACTTGCGACAGAAGATTTGGCATCATCTTCAACCGTAACCGATTCTTGTCCAAAAATTCTTATCATCTTCTCTTTGCGCTTCAATTTTCTTTGTTCGGAAATCAAAATTTCACTATTTTCAACATCGTCTGAAGTGCGCTCTTTATTGATCTGATCAACATTTTTCTGCAATAATTTTCGACTGACTGATAAATATTCTTTGTCCGATATTCCGGCTTTTACGCCGTAGGCATCTTGGGTCGGCACGTCAATTGCATCAAACTCAGCACCAATTCTTCTAAAAGGAGAACTGATTGGCGGAGTGTAATTATTTTCGAACATTTCGGCTGGAAACTGAAATCTTGAGGAGGCGACTAGCTGATTCGAAAATTGTTGAGTGGTATAATATTCTGGCACCGCAATATTGGTGTTGGAATAGCGCGCCACATCTTGGTCAATTGGGGCGGTAAATTCTAGCTTAGTGTTGGTATCTAATTTAACCGCCGACGGATCTATTCTGCTTGCTTTAATGCCTTCAATATCTTTGCCATATCGTCCGCTGAAAGTTTTATTTTGATCCCACTTATCGTTAGTTCCACAAGATGTCAGACCAATTAACGCCAAAGTAAAAACGCCTTTCAAAAAAAAACTTGCCGAGAAATTTGTAAATTTCATGCCTGCAAATCCTATTTATTTTTAACAACAATTGCCTCATGTCCGGCGCCTTTAATCTTTTGCACTGCGGCTTTAGCTTTTACAACATTTGGATATGGACCTAAAATCACGCGATAGATTTTTTTATGCCCAATTTCAACTTCCTCGATTCTGCCTTTATTGAATTTTTGCACGGTAGCTAAATCTTGCTTGGCATTTTCTTCGGTAGAAAAAGATCCCGTTTGCACAAAAATCCCCTTCTTTTGACTTTTAGAAACTGGCACTTCTTCAGCTTCTTCGCCTTTATTCGATGCAGATTTTTCTGATTTTAATTTCATTTTTTTATGAGATTTTTTCTCAGATTTTCCCGAATCATCTAAATCAAATTGAATCTCTGGATCTTTTTCTTCCAGCGCGCCCACCGAAGTTGAGCTGTCTGATTTTTGTTCGTTTTTAGGAACCGCTTGAGTCTTCACCAAACTGTAAGTTGGCTTACCTTGATCAGCTTGAGCAGTATCTTTCAAGGCATCCGAAGAATTTTTATCGGTACCAAAATCAGCGTTTGAAGAAGCGGTAAATTGTTGTTGATTTTGTGAAGCTGGCGCCGGCTGTTGTGGCTGCCCAGCTTGAGGAGCATTTTGTTGCGAAACTTGGCGACCTTGAGATTCGAGTATTCTGGCATTCAATTCTGGCATTCTGGTTTGAACCTGACGCGATTCGCCATTTAACCCAACAATGCGAAATGACGATCCTTCATTGCCGCCTCTAGCACAAGAAACTGAGGACAAACTAAGCAAAACAAAAAGAGTTTTGCAGAAATTCTGAAGAGAAATTCTAGTCATTTTTGCTGGGATTTTATTTTGAAATTTTACGCTAAAACCAAAGCCCACAAGCTTTGGCAGCAATGCGCCGGAAAAGTAATTCAGCACCTTCCAAAAGACAATGGTAAATCTATTTCTTCTCATCATTTTTTTTCACCGCATCTTCATCATCAAATAAAATGCGACTCGCAGCACCTTCTAAATCGTCATATTGCTTAGTTTTTAAGCTCCATAAAAAAGCAACCAACCCAAGTAAAGCCATAGCAAGAGCGATCGGAATTAGAAAAATTAAGACTGACATTTTTTGGAATTCATTCGTAGAGAATTAAATAAAACCAGAAGCGAAGAGGACGACATTGCAATTGCAGCAATCAGTGGCACAACATGACCAGCAATTGCATAAGGCACGGCAATTAAATTATAAACTAAGGCAATTAAAAGATTTTGCCTCATCAATGAAATCGCTTTTTTCGAAGAAGAAATTACGTCAATAATTGGCATTAATTTTTGCCCTTGAATTACGATGTCAGCAATATTTTGCGCAATGTCAGAAGCGCGAGAAAAAGAAATTGAAACATGCGCTAAAGCCAAAGCTGGCGCGTCATTAAGACCATCGCCAATCATCACAAATTTTTTATTTTCTGATGTTAATTTTTCTAAAAATTGCACTTTTGAAATTGGCGTCTGCGCAAAATAAAATTCTGAAATTTTAAGTTCTTGCGCCACATTTTTTACGGCATTTTCGCTATCGCCAGAAAGCAGAATTATTTTTTTACCAATAACTTGGAGTCTTTCTATTACTTGTTTGGCGTCAGATTTAATTTCGTCAGAAAATAAAAATACCAATTCATTTTCACCAAATTTCATGAAGCAAGAAAGTAAATTTTCATCACTTACAAAATCACTTTTTATCTTACAAAAATCTTTGCGTCCAAGTCGTAAAATTTTATTTTCAAAATTTGCGGATAGTCCTAAGCCCTGATTCTCTTGGACTTGCAGCTCTAACAAGTCTCCATCATAACTTGCTAGAATCGCCTGAGCAATTGGATGACGAGAATTTTTTGCAAGACTTGCCGCAAGTTTTAAATATTTTTCGTCGCCCTTAAGCGAAATTATTTTAATTAATTTCGGCGCACCAATCGTCAAACTTCCCGTCTTGTCAAATACGATCACATCAATTTCACGCAGCTTTTCCAAGGCTTCGCCCGATTTTACCAAAATTCCTTTTTTAATAAAATTTGAAATCACAATAGTTTGCACAATTGGCACAGCCAGTGCCAGAGCGCATGGACAAGTAATAATCAAAACGGCAGTCGCATTCATCAAGGCAATTTCCCAGCCATTTTTCAGCCAAAATAAAAACGTCGCGAAAGCAATCAAATGAACCGTCGGCGTATAAAATTTTGACAGATAATCCGCGATACGAATATAGTGATTTTTTTTGTTTTCAGCTTCTTCGCTCAAACGAATTATTTCTGAAAGCAAAGAATTTTGCGGCGATTTGGTAATTTTAATTTTAAGCGGAGCCGTTAAATTAAGCGTGCCAGCGAAGACTTCGTCATGCTTAGAAATATTTTTTGGCAAAGATTCGCCGGTAATTAATGACGTATCAATTTCGCTTTCGCCTTCAACTACAATTCCATCCGCCGCAATTTTTTCACCCACCGCAACCACTAAAATCATGCCTTCAAGCAATTGTCGACTTGGCAGAATTTTGATTTTAGAATTTTTTTCAACTCTTCCAAAACTAGCAGCGAGCATCGTAAATTCAGTCGCCACCGCAAATGCTTTTTTACGCGCCTTCAAATCTAAATAGCGACCAATCAGCAAAAAGAAAATCAACATCACCGCCGAGTCAAAATACACATGGCTCGCGCTTCTAAAAGTTTCAAGCAAACTGACAACGCACGCCAAAAAAATCGCAATCGAAATTGCCAAATCCATGTTGGGATAGCCCTGTTTTATTGACTTCCAAGCCGATGAAAAAAATGGTCGCGCCGAAAAAATAATGACGGGAAGCGCGATGAGAGATGAAAAAAAATGCAGCAAATTTCTGGTACTAACGCCCATATCAACCGCGCCAGAAAACCACAGCGATAAAGAAAATAACATAATATTGCCAACACCAAAACCAGCAACCGCAAGCGCTCGCAATATTGAGTCGTTATATTTTTTATCGGCAGAATTTAGAATTTCTTCGTCAAAAGGCAGAAGTTTATAACCAATATCGTGAATTAATTTTACTAAATCGTTGCCAGTTTTTTTGTCGCCTAAAAAACGTAAAAATAAAGTTTTTCTGGAAAGGTTGATGCGAGCAGTAATAACATCTTTTTGTTTTTTTAAAATGCTCTCAATCAGCCAAACGCAAGCTGCACAATGCATTCCTTGAATCATCAACGAGATAGAATTTGCACCATCTTTTTCTTCAAAAATAAATTCCGAAATATCGGGAATATCAGAAATTTCTGGCTTAATTTTTCCTGTCGCCAAATTTATTTCACGCAATTTGTAGTAATTTTCAAAACCAAGTTTGTTGATGATTTTGTAAGCCGCAGCACATCCAACACAGCAAAAATCTTCTGTAATTTTTTTAGTATCTTCGCCGCAATGCCAACAAGATTTTATCATTGCACCACATAACGTTTAGATTCCTGAAAATGATCTTCGCCCTTGTCGGCATTGATTATAAACTGCCATTGACCAATTAGCGGAAAATCAATTTTGGCAAAATATTTCTCACCAACCGTTTGCAATTCTTGCGAAAAATCTTTTCCATCTTGGGTTGGACGCTTGAAATAAGCAGTTACAGTGGCATCAGAAATTTTTTTATTATTTTTATCGAAGAGAAAAATTTCCAATTCTCCAGATTTATTTTTTAGATTTTTGTAAGAAATTTTTAAATTCCAGCCCAACTCTTTTTGCTTTTGCGCGCTAGCAATTACCTCGTCGTAATGCAGTCCTTTATGATAAGAATCTTGGGTCACAATGCCGCGCCACGTCTTTTGCGAAATGTAGATATAAAAAATATTTACGGCAAAAATCACCGCAAAAAATAGATAAAAAAAATAGGGAATTTTTGATTTTTTTGTTTTGATTTTTTCTGCTTCGGTCATGTTTTTTTAGAATTCTCAATCTTTGTAGAAGCGCTCTGCGCTTGATGGATTCTCTTCAAGCAAAATTTCAAATCAGCAAAAATTTTGTCAAAGTCAGCATCGATAATTTCTTTTCTGGCAATCACCACATAATCGTGATGATTCTTTGCATGCAATAATGACAAGGCTCTGAAAGCTTCGCGCAATTGTCTTTTGGCGCGATTTCTGACCACTGCTGATTTACTAACCGTCTTTGCAACAGTATAACCAACACGGCAAAAATCTTTAGCTTTTTTATTTTCTATTAAATTTTGGAAGTAACTTTGTGAGGAAGGAAGCGAAAGAAGCAGAGCGGTTTTAGAATAAAATTTTTGACCTTTTTTACCGATCTTTTGGAACTCTGCAGATTTTTTTATGTGAAGGATTTTCATCTTTGTGTCAGTTGTGTTGACGGTTAGTTGCTAACTGATAACAACTAAAAACCGTCAGCTGACAACTTGCAATTAAACAGTTAAAGAAGCGCGTCCTTTAGCACGGCGACGAGCTAGGATTTTACGTCCGCCAACAGACTCCATTCTTGCTCTAAATCCGTGTCTTCTTTTGCGCACGATTTTACTTGGCTGCCAAGTTCTTTTCATAAGTTTACCTTGTTTTGAAATTAATTTTATGGGTCATCTAAAGAGAGGCGGCGCACCTTACGGATGAGTTTTTTAAATGCAAGCGAGCTATTTCTTCACACGATTTTGGTCATCAACCAAGATTACTGTAGGCTGATATTTCTTAGCTTCGTCACCTGAAAATGATGCGTAAGCGATGATAATTACATGATCGCCCGCATGAACTTTTCTTGCTGCCGCACCATTAACCTGAATCGCGCCCGAACCAGCTTTAGCCGGAATTGTATAAGTCGTAAAACGTTCACCATTATTGATATTCAACACATCAACTTTTTCGTGAACTAAAATTCCTGAAGCTTCCAAAAGATCGGTATCGATTGAAATTGAACCTTCATAGTTAAGATCCGCTTGAGTAACTGTGGCGCGATGAATTTTGGCTTTAAGTAAAGTAAGCTGCATTATTTCAAATTTTTTAATTGCTCAATCGCCTCAGGATTGACAAGGGTTGAAACATCACCCAAATCTTCTTCGCCTGCAACAATTTTTTTCAGAATTCGTCGCATAATTTTTCCCGAACGAGTCTTTGGAAGATCGGCGACAAAATAAATTTTTTCTGGTTTAGCAATCGCGCCAATTTCTTTTTGGATTATTTCAGTGATTTCTTCTGCGAAATTTTGTGCGGAACTTTTTGTAATTACGAAGGCGTAAATCGCTTCGCCCTTGATTTCGTGAGGTACGCCAATTACGGCAGATTCTGCAATTTTTTCGTGAGAATTAATAGCATTTTCAATTTCCGCTGTTCCCAAACGATGACCCGAAACTTTTATAACATCATCGGTTCGACCTATGATTCTGTATGATCCATCATCATTTTGAAATGCACCATCGCCAGCAAAATAATGATTAGAAAATGGTTCGTAATAAGTTTTAGAAAATTTTTCAAAATCGCCCCAAACGCCGCGAGCCATTGCTGGCCAAGGTTGCGCCAAGGCAAGATTTCCAACTTTATTTTTTTGCGTAATTTTTTTACCCGCATCGTCGAATAAAATCGGCATAATTCCAGGCAAAGGCAAACCGGCATGCGCTGGCTTGCTGTCGAAGACGCCAGACATTGTTGAGATTAAAATTCCACCAGTTTCAGTTTGCCACCAAGTGTCAACAATTGGACATTTTTTGTTTCCTATTTTTTCAAAAAACCACTGCCAAGCCTCTTCGTTTATTGGTTCACCAACCGATCCTAAAGTTTTTAGTGACGATAAATCATGGCCCAAAACAAAACTGTCGCCCTTTTGCATCAAAGCGCGGATGGCAGTTGGAGCGGTGTAAAAAATATTTACTTTATGCTTTTCAATAACCTCCCAAAAGCGCGCTGGCGTTGGGTGAGTTGGGATTCCTTCAAACATTAAAATCGTCGCGCCGTTTAAAAGTGGCCCATAAACTAAATAGCTGTGACCCGTGATCCAGCCAATGTCGGCAGAGCAGAAAAATACGTCATTTTCTTCGCACTGAAAAACATTTTTGAAAGAATATCCCACATAAGTCATGTAGCCGCCGGTGGTGTGCAAAATGCCTTTCGGCTTGCCCGTGGAGCCAGAAGTGTAAAGGATAAAAAGCGGATCTTCAGCGTCGCAAATTTCGGCTTGGTGAGTGGTGGGGAAGTTTTTTATTTCGTCTTGCCAGACCAACACTCGCGCTGTTTGCAATCGCCTGATTGAATCAGAAACTTCATCTCGCAAAGGTTGATTCTCGCGTTCAAACAAAATTATTTCCTCAAGCGCCACACACTGCGAAGCCGCGTCCTTAGCGATTTCAAAGAGCTCGATTTTTTTATCTCCACGAAAAAGCACATCCGCCGTAATCAAAATTTTCGCCTCACAATCTTTAATTCGATCAGCCAAAGCCTTAGCGGAAAATCCGGCAAACACCACGCAGTGAACCGCGCCAATTCTAGCACAGGCAAGGATTGCAAAAATACTTTCAGGAATCATCGGCATGTAAATACAAACGCGATCACCTTTTTTAACCCCACGCGCGATCAATAAATTCGCGAACTGGCAGGTTTTTTCATGAAGCTCTTTGTAAGTTATTTTGCGATTTTTTTCTGGCGGATCATTCCCCTCCCAAATAATCGCAATCTTCTCCGCGTGCCGCGCCAAATGCCGGTCCAGACAGTTGTAAGCAATGTTAGTTTTACCATTTTCAAACCACCTAATTCGCGCCTGCGACAAATCACAATTCGAAACTTCCGACCACTTTTGAAACCAAAAATATTCCCCCGCAACCTCACCCCAGAATTTCTGCGGATCATCGATCGATACTTGATATTGCTGGTCGTAATCAGATTTTGATTTGATGTGGAACATGACTTTGTCTTTGCTTTGAGTTAAAGATTAAAATCGAAGTCGTGAGCGAGAGCGTCGAAAGCGCCTTTCGAAGAAGATTGGGAAAAAGGAGAGCGATTAACACTTGGTCCAAAAAACGAATGAAATAAATTTTTTGTCTTCATGCTTTCGCCAAAATTTGTAAAAAATACCCTGGTTTTGTTATCGCTTAGATCGGATTTGAACTGATTACATTTTTTTGAAAAATCCTTATCCATCCCCATAATTCGGCAATTTTCTTTGTGAAAAGCGAATCCAAGAAAATAGGCTGCACCAAAGATTTTAATGCATTCTTGCATCTCCTCGATTTTTTTCCGTCCTTTATCA
>CAYSUM010000011.1:29586-46327 GCA_964434225.1 uncultured Rhizobium sp.
TGCCCCTCCCAATCAGCGATTTTTTCAACCAACTGCTCGCCTGTCGGCATAGCGATTTTTTCTTCTTCAGCTTTCTTTTTGTCTTTAAACCTAAAGTCAGCATTAGCGCCGGCGCCAACAACTAAAACTGTAAAATCTGCCATAAATTAATGAATTTGACTTTCATTGAAAATTTTTATGCTTCGCCAGTCTAGCTTTTAGAGACGATCAGGACAAGAATTGGATGATCTCGACAAGTTCGGTCAGCCTGATGAGCAAAACTTAAAGAAGAATAAACCATCCGAGACTCTATATGCTTCTTAAAAACTTTTTCGCCAGTTCAAATAAATCAATCATCGTGTCGCGAATTTTTGCGTCGAAACCGATATTTTTTTTGGCCCATTCCCTAACCCAAGGGCGCGCCAAATCCCAGATATTTAGGTTTGGATCAAGTGCGACGCCAACGCCCTCAACTAATAACAAAGTTTTTTGCAAAAGTAATATCTCTGGGCGTGTTTCCATTTTGTAATCACGCGTCATTGTAATTAAATTACTCAAAAGCGTAGCGATGGAAATATCTTTAACATCGGAACCAACAATTGTTTCGCCAATTTTGCGACAAGAAAGCGCCAAATCATCAACATCGGTGCCTTGCGGCACAAAAGCCGCGTCAACATGCAATTGCGCAACTCTGCGATAATCTTTATTTAAAAATCCGATCAAAATTTCAGCAACCGCAAGACGAGTTTTTTTATCGATCTGACCCATAATTCCAAAATCGACAACGCCAATATCGCCATTTTTTAGTAAAAATAAATTACCTGGATGCATATCGGCATGGAAAAATCCATGAACGTAAACTTGCGTGAAATAGCTGATTACAAGGTTTTGCGCGATTTGTTTTTTATCGAAAGATGAATTGGCAATTTCCTTAGAATTAGAAAGCGGAATTCCGTCGAGCCATTCCAACACCAAAATTTTTGAAGTAGAAAATTTCCAAAAAATTTCTGGAACGTAAAAGCCTTTAACATCTTTTAAATCTTCTTTAAGGCGTGAAGCGTTAGCGGCTTCGCGCAGAAGGTCAAGTTCGCTTTTTGAAGCTTGAGCCAGTAAATCGGCAATATCAGAAAAGCTTTTTTCTAAAAATTTTGAAAAAATTCCTAGAAATTTTATAAGGATTTTTAAAGTTGCGATGTCGCGCGCCATAATTTGAGCGATTTGCGGGCGTAGAATTTTTACCGCGACAATCCTTCCATCTTGTAATTTGGCTTTGTGAACTTGTGCAATTGAAGCTGAAGCGACCGATTTAAAATTAAATTCCGCGAAGATTTTATCGAAATTTTTTTCAAATTCTTGAACGAGAATTTTTCTTAATTTTTTATTACAAAAAGGCGGAATTTGATCTTGAAAACTGGATAAAGTTTGGGCCATTTTTTTGCCAACTAAATCTGGACGAACCGATAAAAGTTGCCCGAGTTTAATAAATGAAGGGCCAGAGAATTTTAAAAAATAAAAAACCGCGACATTTTTGTTAAAAATACCCAAAGGCAAAAATAACAAAAATAGCGCGGCGAGTCTAAATAGATTAATTACTGCGATCATTTATTGCTTAGGATCCACTATAGATGAAGAGCTGCTTAAGCTTTCAGGATTTTGATGTAGATCAACTTTAATTTTAGTTAGATCGACATCAACTCCAGCAAAACTAAACAGTTTGTTTAAAAGCTGAGAAATAATGCCAAGAATATTGGCAGAAACTTCTTGGATTCTTGATACCACAAGCTTGAAAGCGTTTGCACCTTCAGGAGATAATTTAAGAATCGCCACCACATCTTCAACCGTAATTATATTTAGCACCAACATAACCAGCATCATTGAGAAAGCCGTAGAAGCAAAAAGAATAACGCTTCTCAGAGAGAAGAATGAAAGTAAGTCCATGTTAATGTGAGATTTAGATGCGAATTCAACTTATGTTGTTGAGTTCGCAGTGTTAATTTTGAAGCTCTAACTATCAAGAAATTAGTTATACTATTTTTACTTGCGCCACATGTTTGCACTCAAAATTATCTTTTGCCCTTGCTTCATCTGAGGATCTTTTGGCCCAAGATTTTTTAGAATCGCTGCACACCCTCAAAATTTTTTGCCTTTTGCTTGCTGGGAAACTTTATCGCCATTTTTTGATCATTTTATTTTGCAAACTCCGCAGCGAAATTTGCAAATTTTGTATCTTTTCCCTGAGGAAAAATTTCTAAAAATTCCGCACCAGAAGCTTTGTTTTTCATTAAATCTTTATCTTTTATCAACGCGTACGATTCTAAATTTTTTGAAAGGTGGGTATAGCTAGATGTGGGTGCGTTTTTTAAAAAATTTAGAATTGCAAAATTTCGACGAAAAAGCTGATTTACGCGACAGTGAGGTTGCACAGCTTATGCCGTTGGTCATAATTTCTGTTCATAATTTTGCACTATTTGATCACCGCTTTGGTCTTAGCAATCAATTGCTTAACAACCTCTTTCTTATTAAGCGGCTTGCTTAGGCATTCGCCATAATACATCAGCGGAGTCACTGGGCGAGCGTTATAATTTTGTTCAATCAAATGAGCAAAAGTCATGTCGTAAATTTTCTCCTGCCTTGAAGTAATGCTATAAAAAATTTTACCTCGATCATTAATGCAATAATTTCTTTTTTCCAAAAGATTTAGCAATAGCTCAGCTTCCGCTTCGGTCAATCTAGGATTAATCTTATCTGGCTTTGAATCGCGATTAGCGCGCAAATATTCTTCGCTGACAAAAAAAGTAAAGTTTTTACTTCCCTGTCCATACAAAGTAACGCGACCATATTGAGATAGGTCTTTGGCGCAAGAAGTTGCAAATACAAAAAAAAGCAGGGATCCAAGGATCGTCCTGCTTTTTTGGCTTAAAAATGTTTTAAAAAAACTAAGAGCTTGCTTCACCTTCAGCAACTCCTGATTTGGTGAGAAAATCTAATTTTTCCTTGATTCTTGAGGCTTTGCCCGTGAGGTTTCTTAAGTAGTAAAGTTTTGCTCTGCGCACAACGCCTTGCTTGAGAATATCAACACTTACAAGAAGCGGTGAGTAAACCGTGAATTTTCTTTCAACCCCAATACCGCTGCTGATTTTTCTAACCGTAAAGGTTGCCGCATAATTTGAGGCATCTTTGGTTTTAGCAATAACGATTCCATTAAAAGCTTGGATACGAGTATTGGCACCTTCGGTGATTTTATACTTAACGCTAACGGTGTCACCCACTTTATAATTTGAAAGCTCCGCACCTCTGATTTCTTTAATTCTTTTAACTTGCTGTTGAGCAAAATCTGAAAGTATATTTTTCATTATTCTCCTTGATTAAAACTTATTTTACGCCTTTTTAACGGCTTTTTCTTGATTTTCCGTGACGACGATTCTGTCAACCAATTCCATTACCGCCATTGGAGCTTTATCGCCGGTTCTAAATCCGAATTTAAGGATTCTAGTATATCCACCATTTCTGGCAGAAATTCTTGGTCCGATTTCTTTAAAAAGCTTCTCAACAATATTTTGATTGCCCAAGATAGAAGCGGCTAAACGACGATTCGCCAAAGTATCTTTTTTTGCCAGAGTGATAATTTTTTCAACAAACGGTCTAATCTCTTTTGCTTTTGGCAAAGTTGTTTTGATCAACTCATGTTGCAGAAGAGCAATCGACAAGTTGCGAAAGAGAGCCTTTCTGTGAGCGCTATTTCTACTTAATTTTCTTCCTTTAATTCCGTGATTCATATTTTTTCTAATTGTATTTATCGCGATTAGCTATCGCTCATTCCGTTATAACCAAGATTGATCTTTAAGAATCAATCTTTCTACCAAGTCGTCGTTAAAACTCTTTATTTTTTAATTTTAGAAGTTCTTCTAAATTTTTTGGCGGCCAGTTAGTTAGTTTCATTCCAAAACCAAGTCCCATAGCTTTAAGATTTTCTTTTAACTCGTTTAGAGATTTTCTGCCGAAGTTGGCGGTTTTAAGCATCTCGCCTTCTGATCTGGAAACTAGATCACCAACATAGATGATATTTTCATTTTTAAGGCAATTGTAAGATCTTACCGAAAGCTCTAATTCATCAATTGTTTTGAGTAAATTTTTGTTAAATTCAGGCTCAAGATTGATTTCTTTATGAGTCGGGGTATCGAGCTTACTTACATCAAAATTAATAAAAACTTGCAGCTGCTCTTGCAAGATTTTTGCAGCAACACCAAGAGCATCTTGCGGAGTGATTGTGCCATTAGTATCAATTTCTAATATCAATTTATCGTAGTCAGTAATTTGTCCAACACGAGCATTTTCAACTTTGTACGCAACGCGACTAACTGGACTAAATACAGCATCAAGAGCGATTGATCCAATGCCATGTTCATTTTTTTTACCTGACTCGGCAACAACGTAACCTTTGCCACATTCAACATATAATTGAAGGTCAATTTTTGCACCTTTGTTTAGAGTGCAAACAACTAGATCTTTGTTGATAATTTCAACCCCAGCTGGAGTTTCAATACATCCAGCATAAACTGGTCCAACCTTATTCGTAGAAAGTTTTAGGACGCAAGGAGCTGAATCAGCTTTGGTAATTGCCAAAGATTTGATATTCATGATGATATCTAGCACATCTTCTTTGACGCCGTCAATTGCACTATATTCGTGAAGAACTCCTTCAATTTTGATTGAAGTAACTGCAAAACCAGCAATTGAAGAAAGCATAACTCTTCTGAGAGCGTTGCCCAAAGTATCACCAAAACCTCTTTCGAATGGCTCTAAAATGATGATTGATTTTGTAACGTTATCGTAACCTTCTTTAACTACGATAGAGCTAGGCTTTGTAAGGAGCTGCCAGCTTTCTTTTAAGATCGTCATATTTTTAATTTAAGTTGCTTTAATAAACTTGAATAACAGAACTAAACTCTTCTTCTTTTAGCGGGTCTGCATCCATTATGCGGATGGTAGGTATTATCTACGATCATACTAACATTAATACCAGCCGCTTGAATAGCACGAAGAGAGGCCTCTCTTCCAACTCCCGGACCCTTAATTTCAACCACTGCGCTTTGTAAACCATATTCTTTTGCAGCTTCAACTGCATTCTGAGTTGCAATTTGAGCAGCATACGGAGTGGCTTTTCTAGAACCTTTAAAACCATGCTTACCCGCAGATGACCAGCAAAGGATATTCCCTTGAAGATCCGTTACAGAAATAATCGTATTGTTGAAACTTGCATAAACGTGAACCACGCCATTTAAGACGCTTTTCTTTTTTTTGCTGGTAGTTTTTTTACCACTATATTTAGTCATAATTTGAAAAATTAATTATTTGGCCACCTTCTTCTTGCCCGCAATAGCAACGCCCCTTCCCTTACGAGTTCTGGCGTTAGTATGAGTTCTTTGCCCTCTAACCGGAAGTTTTTTGACATGCCTGATACCTTTGTAACAACCGATATCAATCAGTCTTTTAATGTCTGAAGAAACCTTTCTTCTTAAATCACCTTCCAGAACAGGATGCTCTTTTTCAATTAATGTTCTTACTTGCGCAAGCTTATCTTCGCTGACTTGATGAGTTCTAAGTGCAGAGTCAATTTTTAATTTTTGACAAATTTTTTGAGCGGTAGTTGTTCCAATACCGTAAATATAGGTCAACGAGATAACGAATCTTTTTTCTTTTGGAATGTTGACACCAGCAATTCTAGCCAAAGCGAAACTCCTTTGTTTTAGTTATTATTTAAATTTTCTGAAGAAATTTTTAAAACCGCATCGATCAACCCACCGAAAACGAGGGGCACGCTTTTTATGGCGTCAATTGAACAAAGCAAGTTCTTTTTTTCGTAATACCCAATCAATTCTGCAGTAGAGTCATGATAAACTTTTAATCTATTTTTTACCGTAGATTCATTGTCATCAGCTCTGCTTTCAAATTGGTCAGACTTGCAATTATCACAAACACCTTCTTGCGTAGGCTGCTTGAAATAACGGTTATAAACTGCGCCACATTTCTTACACGAAAAGCGACCAGCAATTCTTTTAATCAAAATATCTTCACCAACTTCAAAATTAAAAGTGATGGCGATTTTTTTATCTAACGAATTTAGCATAGAATCCAGCACAATAGCCTGATTCATATTCCTTGGAAAACCGTCAAGTATAAAACCTTTTTGGCAGTCTTCTTGTTCGATTCTGTTTTTAATAATTCCAACCACAACTTCGTCAGGAACCAAAGCGCCTGAATTCATATAGGACTTTGCCAATCTGCCAATCTCGCTTTTTTGCTCAACCTCCTTGCGCAAAACTTCGCCAGTTGAAATTGTTGGAATTTTTAACTCCATCCCAAGCATTGCAGCCTGAGTCCCCTTGCCAGATCCCGGAGGACCTAAAAAAATTATATTTATCATTAAGCCCTCACCCTAACTCTTCTTTTTTTATTCATCGAAGAGCCATATTTGCTAGAAAATAAATGAGACTGAACTTGGTTGATCAAATCTAAAACTACATTGACCATAATCAGAATTCCCGTTCCACCAATATGAAGCGGGATTGAATACTGCGTAACTAAAATTTCTGGAGTGATACAAACAAAAGTTAGGTAAGCAGCGCCAATTAAAGTAAGGCGTGCAACAATTTTGTCTAAATAAGCTGAAGTATTCGCACCTGGTCTTATACCAAGAATGAAACAATTACTTTTTTTCAAATTATTTGCCACCTCTTCGGTATTAAAAATTATCGAAGAATAGAAATAAGAAAAAAACAAAATCAAAGAAGCAAATAGCAATAAGTAAAGTTCGCCGCCCCTACGCAACATTGTCACTAAAAAATCTCCGTCGGCACCAGTAAATTGGACTATGGCAGCTGGAAACATTAAAATTGAGCTAGCGAAAATTGGCGGGATTACGCCAGAGATATTAATTTTGAGTGGCAAAAATGAGGAATCTGACATACCCGAAGCCTTCATCATCGCACCATTTGGGTATTGAATCTTGATGCGTTTGTGAGTTTTTTCCACAAAACAAACAAACATTAGAAAGGCGGCAAAAATAACGAAGAACAAAACAATCGTAAGCCAAGAATAAACTCCTGTTCTGGATAGGTCAAAAACCTGAATAATGGTTGAGGGTAATGATGAAACGATGCCAACGAAGATAATTAAAGAAATTCCGTTACCAATTCCCGAGGCTGTGATTCTTTCTCCAAACCACATCAGCATCACAGTACCACTGACAAGACTTACGCAAGTCGTCAACATAAAAATTGAAGAATCTGAAATAAAAGCACTTTGCTCACCGTTTGCTAAAGCGTAGTAAACCCCTAAAGACTGGAAGAATGCGAGGACGATTGTAAGATATCTAGTATATTGATTAAGTTTAGCGCGGCCATAGTCACCTTCTTTTTTTAGGGCCTCTAAGTTTTTATACATCGAGGTCAGAAGCTGCATGATAATTGACGCAGTAATGTACGGCATAATGTTGAGCGCAAAAATGCTCATTCTCTGAAGAGCTCCGCCCGAGAATAGATTTACCATGCCAAAAATATTGGCACCGCTGCTGGCAAAGAATTTTTTCAGAACCTCAACATTAATACCAGGAATCGGAACAAAAGTACCGAATCTATAGATCAATAAAATGATTATCGTGAATAAGATTCTTTTTTTTAATTCTGAATTTGAAGATAAAGCTGACACAGTTTTAGAATCTCGTGAGTTATCTTGAATTAAATAAAATGAAAAATGTGATTTTAAGCAAAAGCTTTCGCTTTTTCTGAATAGCTGTCTACAGCAATTTTGAAAGTTATTTTAGGTTCATTATCTTTACCCATGATTAACTTCACTTTTGAATCTTTGTTTTTTACAAGACCAAATTCGGCCAACTTTTCTTTTGTGACCAAAGTAATGTTTGGCTCGTTTTTACTAACCGCAAAAATTACATCGGCAATAGTGACCGCCTCATATTCTTTTCTAAGAACATTCACAAAGCCCCTTTTAGGAAGTCTCATATGAACTGGGGTTTGACCACCTTCAAAACCTTTTACGGAATGATGTCCCGTTCTAGCTTTTTGACCTTTTACCCCACGACCAGAGGTTTTACCTTTGCCAGATCCGATCCCGCGACCAACCCTAATGCGGTCGTTTCTTTTAATTTTTGCTAAACTATTTAATGAGATAGACATATTTATTACGCTAATAAAACTTTAATTACGTGCTGAACTTTTTTAACCATTCCAAGCACAGGGGCCGAAGCTGTAAGGGTAGATTTGCTTCCAATCCCTCTGAGACCAAGGCCAATTAAGCTGCCTCTCTGTCTATCGGTTAATTTTGATCCACCTTTAACTTGCTGAATAAGGATTTTTTTATTTAAAAAATTATCTAACTGCATGGGACTATTCGTTATTTGTGTTAAGAGCTAAATTTCTTCTTTTAACAATTTCAGAAATTTCTTTCGATCTTTTTTCAGCAATAATTTTTGGAGAAGTTAAAGCTTTTAAAGCACTGAATGTTGCTCCAACCATGTTATATGGATTTGATGTTCCAACTGATTTAGCAACGATATCATGGATTCCGGCGCATTCGAAGATAGCGCGCATAGGACCTCCGGCAATTACACCCGTGCCCGCTGGAGCAGCTCTCAAATAAACTTTAGCAGCGCAAAATCTTCCAAAAATATCGTGATGGATTGTTCTGCCTTCTTTAAGAGCAATTTTGGTCATAGCTTTTTTGGCAGCTTCAAAGGCTTTATTTTTTGCATCAGAAACTTCGGTAGCATTTCCTTTTCCGAAACCAACTCTACCATTTTTATCTCCTACAACAACCAATGCTGCGAATGAGAGGTTTTTGCCACCTTTTACGGTTTTAGAAACTTTGTTGATAGAAATCAGTCTTTCTACAATTTCTGAATTGTTGGTTTTAGCTTGTTTTGACATCTTATAAATTTTTAAAAATTAGAATGATAATCCTGATTCACGGCAAGATTCAGCCATAGCCTTAACTCTGCCGCCATAGATGTAAGCACCTTTGTCAAAAACAACTTCTTTTATATTGTTTTCCAGACAAAGTTTGGCAAATCCCTTACCGACTAATTTAGCTTTTTCCATACCGTTAATTTTTTTATCATCTTTAAAATTTAAAGTTGAGAAAGCGCAAATAACTTTTCCGTCAAGTCCAATAAGCTGGGCGTAGAAATTTTGATTCGATCTAGAAACAACAATTCTTGGTCTAAGAGATTTATTTCTTTTAAGAATGTTGTTCTTAACTCTGTATTTTCTTCTTTCGTAATTAGTAAGCATATTATTTCTTCTTACCCTCTTTTCTTAAAATTTGTTTTCCAGCAATCTTCACACCTTTGCCTTTGTAAGGCTCCGGCTTTCTAAATGAAATGATTTCGGAAGCGACTTGTCCAACCAAAACTTTATCACTGCCATTAAGCACAATTAGATTTGGCTTTTCAAATGCAGCAGTAATTCCTTTTGGAAGGGCGTAATAAATTTCGTGGCTATAACCTAGAGTCAAAATCAAAACCTCTTTTTCAACCGCAGCTTTATAGCCAACACCATTAATTTCCAGAACGGTTTTAAATGGCTCTACTAAGCCATTAACAATATTCTTGATATTGCTTCTATCCATACCCACAAACATAGAAATGTCCGAAGGGGCATTTTCTTCAGCAGATAATTTAACCTGGTTATCGTTAAACTCGATTCTTACTTTCGGGCTAACTTTATAAGTTTTTTTTAGTTTTCCGCTATCAAACGAGATTGTGTTTTTTTCAACAGCAATCTTGATGTTTGCAGGAATTGTTACTGGTAGCTTTCCTACTCTAGACATAAGTTAAAACTATATTAAAAGATTTTTAGTAGAACTTCGCCACCAAGCTTTTGAACTCTTGCTTCGTGATCAGAAAGGACGCCTTTAGAAGTTGAAATAATAACCATTCCAAGGCCATTTTTTACAGAAGGAATTTCATCGGCTCTGCAATAAATTCTTCTTCCTGGCTTTGAAATCACAGAGACTTCGCTAACTACTGGATTTGAATAATGATATTTCAAGTGAATATCGAATTGCTCAAGAGTGCCAGCTTTAACCTTGCTATAGCTCAGGATAAAACCTTCTTCCTTCAAAATTTTTAAAATATTTTCTCTCAATTTAGAAACTGGGGAAGTGATTACGCTTCTCTTTGCCAGATAACCGTTTCTCACTCTCGCTACTAAATCTGAAACTGGATGATTAGACATCTTTTTATCAATCTATTTGTTATTAAAATTACCAACTTGATTTAACAAGGCCAGGAACTTGACCCCAAGACGCCAAATCTCTTAGCGCGATTCTTGATAGGCCGAATTTTCTGAAATTTCCTCTTGGTCTTCCAGTCAGACTGCATCTATTTCTTATTCTTGACTTAGAAGCATCTCTTGGCATTTCCGACAACTTAATTTGCGCCACAAGTCTTTCTTCAAAAGGAAGAGAAACATCTTTGGCAGCTTCAATAAGTTTTACTCTTTTTGCTTTTTTCAATTGAGATAAATTTCTTCTCTTGAGATTTCTTCTAACGAGAGATTGCTTTGCCATAAATTATTTAATTGGAAGATTAAGCTTTTTAAGCAAGTACAGAGCCTCTTCTTTTGTTTTGGCTGTAGTAACAATGCTAATATTCATGCCGAAAATTTTCATAATATTATCAAGATCAACTTCTAGAAATACATTATGCTCTTTAAGGCCAAAGCTATAGTGGGCGCTTTGGTTAAAACCCTTTGAAGACAGACCCCTAAAATCTTTAACTCTTGGCAGGGCGATATTCACAAGCTTATCAAAAAATTGATACATTTTTTCACCTCTTAGGGTAACGCGGCAACCGATCGGCAAATCTTTTCTTAATTTAAAAGTAGAGATCGCTTTGCGAGATTTGGTTTGAACTGCCTTTTGACCGGCAATATTCGAAACTTGAGTCGTTAGATAAGATAAGAATTTATTATCACTATCAACTGCTTTGATGCCAACGTTAAGACTGATCATCTTAAGCCTAGGAACTTCTAGATCGTTAGAGTACGAAAATTTCTGTTTAATATCAGAAATAGATTCTTTGTATTTTTGTTCGGTTAATGTTTGCATCGCTTAATTAATCAATTTTTTTGCCAGATTTTTTCGAAACTCGAGATTTTCTAGTGAAAATTTTACCTTCGCCAGAGTCTGTAACAAATTTTATTTTTACCGCTTTACCATCTTCAACGTGAGCAACGTTGGAAATGTGAACTGGTTTTTCAACTTTTACTATTTGACCAGGGGTGTTTGAAGTCGGTTTTTTATGAACGGTTGCAAGATTTACCCCTTCCACCAGAACTTTATCTCCAATAATAGCCGTAATTTTACCAACCTTGCCCTTGCTTGAGCCAGTTATCACAATTACCTGATCATTTTTTTTAAATTTATGAGCCATATTTATAGAACCTCCGAAGCTAATGATGCAATTTTCAAGAAGTTTTTTTGTCTAACCTCTCTTGCGACTGGTCCAAAAACTCGAGTTGCAATCGGCTCTCCATCTTTGTCAACAAGAACTAAGGCATTGTCGTCAAACTTAACAAAGCTGCCGTCACTTCTGGTGATTTTACTCCTTGTCCTAACTACCACGCCCTTGGCAACTGATCCTTTTTTTACCTTAGAACCAGGTATTACACTAGTAATTGAAACAACCACAATAGTACCTACTCCAGTAATCATGTGATCAGATCCACCTAAAACTTTAATACATGTGGCAGTCTTAGCACCAGAATTGTCGGCAACTATCAGACTTGATTGCATTTGAATCATTTTATACCCTTGACTTTAATTAAACTTTTAATGCCCATTTTTTTCTTTTTGAAATCGGTCTTGAGCTAACGATTTCAACTTCGTCACCAACATTCGGAGACTCACCTTGCGAATCTACCAAATATTTTTTGTGAACAGTGATATACTTACCGTAACGAGGATGCTTTTTAAAAATAGTAGCAACGCCTTTAAAGGTTTTTTCATCAATAATGTTTAGAACTTTTACTTTCATAATTATGCTTTTACAGCTGTTTTGTTGCTATTAATTTTTGTGAACAATCTGGCGATTTCTTTTCTTTTGTTTTTGTAATCTTTTGTGATAGCGGCTTCGCCAGAAGAAGCTTTGATTCTCATCATTAAAAGCTTTTTCTTTAGATTTGCAATATCAACCAAAGCTGATTGTTTTTCTTCTTTTTTCATAGTCCCTAATTAGATCAAATTAACAATTTTTGTTTTAAATGGTAGTTTTGCAGCAGCTTTTTCCAAAGCGGTGTTAGCTGAAGAACTGTCAATTCCATCAATTTCAAAAATAATTCTGCCTGGTTTAATCTTGGCGATGTAATACTCAACACTACCCTTACCAGAACCCATTCTCACTTCCGCAGGTTTTTTGGTCACTGGAGTGTGAGGAAAAACCATGATCCAGAGCTTTCCCGCTCTTTTCATGTAACGAGTAACTACTTTTCTAGCTGATTCAATCTGCTTAGAATTTAATTTTCCAGGCTCAAGAGCTTTGAGACCAGAAGATCCAAATTTTAAACTGTTTCCGTTAGCAGAAGTGCCGAGAATTTTCTTGCCGCCTTTCTGCGCCTTTCTATATTTGGTTTTTGCAGGAGTTAACATTTACTATACCAATTTATTTGATTTTTTTTCGACGAAGCCTTTGTAAATCCACACTTTTACGCCTATTACACCGTAAGTCGTGTAAGCGTTAGCCGTAGCATAATCAATATTACAACGAAGCGTGTGAAGAGGAACCGAACCTTCTTTATACCATTCTGTTCTAGCAATTTCAGCGCCACCCAATCTTCCAGCAACAGAAATTTTAATTCCAAGAGCGCCATATTTCATAGCTGACTGCATGGATTTTTTCATAACTTTTTTGAAAGCTGCGCGACCTTCAAGTTGCTTAGCAACGCTTTGGGCAACTAGTGAAGAATTTAAATCTGGCTTATCGATTTCAACAATTTTTACATCAACCTTCGCACCAGCAATTTTTTCAACTGCATTGTTGATTTTTTCGATATCAAGACCTTTTTTACCAATGAGGACGCCCGGCTTAGAAGTTTTTATGATAAGATTAACTTTATCCGATGGCCTTTCGATCACAACACTTCCAATACCGCAATGGGCATAGTTTTTCTTGATAAAAGTTCTAATTGCAATATCATTGATAAGTTTTTTGGCATAATTTTTATTATCAAACCAAACAGATTCCCAATTTTTATTATTGAGAAGCCTAAAACCGACCGGATTAACCTTTTGACCCATTTTTTGCCTCTATTTTTGTTTTTCTTGTTTTTCGACCAAAACAACTCTGATGTTGCTAAAAGTCTTTAAAATTCTACTAGACTTACCGCGACCTCTGGCTGCAAATCTTTTAAGTGCAAAAGCACGACCAATATCTATACGCTGAACATAAAGATCGTCAACATCCATGTTGTGATTGTTTTCCGCGTTTGACATTGCTGAATAAACAAGGCCACTAACAACTGGCGCAAGTTTTAAGTTGCAAAACTTTAAAATTTTTAAAACCTCAGAAACTGGCCTGCCGGTTAAATTTCCGGTCAACTTCATAACTTTTAGAGGACTTGATTTTACAGCACTTAAGTATGCTACCGCTACTTTTTCCGTCATGGTCTAGTCTTTTTTAATTTTTTTATCTCCGGAGTGGCCATAGAAAGTTCTAGTTGGTGCAAATTCACCAAACTTATGACCCACCATTCCTTCCGTAACAGCAACAGAAACAAATTTTTTTCCATTGTGAACCGCAAAGTTAATACCCACGAATTGTGGTAAAATCGTAGATCTTCTAGACCAGATTTTAACAATCGGTTTCTTAGAAGAACTAGCGTAATCTCTTGCTTTTTTTAGTAAGTATCCGTCTACAAATGGAACTTTCCAAGTTGATCTAGGCATAATTTTATTTTAATTATTTAGCGCGTCTTGATTTTACGATGAAGCGGTTAGTCGGATTACTTCTCTTTCTGGTTTTTTTGCCTTTAGCTGATTTGCCAGTTGGAGAAACAGGATGCCTACCACCCGAAGTTTTACCTTCACCACCACCATGAGGGTGATCTACAGGGTTCATTACAACCCCGCGAACCGTAGGCCTGATACCCATCCATCTCGATCTACCAGCTTTACCAATTGAGATATTTTTATTATCCAAGTTCGAAACCGAACCAATTGTTGCCAAGCAATCAAGAAGGAACAATCTGATTTCGCCAGATTGCATTTTAACTAAAGCGTAGCCACCATCCTTACCAACCAATTGGGCGTAGGTACCGGCTGATCTAGAAACAGATCCCCCACAACCAGGCTTCAATTCAACATTATGAATGATAGTACCAATTGGTATAACTGAAAGCGGCATTGCATTGCCGATTTTTACGTCAATCAAACTTCTTGATGACATTACTTTTTCTCCAGCAGCAAGTTTATGCGGAGCTAAAATATAGGAATAAATTCCATCAGAATATTTTACCAGTGCAATAAAAGCTGTGCGATTTGGATCGTACTCTATTCTTTCAACGGTTGCTTCAAGATCAAACTTATCTCTCTTGAAATCAATAACGCGGAAGGATTTTTTATGACCGCCAGATTTATGTCTAACTGTAATATGTCCCATGTTGTTATGACCAGCTTTCTCGCCAACTTTAGTGGTCAATGCCTTAAGCGGAGAGCCTTTCCAAAGTTCGCTTCTGTCGATCGTAATCAGTTGCCTTAATGAAGGAGTTACAGCTTTATAATTTTTAAGAGCCATTTTATGAACCAAAGTTAATTGATTGACCTTCTTTCAAAGTAACAATCGCTTTTTTATATGATTTTCTCTTTCCTTCAATTCCCTTGAATCTCTTGGTTTTAGAGTGAGTATTGATTATATTTACTTTCTCTACTTCGGCACCAAAAACTTTTTTTACCAAAGAGGCAAGTTCATGTTTTGTGCATGTAGAGTCAACTTCGAAATGGTGCTTGTTTTCACCCAATTGTCGGTTTGACTTTTCTGTGTAAATAAGACCTTTGATCTTATCATAATTTAGTAGAGCAGACATTATGACAAAGCTCCTTTAATGTTTTCTAAAATTGTACTATCGATCATCAAATGATCGAAGCTTAGTATGTCGTAAACATTTAGCGCGTCCGCATTCAATGTTTTAACATTTTTTAAATTTCTTGCCGATCTGGCTAAAGCTTTATTATTTTTTGAAGCCGAATTATACACAATCAAAGCGCTTGAAACATTGTTGCTCTTCAATAAAGAATTGATTTGAGCTGTTTTAATTTTAGCGTCAAAATCATCGGAAAACAAAAACACTTTATCTTCTTTTAGTTTTAATTTTAAAACGTCAGCTAGAGCAACTTTAACAATTTTTTTTGGCATTGTGAAGTCAAACGAGCGTGGCATAGGACCATGACAAGTTCTGCCTCCAACAAATTGTACTGATCTTTTGCTACCTTGACGAGCATTACCCGTACCTTTCTGTTTATAAGGTTTAGCCGTAGTTCCAGAGATTTCAGCCATAGTTTTGGTTTTAGCAGATCCAGATCTTCTTCTGGCTAACTGCCATCTCACAACATAAGCAACTGATTTTGGACTTTGTAGCTCTAGGTCAGAATCAATCTCAACCTTTTGCGATCCAGCTTCTTTGCCGCCAAAATCTATCCTTTTTAGATTTAGAGAAGTCATAATTTATAAATTAGAAATTTTTGGTGATTCTTAAAACAACGTCACCGCCGTTATTTCCTGGGACTGCGCCTTTTACAGCAATCACTGATTTTTCTTTGTCCACGATAAGGACTTCCAAATTTTTTACAGTGATGTTATCAACACCCATGTGACCGGCCATTTTTTTGCCTTTGAAAGTTTTACCCGGATCTTGTCTTTGGCCAGTTGAACCATGAGATCTATGAGAAACGGAAACACCGTGAGAAGCTTCCAAACCACGGAAGTTCCATCTTTTCATAACGCCCGCAAAACCTTTGCCCATACTAACACCTCTAACATCAATCATGTCGCCTTCTTTAACGACTGAATCAATAGTGATCTGATCACCAATTTTATATTCTAGATTTTTTCTAACCTGAGATCCCCTCATTTTTTTAAATAGAGGAACTGATTTTTTGTTAAAAACGCCAGTTTGAGGTTTTGAAACTTTTTTAGGATTTTCGGTTTTTTCGAAAGCCATCAATAAATTATCAAACTCTTTATTTTCATTTACCAGCAACTCCAAGACGCAGTTGTCATAAACCTGAATCATGGTTAGAGGTACGGCAGCACCGGTATCTTTAAAGATGTGGCTCATGCCAATTTTTTTTCCGACTAATTCCAACATCTTAGTTCTTTGCCCCGTTAATTGCGATTTTAATATTAACACCAGCTGAAAGATTTAGTTTCATCAAGGCATCAACTGTTTGAGCCGTAGGAGAGATAATCAACAATCTCTTTGATGATCTAATTTCAAATTGTTCGCGAGAATCTTTGTCAACGTGAGGTCCTCTTATTACGCAAAATTTTTGGATTTTGGTTGGCAAAGGAATTGGGCCTTTAATACCAGCACCAGTTCTTCTAACGGTGCCGATGATCTCACCCATTGCTTTGTTCAAGACAACGTGATCAAAAGACTCAAGAGTAATCTTGATGCTTTCCTTATTTTTCATAATTCTTATTTAATAATCTTAGAAACAACACCCGCACCCACAGTTCTTCCGCCTTCGCGAA
>CAYSUM010000012.1:0-33859 GCA_964434225.1 uncultured Rhizobium sp.
CTAATATTTTTCCGAATGGAATTTTTGCACTGGTCTCGCGTTACTTTTTACAAAAATTCCGTCTTTAATAATTTTGTTCATTTGCTCTTTCGAAATTGCGATCGGTGTTTTTATAACATACCATTTCACGCCTTCGCGGCATGGCGGAACTGTAAGCGAACCTTCGTAGAAAAATAATTTATCTTTTTCATTTACAATGTCAGAGAGATCAACTTTCACATCTTTATTTTGCAAATTTAGTGCCGCGATCACTTGATTAAAATCAGGATTTTCTGCACCAACCTCCAAGAAAATTGCTAGCGCTAGCCATTGTTCGTCATCACTTTTGTGATAGATTTGCATTTCCAAAGAATGAGCCTTGCCGCCAACTAAATGCTCGCTTGGATGATGAAATTCGAAGCGTCTGACGAAATATTTTTTCTTGCCACGCAACAGAAAATCGCGGCTATCAAATTCAACTTGCAGTAGATGGTTTTTTTTATGTCTTTCGACGTCAGATTTTTTGTAAAAAAATTCTAAATCGTTGTCAGAAAATTTATCTTTAATATCGATTGGAGATTGACTGTAGCCAATTTTACAAAATTTATTTTCGTCATTATTGCCCCAATTTGCTGGCCCAGAAAGACCTTCATAATTCCATATTTTTGCGCAAGATCCAGCACAAAAAATCAAAAATATCACGAAGACTTTTTTCATATTTATTTTTTAAAAGAGGTTTTCCAAATTTCCAATTCGCTTAAAGCGCGATTGCTGTAAGCTGCTTTGCGATCAGCTTTTTTAGTTTTTTCTTCCAGATTTTCGAATAATCCGAAATTTACATTCATGGGTTGGAAGTCAAGTCCTTCATGGCCCAAAGTGATATGATTTAAAAGTGAACCAATCGCAGTTTTGGAATTTGGCACGGCAATTTCAAAATTTTTTGCAATAAAAATTCCCGCAATCAAACCCATCGCCGCCGACTCAACATAACCTTCCACGCCAGTAACTTGGCCGGCAAATAAAATATTGGGCGATTTTTTGAAGCGCAAAAATTGATCGAGCAATTTCGGCGAATTAATAAAAGTGTTGCGATGAATGCCGCCGAAGCGCGCAAATTCTGCGTTCTCGAGCCCAGGAATTTTGCGGAAAATGCGCTGCTGATCGCCATATTTCATCTTCGTTTGAAACCCGACAATATTATAAAGCGTGCCAATTTTATTATCTTGACGCAGCTGAATTATGCCATAAGCCTTTTCAGGGCGATCCTTATTTGGCGTACCTTCGGGCGATTTTGGGAAATGCGGATTAGTCAATCCAACCGGCTTCATCGGGCCGTGACGCAAAGTTTCAACGCCGCGCTGCGCCATCACTTCAATTGGCAAACAGCCGTCGAAATATGGCGTGTCTTTTTCCCAATCTTTGAATTCGGTTTTTTCCGCCGCGAGCAAATCATTAACGAATTCGTAATATTGATCGCGAGTTAACGGACAATTTACATAGTCGCTGCCATTGCCTTTGTCGTAGCGCGACTGAAACCACGCTTTGGAAAAATCGATCGAATCTTTGAAAATGATCGGCGCAATCGCGTCGAAAAATGCCAAATGTTCGCAGTCAGAATTTTTTAAAATTGATTGACTAAGTGCGTCGGAAGTCAATGGCCCCGTTGCGATAATCCAAGTTTCATCTGAGTTTACTGGCAATTCTGAAATTTCGCAGCGCGAGATTTTTACTTTTTTTGTCGCCAATAATTCCGCTTCGATAAATTTTGAAAATCCCTCGCGATCAACCGCCAAAGCCGTTCCCGCCGGAATTTTATTAGCCTCGGCAGAACGCATCACCAAAGAATCCAACATTCGCATCTCCTGATGCAACAGCCCAATCGCCGTAGTTACGTCATCACTGCGCAGCGAATTCGAGCAAACTAATTCTGCAAAATGATCAGTTCGGTGCGCAAAAGTTTTGCGATTCTGATCGCGCATCTCAAAAATCTCCACCTCAAACCCGCGCGATGCCAGCTGCCACGCCGCTTCCGAACCAGATAATCCCGCACCGATAATGTTAACTTTTTTCATTTAGTTTTAGATCAAATTCAAATTTCAGACACAAAAAAACCGACGGCCCCATTCTTTGGAACCGCCGGTTTTTTGCAAGCTTGCAAAAGAAGAAATTATTCTCCTTTAACTATGGTACATCCTTTTTGAAAAAACGGATAGTAAAACCAAAAGTCATTATATGAAGTATCAACAAAAGCGACTTTAGTTATATCTCCATTTTTTCTTGCTGCTTCAACCGAAGAATCGCCGAGTGCAAATAAGAACAAGATATTAGTCACACATGCTGTTCCAGTTTTGAGAGGCTTAACTTTAACAGAATTATCGATTGAATAGCTTGCGGTATCTTTATAGTCAGAGTAGTGAATACAAGATGACGCGAGAAACAACGATACCATCATAAGTATCTTTTTCATATGTTCTGACGATTTAAATTATTCTCCTTTTACAACAGTACATCCTCTTTGAAAAAGACCAAAAAGAAAATTAAAGTAAGTCGTATCAGCGACCGCAATCTTGGTTACTGATCCATCTTTTTTAGCAGCTTCAACCGATGAATCCCCAACAGAAACCAAGCCCAGAACGTTGATAACGCAAGCTGATCCAGATTTATTAAACTCTATCGAATTGTTTACAGATCCAGAAATTGTATCGCTCCAAACTGTTACCAAAGCTGCAGAAGAAACACCGCTGCGAGTTTGTGCGCAAGAAGCAAGCAATAGAGACAGAGAAACAAGTAGTGCTAATTTTTTCATAATTTTTGATTTTGAGTTAATAGATAAGAAGTGGTGACCTTAGAGAATAAGATCGCAGGACATCTAAAAGAAGGAATCGTAAAAAGGCAAATTAAAAAATATTTTTGTGTAGAAGCGCGAATTTCTAGGTTGCCGCGTCGCTTTGCAAGCTCCTCGCAATGACGGAGTTTAGAGTTTAGCTCATTGCTTTAAAAATCGTCATTGCGAGCGTAGCGTGGCAACCCAGAAAATCACAAAATTGATTCATAAAGATCACGCCATTGTGGATTGCGTTTTTCGATGAGTTTCAGCTTACGAGCTCTTGATCCAGCTTTGATTTGTTTTTCTCGTGCGATTGCTGGAATCATTTCGTCAAAGTTTTTGAAATAGACTAAAATTTTACAGTCGTACTTCGCGGCGAATCCTTTGATTAGTTTATGTTTGTGTTGGCAGATTCTTTGGATCAGATTTGAAGTGACTCCAACGTAAAGCGTGCCGTTTCTTTTGTTGGTAATTATGTAAACTGCTGGGTGTTTCATGTGGTGTGGTGTTTGGTTAATTCTAGGTTGCCGCGCTTCGCTCGCAATGACGGAGTTTATATCAGGTCAAACAAATTTTTTATCGTAGTTGGCACAAATGACGAAACTTTATTGGTTTCAAACTTCGCTTCTTTATCACTTTTTTTCTTGGTATATTCATAGCGAATACCAAACAAACCTCCGCCTTCGCCGCCGGTTAAAAGGCCAACAACATTTCCTAAAATTGGAATATTTCCGATGCCAAAAAGATTATTTACGATAAATCCGGGAACGATCATGCCTTTAATTTCGTAAACATCGTTTTTCAAATCAACTTTGCCTTTGGCGGTAATTCCGATTTTATAATTATTCGCAATCAGTGATTTGATTTCGAGAATGTTATCACTCAAAGCGAAATCCAATTTCACCGAATCGAAAATTGTTTTATCGTTGGAGAAAATTTTATCGCGCACTTTCGAAAAAAGATCGTTAGTGGCAAGACGCTTTACCGCTGGGTTTTCGTAGATTGTAATGCTGTCGTCAAAAATCACCTGCCCTTCCAAAAGAGGTTTTTTATTTACGATTTTATTTTGCAATTTCAGATGCGCATTGCCTCCAGCAACAATTTTTGAAATTCCCAACGCTTCCGCCAGATAGCCGATATCTGTGATTTGCCCTTCAAGAGTTGCAAAATTTTCTTCAGGCTTTTTATTCAAATGCAAATTCAACGATTGCTCTCTTTTATTGTAACTTCCTTTCGCAGCGCCAGCGTAGCAAAATTGATTTGCGCATTTTAAACCAAGCGCAAAATTTTTGACCGCTTTGGTATTTGCCAATAAAAGATTATCGAGCGCAATTTGTATTGTTGAGCTACGATAAATTCTTCCGTCGCTCGAAAATCCTGCAAATTTACTTTGAATTGCCGGCGCTAAATCCAAAACCTGACCGCGGATTAATAATTTTTGCGAGGAAGTTTTTTTGTCGGTTTCGTAAGCAATTACGTAACTATTTCTGCCGAAATTTTCATTTTTAATATTAAGTTTTGTAACCACGAATGGAGACATTTCAGCCTTAAGATTTCCAGTAATTTTAGCGTCAATGATTTGCGATTTATTACGCAAAACCACACTTTCTTTTTTCCACAAAGAAACGTTTTTCAGCTCAATTTTTTGATCTTCCAAAAAGGCGATTGCCAAATTTAATCCGCTTGGTGCACCAAGTTTTTTGTCGATGTTGAAGGATTTAACTCCAAGTTCGGCGTCGGTAAAATCTATCGCGGTGATAAAATCTTCGCTGCCAAAATCTTTTTTTAATGAGGCTTTGACGGCGCCTTTGACATATTCGTTGCTAAGGCCCGTAACGGCAGAATTCACGGCAATGTAACTATGTTTTAAATCGAGTTTTCCCTCCAAAGGAATTCTGATATCGAAACTATTTTGCGAATCTCCATTCAAATATTTTTCAACTTGTGAAGAAAATTTTGGGCTGGAATCAACGTGTTTAAAAGAATCAGAAGCCTGACCTTTGGAATTTCCAGCAATTTTTAACATCGTAATTGGTGCATGAAAATCGTCGATTGCAACATGAGAATTATAAATTTTACTGCCCAAAACATCGCCCGCTGTAATCGCAATATTCATGCCCTTTTGCGTGAATTTAGCCGAGCCATTAACTTTCGTAACTTCAGGAAAATCTTCGCTATATTTCAAATCAAGTCCGGCAAACATTGATTCTGCATCAATTTTTTCGAGCACAGTTTCGTTACCATTTTTTACCAACGAAAATTTAGCATAAGCGTCGTGAATCAAGCCATTATTGATGTGCGTGATAACCCATTCACGAATTCCATGATCGTGAAGATAAACTGGCCAGAGTTTTTCCAGCTCGTTGACTGGCGCATTGCTAATTTTAATATAAAGATCGGCGTGATAATTTGGCCAATTTTTTAAATCAGAAGCCAGCATCGACATATCAAGATGAGTCTTCAGCGTTAAGGAATGCGGGTTTGCAATATCAGCGTCATTATGCATTTTAAAATCGGCAGCGATTTGTGAAAAATTCAAAATTCCCAAACCATTGTCATATTCGCCTTTCACCGTCAAATCAGAAAAAAACATTCTTTCGCCAAAAAATTCTGGGAAAGAAAAATTACCAACTTTGGCGTCAACTTTAAAAGTGATGTTGTGAAATTTTCCACTATCAATAACAAAGGAAATTCCAGTATTTATCGCGGAATCAACTTGATTAAGAGCCTTTAAATCAGGGTGTAAATCGGCAATCGAGTTGGCGATAAAATTTACCAAAAATATATCGCATTTTAAAATATCGTAGCGCGCCAATTGGCAGGAACTGTTCAAATTCAAATCATTTTTGGCGCCAGAAATATTCAACTGATTGGTTGATGAAATATACAAAACTTGCTGCTTGGCGAAGGTGAGAATTTGTGATTTTTTAATGATGATTTTTTTTGAGCCCGTCGGAGTTTTGATGATGATTCTGGCATTTTCGATTTCAAAACTTTTGGTCAAAAATTTTTCTTTTTTCACGTAAGACATCGAGGCGATCACTTCTTTCAATTTATCAGAAGAAGCTTCGTCACTTTGCGAAGAATCCCACAAATCATCGAGAATAATTTCGGGATCAATAATTTTAACTTTTCTAGGACTAAAGCTGGAATGCAGCAAATTGAGCAAAGAAAATTCTGCTTCAAAGTGCGGAATCAGAAATTCTTGTCGTTCTTGTTTTAGCTGGTTTTGCGGTGAAGATTTTGCGCGATAAATTCGAAGATTTTGGACGTCAATTTTCAACGTGCCATAATTGGTGAAACTGATATAGGTATTTTCCAGCGAGACTGCGTCGTTATATTCTTTTCTAAGATGGTCACGAATTTTTTGGGTGACAAAGGGAAATGATTTTGGCGTAGTTGAAACAAGAATGACGAAATAGGCCAAAACCACTGACAATGTAAGCAAAATAAAGAAGCTCGCTTTGTAAAAAAGCCCGATTTTCTTTTTGATTTTTTTGCCAACCACTCGAACTTCGCGGTTAATTTCATCACCGATTTCTTCCAGCGTTTCTTCGATAGTTTTAACGCCACTTTTTATACCATCTTCAATCTCGTGCCCAATCTGTTGTAAAAGATTTTCGTCTTTTTTGTGATGTTTTTTTGAGGATTTATGAGATTTTTTTTTAAACATTTTTTTAAACGAAACTTGCTTTGGTGGTGATTATCCTTTGAAAAAGAAGGATTTAACTACTTCATCAAACGATGTTTTGGAATTGTTAGGACCACACTTTTTTCCTTATCATCAACCACTTTCAGCATACAATTTTGCTTATTTAAAGCGGAGTTAATTCCAGATTCATCAATCTTAGAAGTGAAGTTAGAAACCTCAGTTGCAGTTTTAAGATAAAAAATCACCACCATTTGATCAAGATGATCGACCATGGTGCTGATGCTGATTTTTGCATCGGTTTCAATCTTTAACATTGAGGCAAAAATTCTTCTCAAAGCATCAATTAAAATTGATTTATCTGCTTTAACTTTCGGCATTTTTTCGGCTTCGAAAGAAGGTTCAACAACAATTCTGTCACGAATTTTTTGACTTAGGCTAGAATTAAATTCATTGATAAAATCAATGATCGAAAAAACTTCTTCATCAGAATTTAATTTAGCCTCAATCACACTGGCATCAAGCGAGTTGGTGATTGAACTCTTCAACTTTACTGCATTTAAATAAATACGATTAATGTCGTCCAAAGTGCGACTGCTCAAAAAATCGCCGTAAGGACTTCCCTTCAAGATTGACGAAGTTTGAACAATGATGTCGAGATAATTAAAAAGCTCATTTGGTAAAACTGTCGCCACTTGGCTTTTTAAATTACCAATGCTGCGCTCATGAATTGCCTGAACTTTCAAGGCATTAGCGGTTTTTTCTTTAACTTTTGCTAACATCAAATCGAAATCAATCGGCTTCACAAGATAGTCATTGGCCGACAATCCAACGCCTTTAATCACGTTATCTTTTTGACCCAAGGCACTTAGAAAAATAAAAGGAACCGCATTATTTTTAACATTTTTTCCTTCGCGAATCATCTTCAGCAAACCATAGCCATCAACTTCCGGCATCATAATATCTGACATCACTAAATCAGGTTTTTGTTGCATAAAAACATCAAAACCTTTTTTACCATTTTCAGCTTCAAAAACTTCAAAACCCTCGTCACGCAAGATTTCAGCGATATTTTCGCGGATTTCATTTTCGTCTTCAACACAGAGAATTCTTAATTTTCTTTCATCAACCATAAATTTTACGAATTATTAATTAGACTATTTTTGCACCTTCGAAATTGCGCAAAATTTCATTTACAACTTCGTCGCTAATTTCTTTTGCACCGCTCGTTTGATCGGCGGAAATAGAATTGAAACTCTTTGCTATTGGCGCAATTTTTTCTTGGTTATCGGGCAAAGAATTTTTTGACTGATTCAAATCAAGCAAAATTTCTTTTAGATTTGGTAAAGCAATTATGTGGCAAATGCGTACCAAAAGCATTTCAAAAGCCATTTTTGGCGATCCAGAAAAATTGATTTCGGCATTGCCCTTGAGCAACATTTGCCAAATTCGTACCAGCGCAGCGAGCGAAATTTTGTTGGCAATTTCAGAAATTTTTTCGCGCTGAAATCCCGAATAGCCATCAAGTTTATAATCTTTTACCAGCTTAACTGAAGTGGTTTTGGCAGTGATTTCCATTAAGTCGGAAATTAATTGCGCAACATCTGAAGAATAAGAATAAAATTGAGAGAATTTGCCTAAAGTTGCAACAAAATCGCCAATCAACATCGCTTCAAAAAGCTCAATTACTTTGGCCTTGTCGTTAAGTCCGAGCATTTTTTCAACGATGTCGCTGCTTAAAAATTTCTGATGATTATTGCTAGAAAGCGCTTGATCGAGAAGCGAAAGTGAATCGCGAACCGAACCTTCCGACATCTTGGCGATCAGCTCGAGCGCTTGCTCGTCGGCTTCTAAATTTTCTTGGCCTAAAATATTTTTTAAATGCGCTGCAATTTCAATTTCGTCCAAACGACGCAAATCGAATCGCTGACAGCGCGATAAAATTGTGATTGGAACTTTTTTGATTTCTGTGGTCGCAAAAATAAATTTTACGTGAGCTGGCGGCTCTTCCAGAGTTTTTAAAAGTGCGTTAAAGGCGCTGTTGCTCAGCATGTGCACTTCATCAATGATATAGATTTTATATTTCGCCATGACGGGCGCATAGGCGATCGAATCAATAATTTCGCGGATGTCGTCGACGCCAGTTCTGCTTGCTGCATCAATTTCAATAACGTCTTGATGTTTAGAAGCACTGATGGCTAAACAATTATCGCAAGTGCCGCAAGCCTTGATTTGCGTGCCAGAATCGCGATTTAGACAATTGATAGTTTTGGCGATGATTCGCGCAGTTGTAGTTTTTCCCACACCGCGAATTCCAGTTAAAATGTAAGCGTGATGCAATTTGTTATTTTTGATGGCGTTACACAAAGTAGTAACCAAAACCTCTTGACCAACAAGCTCATCGAAATTTTGCGGACGATATTTGCGAGCAAGTACGAGGTAAGAATTTTGCGTCATCTATAGAAGGAATTTTCAAAGCGGAAGGAGGCGGAAATAGCATGACCCAACTTGATAAACCTGAGCTGCTTTCTTTCGAATCTGACCCGTTTGATCAACCAAACTGCCCACACTATTTCCTTGCCCAAGATTCTTTAAGAGGGTGAAAAAATTAGCAAGAAAAGTTTACGACTTTGAATAATCTTTTGCTACAGATCATAGTTCAATCGACAATCTGACTTATTGTTTGGGCTAACAGCTTTTCTGACAAATTTTGGAATAAGTTTTGCAGAAGGACTTTCAACCAACGCGATGTCTTGTGCAACTTTCGCCGCTATATATTCTTTTAACTCAATTGAATCATAAAATTGCTCAAGATCCATCTTGCTTCCAATCAGGTTTCTGGGCATGATATGCGCATCACGGTAAGCTTCAAAAACTGATCGCACATCTTCTTTTTTCGAAACATCAAATCCTAAAAATTCACTAATTGTAAAATCTTTTTCTATCAAACCAGATTCAGCAATAATTGGTATTTTACCAGTTTCGATATCTTTAAATACACTTTCCGCAACTGGCATAACCTCATTTACCTCAAAACCATTTCCAGCACTATTGATTTCGTCAATTTTTAAACCCTCAACTCCTTTACTATATTGGTTAATACGCATTGAAAAACGCTTTCCATCTGGCGCTTCAATAGATACTATATGACAAACTCCAGCGCTACATCTTTGATTAAAACTTTTTAGGCAATTTTTCATTTTATCAGCCTCATCATGCAAATCTTGCCCCTTATCCAAAACTCTAAATTTATAACCGTCTCTTTCCATATCAGGAAATAATTTGTGCCACCGCCGTTTTAATCCCGAGTTATCTCTTCCAAATAAAAGTGGTTTCGACTCATTGATAATTGAGGTCATGCGATCAAGTTTTTTAAAACCATCCCATATTTTTTGCGGCGTTAAAGTGCTAATCATTTTGTCATTCACAAAATTAGATAAAATTGCGCGCACATGATCCACAAAACCATCTTCAAACTTCTCTAATAATTTAGTAGAAGTTTGAAATTTTTTAAAAAATTGCCGATGAAATTCCTCAAAATAAACTGGCAACAACAAATCATCTGCAATAGCCGTAGAATATTGCGGCAGAAGATTGCCAATACAACCTACGGCATTTTCTGCCTCAGTAACAAAATTCGATCTGCTATTTAAGAAAATTAATGACTTAGTTCTTTGACTAAGATTTGACGCAGATAAGCTATCAACAACCCTCCACATTCCATTATATCGCTCTTCATCATGATGAGTTGGCAGGCTTGCAACTCTGTAATTATAGATTTTATCATTAAATTTACCTTCTGAATTAGTTAATCCTTCACGCAAAAAACCATCAAGAATTCTGACCAAATCCGAACGATTCGTATGACCGATGCATTTTAAAAAACCATTGGTGGCCTGCGGTATTTTTAGATAATTCTTAAAATTTTGAACAATTTGTTTACGGTCACTTTCGCCCTTGATCATCTTCAACAACTTGTTACCAAATTCACGATCGATACTATAAATATCGAAGATCACTGGAAATAAGGCCATCGTTTTACTCATATTTCTTATAACGCGCTGATTTTGCTCGCTATTCAGATCAGAAGCATTTTCAACCGCAGGTATACAAAAATTGTAAAAAGAAATTTTATTGGGCGATTTTCTTAACCCCAAATTAAAAACTGCTACCGGATTTAAGAGATCCAGAAATTTATGCCAAGCCTCAGGATCAATTGCAGCAAGAACTTCTTTATATTTATTATCACTTAGCGACCTTTTATAGTCATAAGAATCTAGGTGTTTTGAAATATCTTGTTCTGATTTTACTTTTTCATCAAGAATTTCTACCGCATTTACCCGACCTGAATTTTTAATATAAAAAACTTCGGCAACTTTTTCATTCTGCCGCTTTAAATATAAAACCGCCTTCAGTTTTTTTGTATTTTGGGGAATAAAAAACTTAGGATTTGTTGTCCCACTTAACGATCTATATTGCGGAGTCACAGCTTTTACAGCGGAAGAAAAAAACTTCGTCATGCCAATATTTAGATGAAATTAATATTGGCCAAAACAATCAATTTAAGTAAAAATTAAAATCAATCTAAAGTTGCAAACAAGATCAACAAATAACTCTATTTTGATTTATCAGAAGCCCCTACAATCTCTCTCATCTTGTGTTCTAAGGCTTGGTGGGAAAATTTTTCTTTGAGGCGTATAAAAGATTTTTCAACCAAGCTATCTAATAATTCTGGTTTTTCGACCAGATCCAGCACCATGTTGGCAAAGCGTTGGTTAAGAGTTTCTAGTGGTTTTAGAGCGACGATTAATCCATCAACTTTGTCACGCAAAATTTCTTTCGAACCATCCGTATCGGTGGCAATAATTGGTTTGCGATATTTCATCGCCTCAAGCAAAACAAGACCAAAAGTCTCGTTATCAGAGGCGCTGCAAAAAATATCAATCGATTCAAAAAATTGTTTTTTGTCTTTTACCCAACCACAAAATTCGATTTTGTCTTCAATCTTCAAAAATTTTACTAACTCGCGAAGCTTGTATTCATAAGGGCCAGCGCCAGCGATTTTTAAAATAAATTTATGTTTGAGATTTTTTTCCGCCGCTAATTTTTCCATTTCAACTATTGCTCGAATCAAAAATTCGAAGCCTTTTTTATCATCAATTCGCGCCATCGCGCCCAAAGTTATAACATCTTGTTTTTGCAAATTTACTTGTGGAGCTTGCGCGATTGCACCTTCTAAATCAATGGCGTTGCCAATTACAAAAGTAGTATCTTCGGGTTGGCCCAAATCCACCGTGCGGTGAAAAATTTCGCGATTTACCGATAAAATTAAATCGGCGCCAATCGAGCGTTTTACATTCATGCTGTGATTCACCGCAATTAAAAAAACTTTGCGATTCGTAATTTTTTTGATCACTTTTTTCATCAAAGCTGATGATCTTCCGATATGAGCTATCACAACATCGGCGTCAAAATCTTGGAGAATTTTTTGTAATTTTTTTACTGCAAAAATATCATGATCACCAAATTTATTGGCAACTTTCCTTACCTCAATACCAAGCTCTGAAACTTGGTTAGCGTAAGGCGCATCAATTTTTACCACCGCTAAATTTTGATGACCTAAATTTTTTAAAACCGCGATATAATCAACAAAAGCTTGCTCTGCACCACCATTTTGCGAGGTTAAAATAATATTGACGATCTTCATAATTATAGGTCAGATCTTCTAAGTTTTTCTGTCGCTTTCAAATAAGAAACTATGGGATAAAGCCCCGCCAGAACTGCGATTAAGAATCCTAAACAACCTTCTTTATAACCTTTTTTTCCAATAAAAGATTTAACAAATCGATAGAAAAAAGTTGCCATTCCTTTTGCCAGAAAGATTTTAGTTTTATTAGTGCGAATCATATCGCTGGCACGCCAATTGGTATAGCGATTGAAGCGATTTAACAAATCTGCGATATCGTCATCAACCAAATGCAAAATGGGATTTTGTAGATATTTTACGCCAGTTTCTAATTTTGCCGTCGGATGAATTTCCTTATCTTCAAAATATCTTTTTAAGCCTTTATAATGGATGGTTTGACGCTCTAAAACTCCCAGAGTTCTAAGCCAGCCATATCTTACGTAACGTTTACCAACGTAATTCGCGATTGGAATAACAAAAGCGCAAGGTTCAGAATTTTTGATCACTTGTAGAATTTCTTCAGCTAATATTTTCGATATTCTTTCATCGGCATCGATTTCTAAAATCCAATCGCCCGTTGCGGCTTCAACCGCAACATTACGACGCGCTCCTTCAATATTCCACGAACCTTCGATAATTTTATCGGTAAATTTTTGGACGATTTCTTTGGTTCCATCGCTGCATTTATCAAGAACAACAACAATTTCATCAACAAAGGCAAGACTTTGCAGACATTGGGTTATCTTTTTTTCTTCATTATGAGCAACGATTACGGCAGAGATTTTTGTCATTATCTGATTCTTGTGATTGTGGTAGCTTTTGTGAATTGACTTGGCAATTCGCAAAACATAAATTTTACGCCATGCAATTGTCAAAAAGAAAATTCATCAAGACTGCTTTACTCTCCTCAGTTTTTTTGGCCAGCACTTGCGGCGCAAGCGTTTTCAGGTTTAAAAAAAATGAAGAGGTTTCTGCATTGCTCAAAATTAACAACAATCAAGAATCCTCTATGACTATCGAACTTCCAAAACTGCCTTACGAAAAAAACGCTTTGGCACCACACATCTCTGAAAATACTATAAATTTTCACTATGGCAAACATCACCAAGCTTACGTAACCAACTTAAACAACTTGATTGCCGGTTCTGATTTAGCTGGAAAATCTTTGGAAGAAATCATCAAAATTTCTGCCACCGACAAAACTAAAGCTGGAATTTTCAACAATTCTGCCCAAGTTTGGAATCACACTTTTTACTGGAATTCAATGAAACCAAATGGCGGTGGCAAGCCAACTGGCGCGGTTTTAGCTAAAATCGAAGCTGATTTCGGCTCTTACGAAAATTTCGTTACTGAATTTAAAAATGCCGGCGCCACTCAATTTGGATCAGGCTGGGCTTGGTTGGTTTTGGAAGATGGTAAATTAAAAGTTACCAAAACTGGCAATGCCGAAACCCCATTAACCAGCTCCGCTAAACCTTTGATGACGATGGACGTTTGGGAACATGCTTACTATTTAGACTTCCAAAATGCTCGCCCAACCTACATCGATACATTCTTGAATCACTTGGTGAATTGGGATTTTGTAGCAGCAAATTTAAAATAATGACTAATAGACTCCGTCATGCGGCGGGGTGACAAGTTTGGTAGAATACCTTCTCATTTTGTCACCCCGTCGCATAACAGGATCCGCCAAAAAAATACTCCGAAATGCGCACAGCAAAAATCGAACGCAACACCAAAGAAACCAAAATTAAAGTTGAAGTTAATCTTGATGGAACCGGTCAATACAAAGTTGAAACTGGTATCGGATTTTTAAATCACATGATTGAACAACTCTCACATCATTCCCTAATCGACATCAATTTAGAAGTTCAAGGCGATCTTCATATCGACTTCCATCACACAACCGAAGATTCTGCACTCGCCGTCGGCGAAGCAATAAAACAAGCGTTGTCTGATAAAAAAGGCATCACGCGCTTCGGCCATTCTTACATTCCGATGGATGAAACCCTAACCCGCGCCGTCATCGATTTATCGGGCCGCGCCTATCCAATTTTTAATTGCGAATTTAAACGCGACAAAATCGGCGAAATGGACTGCGAACTATTCCGCGAATGGTTCTATGCCTTTGCTCAATCTGTCGGTTGCAATCTGCACATCGAAAATCTTTACGGCGTCAACAATCATCACATTATCGAATCCTGTTTTAAGGCTTTAGCCCGAGCGCTTCGCCAAGCCATCACCATTGATGAACGCAAAAAAGATGCTATCAATTCAACTAAAGGAATTTTGTAAAAGTGACGATCTTAAAAAAGATTTCTCAAAATAAAAAAGTTACCAAACCAGTAATTTATGGTGTTGCTGGCACCGCCTTAACTGACGAAGAAAAATATTTTTTCTCTAAAAACGGCGCACTTGGTTTCATCGTTTTTGCCAGAAATATTCAAGATAAAGCTCAATTAAAAAGCCTAACTGATTCACTTCGCGAAGTGATGGAAGGCGAAGTTTTGATTTTAGTTGATCAAGAAGGCGGCCGCGTTGCTCGCATGAAAGAACCGCATTGGAAAAAATATCCAGAAGGACAATATTTTGCCGATCTTTACCAAACCAATAAAGAAGAGGCGCGCGCGGCTTTGTTTAAAAACTTTCAAGAAATTGGACGCGATTTATCTGAAGTTGGAATCAACGTTGATTGCGCACCAGTTTTAGATATTTTGACTGAAAAAACTCACCAAGTTATTGGCGATCGCGCCTACGGCAAGAACGCTAGCCAAGTTGCAGATTTAGCCAGAAAAGTTTGCGAAGGCTTACTTTCGCAAAATATTTATCCGGTTATCAAACACATCCCCGGACACGGCCGCGGCACTTCGGACAGTCATTTGGAATTGCCAATTGTCGATTGTTCTCTTGACGAATTAAGAGCGACTGATTTTTTACCTTTCAAAGATTTGCGCGACCAAAAATTTGCCATGACCGCACATATTCTCTATAGCGCCATCGACCAAATTAATTGCGCCACAGTTTCTTCAACCGCAATCAAATTAATCCGCGAAGAGATTGGCTTTGAAAATATTTTGATGAGCGACGACGTTTCAATGAAAGCATTAAAGGGAAGCTTCGCTGAAAAATCTGACGCGATCCTAAAAGCCGGCTGCGACTTAGTTCTACACTGCAACGGTAAGATGGAAGAAATGACTGAAATTAACTCCGCTTTACCAAATTTAACCGACAAATTTTGGGAAAGATTTACTCGTTAATTTCCAATATCGTCATTGCGAGCGCAGCGAAGCGCGAAAAACCAGTAAAGGCAACTCGGTATAAATCGAACACTGCACTGGTTTGCCGCGCTTCGTTCGCAATGACGACGTGAAGAGATTGCTAGATAAATATAATAAATCCCTTTTTAAAGGGTAAAAAACTTGAACAATGACCAACATCCTGCACAAAAACGATCTTCCTGCCGACATCCAATTTGGCGATTCAATTGCCATTGATTGTGAAACTATGGGCTTAAATATTTTCCGTGATCGCCTTTGCGTGATCCAAATTTCCAGCGGCGATGGTAATGCTCATTTGGTGCAATTTGAACTGGGAAAATATGACGCGCCGAATTTACGCAAACTTTTGTCTAACGATAAAATCCTCAAAATTTTCCACTTCGCGCGCTTTGATTTGGTGGCGATTCAATATTATTTGAAAGTGGAAGTAAAAAATATTTACTGCACCAAAATCGCGTCACGTTTGGTTCGCACTTATACCGATTCTCACGGACTCAAAGCTCTTTGCGACGAAATTTTGGGAGTTGATCTTTCCAAAAAACAGCAAACTTCTGATTGGGGAAATCAAGAAATCACTGAAAAACAAATCGATTACGCCGCTGCCGACGTTTTATATTTACACAGATTGAAGATTCGTTTGGATGAAATGTTGCGGCGCGAAAAACGTATGGAAATTTTTGAAGCCTGCGTAAAATTTTTGCCAACCCGCGCGAAACTTGATATTCAAGGCTTTGGCTCGATGGATATTTTTTCTCATTAGAAAAATACTATCTACTGAACGAAGTGAAAGATCTCAGTATTGCTCAGGATGATGGGTTGTTTTAATACATTTTTTCGTGAGAAGATTTTCCGCGGAAAACGTAATAGGAATAAATGGTATAGCCCAAAATTACTGGCAAAGTAATCGCCATTCCTACGAACAAAAATGACAGAGATTCTGGCGCTGCTGCCAAGCGATCGAAGCTGACTTGGTAAGGAATAATGTAGGGAAATAAAGTTACTGCAATTCCGATGTAACACAAAATAAACAAAAAAATCGTCAGGAAAAACGGCTGCTTTTCTTTTTTGTTAAGAAGGCTTCGCGCCAGAAAGAAAAAAGTCGTCAGCGTTAAAAGTGGAATCGGCGCTAAATAAAAAATATCGGGCTGAGAAAACCAGCGTAACATAATTTGTTGATTTAAAAATGGCGTCCATGCGCTGACTGCAACAATAAAAAACGCCACAAAAGCGGCGATATAATAAGTGATGCGACGCGCCCAAGCTTGAGTTTTGCCGTGAGTTTTCATAATCATCCACGTACTTCCTAAAAGCGCGTAACCAAAGACCAAAGCCACTCCCACCATAAACGAAAAAGCGCTGAACCAAGTTTGGCAAGATCGGCCGTCGCAATAAAAACCTTGGATGAAACAACCCAGCATTACACCTTGGGCGAAGGCAGCAGTTAAAGATCCAAAATGAAAAGAATAATCCCAAATTTTATGCTCGAATTCTGATTCAGCTTTGGGGCGAAATTCGAAAGCGACACCACGAAAAATTAACCCTAAAAGCATAAGAATTATTGGGATGTAAAATGCTGGCATGATGATTGAGTAAGCGACGGGAAAAGCTGCAAAAAGACCCATTCCGCCCAAAACCAACCAAGTTTCGTTGCCATCCCAAAAAGGCGCGACGGAATTCATCATTTTATCGCGACATTCTTTTGAAGGCGCAAAAGGAAAAAGAATTCCGATACCAAGATCGAAACCATCAAGAAAAACATAGAGGAAAATTGCGAGAGCGAGAATACTCACAAAGATTAGCGGAAGATCAAGATATGGCGCGAGGTTGAACATGTTAGTTGGCATAATTCAAAAAATAGTTTTTTCCAAAAAATATTAAATCTTTTGCACTCCCTTCGAAATCAGGCGCAAAATGTAATAAGTCGCAGCACCAAAAATTATGAAATAAGTTACAGCGAAGGCGATTAGCGAAAACAAAACTTGCTGTGAAACTATTCCCGCTGAAGCAATATCTTTGGTTAGAACAAATCCGTAAACCACGTAAGGCTGACGACCAATTTCAGTTACAAACCAGCCAGCAAGTACAGCAATAAAGCCACTCGGCGTCATCGCCATACACCAATATTGAAACCATTTTGTGGTAAAAAGTTTTTTGCGGAAAAATAAAATAATCGCGATCATGGCAGTTGCGAGCATCATCATTCCAATCATAACCATCACGCGAAAGCTGAAAAAAACTGGCGCGACGGGTGGGCGATATTCTTTTGGAACTGATTTTAAACCGTAAATCTTGCCATCAGCATCATGCTTCAAAATCAAACTTGCGAGCTTGGGAATTTTTATCGCGTATTTCGTGCTTTCGGTTTCTTCGTCGGGAATGCCAAAAAGCGTAAGTGGCGCGCCAGTTTCATCTTCCCAAATTCCTTCCATCGCCGCAACTTTCATCGGCTGATATTTTAGCGTATTTAACCCATGCATATCGCCGATTAAAATTTGCAGCGGAATAAAAATTACAATAAAAGCCAAAGCCATTTTGAACATCACGCGCGCATGTTCGAGATTTTTTTTCTTCCATAAAAACCACGCTGAAACGCCGCAAACCACGAAAGCGCAAGTTAAATAAGATGCCATAATCATGTGGGATAAACGGTAAAGAAATGATGGATTGAAAATTGTTTCAAACCAATTGGTGGAATAAAAAGTGATGTTGTAAATCATAAAATAGCTTGGTGTCTGCATCCAACTGTTAGCAGCAATTACCCAAAATGCTGAAAGTAAAGTTCCAATCGCAACAATTAATGTTGAAATAAAATGCATTTTTGGAGAAACCCGATTCCAACCAAAAAGCATAATTCCTAAAAATGAACCCTCGAGGAAGAATGCGGTCAGAACTTCCATACCAAGTAACGGTCCCAAAACATTTCCCAAACGTTGCGAAAATCCTGACCAATTTGTGCCAAGTTCGTAAGATAAAACCACGCCTGAAACCACGCCCATTCCGAAAATGATCGCAAAAATTTTGACCCAGAATTTGTAGATTTCTTTATAAGTTTTGTCTTTGGTTTTAAGATAAAGCGCTTCAACGCAAGCAAGATAGCCAGCGAGTCCGATGGTGAAAGCGGGGAAAATAATATGAAAACTGATGGTAAATGCGAACTGGATGCGCGCTAGAAGAATGGGATCGAAAGGCATGTTTTTTTAAGATAAACTTTGAAAAACAAAAAAACGCAGAAGAAAAACGCGGGACAAAAAATCGCCCGCGTTAGTAAAACTATTTATTTATTAGCTTCAACCTCAATAACTAAATTAACGTTATCAGAAACCGCAGGAACTGCGTAGTTAATTCCAAAATCTGAGCGTTTGATTACCGCAGTTGCAGAAAATCCAATCGTTGGTTTTTGAGTTATAACACTGTCGCCAGATTTGTTGAATGTTGCATTTAACGTTACTGACTTAGTCACGCCGCGCAAAGTCAACTCGCCTTCAATTTTAGCTTTATTTTTGCCAGTCACTTTAATTTTTTTGCTGACAAATTTTGCAGTTGGAAATTTTTCTGCGTCAAAGAAATCAGCACTTTTTAAATGGCCATCAAACTTCGCCAAACCTGTAGTTAGGCTAGCGATTTTGATTGTTACATCAACCGAAGAATCCTGAGGTTTTTTTTCGTCAAAATTAATTTCGCCAGAAATATCCGAAAATTTTCCAGTTTGATTTGAAAAACCAAAATGATTCGCCGTCCAATTTACGTGAGAATGATTTGGTTCGATTTGATATTTTGCAGCTTCAGCGAAAGCTTGGCTTGAAAAAGTAAGAGCAAAAATTGCCGCAGAAAATAATTTTAACTTATGCATTTTTATAAAAATTAAGGTTGTTGAAATTGGGTTTGAATTCAGTGTTGGTAACGCTTAACAAGGTTTGATTTTTAAAAAAACCAAACTTCAAAATAATTACAGATTCGCAAGATGCGCTCTGTAAGTTACATTTTCTGCCGCCAAAGCTTTTTGATAAGCTGGGCGAGAAATAACTCTAACAAAATATTCTCGAGTTTTTGGCCCAAAATTAATTGGTTCTTTCATGTTGCGAGACCAATTTGCGATTACAGCAACCAAAATATCAGCAACGCTGCATTTATCGCCGCATAAATAATCGCGGCCATTCAGACGCTCTTCAATTTCATTCCAATATTTTTGGATTTGTTCAATTGAAGGTTTGTAAAGTGGATTTTCCTTGGCTTTGTCGCCTAAAATTCTGTGCTGAAAAAAACAGCGTGAATAAGCAGGATGTAAAGTTGAATTGGCAAAACATAGCCATTCTAAAGCTTCGGCGCGATCTAATCCAGATTCTGGAAGCAAGTCATTTTTGTGAGAATCAAGAATGTAAATCAAAATTGCTGCACCTTCGCGCAAAATGAAGTCGTTAATTTGTAAAGTCGGAACTGCGCCGCGTGGATTGATTTTTAAATATTCTGGCGATTTTGGTTGTCCAGCCGGAGCAGATACGTTTTCTAATTTAAAATCAGCACCAACTTCGTTCAAAACAACGTGAACAGCCATAGAACAAGCTCCCGGAGAGTAATATAATTTATACATAAATTTTTGTTTAGGGGTTAAAAAACTGGGGGTTAGAGAAGTATTTTAGGTTAGATTGACACTATTATTGACACCATCGTCATTGCGAGCGCAACTTGACAAACCAGTGAAGTATTCAGTTTTACTGATTTGCAGCGCTGCGCTCGCAATGACGGCGCGGGAATAACGATTAAAAACTAAAACGACTAAAAACTAATCACAGTTGCAAAGTAAAAATATAGTTACTTTAATCAAGTAGGTACCTTAAAGTAACTATTAAAAAATATTTTCCATGACCAAAAAATTAAAAATTACCGACAAAAAAGCAGCGAAAAAAACCGAGCCTGATTCAGATTGCGGCACCAAAATTCGCTGCCCGATGCATCGCTTGATTAACTTGCTCACTGGCCCTTGGACTGCTTATATTTTATGGCTGATTCAATCACAAGGTCCGCAAAGATTTGGTCAGTTAAAAAAACATATGCCAAAAATTTCAGCGAAAGTTTTAACAGAAAGATTGCGTATGCTCGAAGAAGAAAAAATATTAGATCGTCATCAAGAAGAAACCATCCCGCCAAAAGTTACATACAGTCTAACCAAGCGCGGCAAACAGCTAGATAATATTCTTGATGAAATAAATAAATTGGCGAAAAAGTGGTACTCTTCCTAACAGAGCACCTACTTTTACAAAAGAGACTCCAAAATAAAATTCAAATGCTCCTTCGACCTTTAGTTATCGACCTTGACGGCACTTTAATTAATTCTGATTTACTTGAAGAATCCGCCTTCACTTTCTTGCTGCGCAGCCCTCTATCAATTTTCAAATTGTTAAAATGGCTAAAATCTGGCAAAGCCACTTTGAAAGAAAAATTAGCCAAAAAAGTTAAAATCGACATCGCCTCCCTGCCTTACAACCAAGATGTTTTGAAACTTATCGATGAAGCGCGCCAACAAGGTCAAAAAATTATTTTAGCCACTGCCAGCCACAAATTTTATGCCGACCAAATTGCGCAGCATTTACAAATTTTTGACGAAGTTTTGTCAACTCAAGGAAAATTTAATCTGCGCTCTAAAAATAAATGCGATATTTTAGTCAAAAAATTCGGCGAGAAAAATTTCGATTATGTCGGAAATTCTTGTGACGATTTAGCGGTTTGGGCCAAAGCTAATCACGCTTACGCGGTAAATCCTAGCCACCGCCTTCTCAAGAAAATCAAGGCTTTGGGCAATTTAGAAAAAGTTTTTCTCCACAAAAAAAGCACTCTAAAAATCTACGCCAAAACTTTACGTTTGCATCAATGGGTAAAAAATTTTTTGATTTTCGTGCCACTTTTATCCAGTCACAAAATTGGCGAAATTGACTTAATTTTTAACGGAATTTTAGCATTTTTATTTTTTGGACTTTGTGCTTCCCATGTTTATTTATTCAACGATTGCGTCGATCTGCAAAACGATCGCACCCACAAAACCAAATGCTTACGACCAATTCCCGCTGGTTTAATTTCTTTGCCACGCGCTTTAATTTTAAGTTTTATTTTACTCGCCACATCTTTTGTCGGCGCTTTCAGCTTTCTTCCTTTGTGGTTTGGCCTGTCTTTGGTCGCTTATTATTTTTTAACCCTAGCTTATTCACTTTTTCTAAAACGCATCGCCATCCTTGATATTGTTACGCTCGCCGCACTTTACACCATGCGTATTATCGCCGGCACTTTCGCTTTTGGCGTCTTGCTAACTTTCTGGATGTTGGCTTTTTCGATGTTCATTTTTCTCAGCTTATCTTTGGTAAAACGTTACGCCGAGCTTTTTGAACAGCGCAACCAAGGCAAAAATGAAATCGTCAAAGGACGCGGTTATTATACAAGCGACTTAGAAATGTTGTCATCTTTGGGCGCCTCTGCGGGCTATTTATCGATCATGGTTTTGGCGCTTTATATTCAAGACAAGACCACGGTTGCGCTCTACAGCCATCCCAAAATTATCTGGTTCGCCTGCCCGATTCTTTTATATTGGATCAGTCGAATTTGGATATTAACTCATCGCGGCCAAATGCATGAAGATCCTGTAGTATTCGCCATCAAAGACCGCTTCAGTTGGGTTGCTGGAATTTTATTCGGATTGATTTTTTGGTGCGCTTTATGACCGATTTGAAATCTTGGGGAAATTATCCCAACCATCCGCAAACCACTCATGCCAGCTATTGGCGCAATAATTTAAGTTATGAATTCTCTCTTCTGGCCAAAAAATATGGCAGCACTTTAGCTTTCGCAAATGGCTGCAGCTATGGCGATAGCTGCCTTGCTGCATCAAATCACGTGCTTTACACAAAAAATCTTAATCGTTTTATCGCAGCCGATTGGCAAAATGGCATCATCAAAGCTGAAGCGGGAGTTACGATCGAAGAGGTCTTGGAAGTCGCTATTCCCAAGGGTTGGTTTGTTCCAGTCGCTCCAGGAACAAAATATGCAACACTTGCAGGAGCTGTCGCCAACGATGTTCACGGCAAAAATCATCAGGTGCGCGGAACTTTTGGATCGCATATTTTATCTTTCGAATTACTGCGCTGCGATCAACAGCCAATTATTTGCACGCCAATTGAAAATATCGATTTATTTCGCGCCACAATTGGCGGACTTGGCTTGACTGGAATTATTTCCAGCGTCGAATTGCAATTAATGCCAATCTCTTCAAGCGACATCGACACAATAACCACAAGCTTTCAATCGCTTGATGAATTTTTTGAACTATCGCAAAAATTCGATCGCAATCATGAATATAGCATGGCATGGATTGATTGTTTGGCGCGCGGAAAAAATTTAGGCCGTGGCATTTTTTTTGCTGGCAACCACGCTCAAAACGGTAAGTTGCAAACAAGCAACAAAAGAAAAATCACGATGCCAATTACGCCACCATTTTCGCTGATTAACGGACTTAGTTTAAAATTTTTGAACCAATTTTATTACAATCGAAATAAGGCAACGGCGCAAAAAAAATCCGTCGATTACGATCAGTTTTTTTATCCGCTCGATAGAATTTTAAAATGGAATCGCATTTACGGACGTAAAGGTTTTCAGCAATATCAATGCGTGATTCCAGAAAATAATGCAAAAGATGCGATTGCGGAATTGCTGCGCGAAATCGCCAATCACAAAGCCGGCTCTTTTTTGGCAGTGCTCAAACGCTGCGGCAATATTAAATCTCCAGGATTAATTTCTTTCCCGATGGCCGGAATTTCACTGGCTTTAGATTTTGCGCAACGCGACGAATTTAATAAAAAATTATTTGCTAGGCTCGATGAAATCACGCGCCAAGCTGGTGGAAGACTTTATCCCGCCAAAGATGCTCACATGTCGGGCGCAGATTTTCGTAATTTTTATCCCAACTGGAAAGTGCTCGAATCGTTGCGCGATCCCGCTTTAAATTCACATTTTTGGAAAAGAGTAACGCAATGAAAAAAGTATTAATCATCGGTGCCACTTCGGCAATCGCCAATTCTTGCGCTCGCATTTGGGCAAAGGAAAAATCTCAGTTTTTTTTGGCTGGACGCAATCAAGCTAAATTACAACAAATCGCGGATGACTTGAAAATAAGGGGCGCAGCTGCGGTTGAAATTTTTATCGCCGATTTAAATCGCTTTGAAATTCATAAAGAAATTATTGAAAAATCTGGTGCAATTGATGTGGCGTTAATTGCGCACGGAACCTTACCAAATCAGAAAAACTGCGAAGAAAATGTTGAAATCGCGCTGCAAGAATTTTCGAATAACTGCTTAAGCGTAATTGGTTTTCTGACTTTGCTTGCCAATAAAATGGAAAAACAAAAACGTGGCACGATTGCAGTAATTTCTTCAGTTGCGGGCGATCGCGGTCGCGAATCAAATTATCTTTATGGCAGTGCAAAATCTGCGGTGACAGCGTTTTGTTCGGGATTGCGCGCTCGTTTACACAAATCTGGCGTCCATGTTTTAACCATCAAACCCGGATTTGTTCACACGCCAATGACAAAAAATTTAGTATTGCCGAAATTGCTGGTCGCAAGCAGCGATAAAGTCGCACAGGATATTTGTCGCGCGGTGGGAAAAAAATCGAATTCAATTTATACGCCAAATTTTTGGTGGGGAATTATGCTGATTATTAAACTAATTCCCGAGTCGATTTTTAAGAAATTGAAGATGTAGAAACCTCTAAAAAACCAAGATTTCTCAAGGGATTTTTATGATCCAATGAGACTGTCGCAAACCCAACTTCCTATTCAAGCTTTTCCAATTCACGCCGAACTAAATCCATATCCCACAAACTCAAAAACTTGCGGTAAATATGATTTTCTAAAACTAGATCTTCCAGACAGATCATTTGAATTTGCTTCGGCTCAAAGGACATTTTTTATTAAATTCTTGTTAAAAATCAGACCGATTTACAAAAAACAAATCAGTCGCGAACTCTAGAAAACAATAGCTACATCAGTCATTGATAACAAGAAAATAATCCAAAAATTTAAATAAATCCCGAGGCGAAATTTGTGATAAATCCTTTTAAGACAAATTTTTTCTGATTTTCTTATTTGGGTTTTCTTGCTTTATTTATTGCGATTTAGTTCTTATGTACCGGCATTAGATCGGCTCTACTTCAGCTCTTAGAGGCCTGATAATTTCTTAAAATTACTCTTCGAAACTCAGACGAAATTGAGAGGTGGATTAAGAAAATCACTTTTAAGAAAAACTCTAATCCATAACAAAAACATTATTTGAGACATGCCTAGTGAAGCAAAAATTATTTCAGTGTTAAAACAAACTCTTCTTCGAGCTCAGCTTACTTTTGGTAGAGTTGATTTAACTCAATCTAACGAACAACCTGCACAAGTAGAATCCAGAGGTACTGTCGCTTTTAGTGATGAAAGTATGCCAATGACAGAAACAACAATTTCTGGGATTGGTAGCATAACCAAACAATTCACAGCTGCCACCTTGATAAAACTTTGGGATGAAGATTTAACAAAAAGCAAAACTTCGGGTTTGGCAGTTTCAGAAATTTTTCCCGAAGGAATTGATACAAAATTTGCAAATTTTATGCCGGCTTTGCGTGAAAGATTTCCGCAGTCATCTGAGCAATTTGATAGAATTGAGCGCAATGAATCTTATTCAAAAGTAACTTTACGTGATTTGTTAAGTCATACACACGGTCTTGGTGAAAGAGATAATAAAGAATCTCTGCGACTTCTTAGAAAAACCGGAGATAGACCTCTAGAGCTTCATGAAATAATAAATGTTACTACAGGATATCATTTAGATGATGAAGGAAATCCCGACCCGACTAAACCTCATAAGCATGGCGATTTTTGTTACAGTAATTTTGGCTGCGATATGACGGCAATGATTATTGAGTGCATCACAAATCAACCCTTTGATGAGGTTGTGAAAGAAAAGGTTTTAAGACCACATGGTTTGAATTCTACTTATACGCAAAGTTACCATATCGAACTTTATGCTTCTAATCCAGACGTGGCTCGTGGTTATATGATTGATCATAATGCCTTTAGATCTGAAGAAGATAGAATTACTAATCCTGCAGATTTTCCCGAGTTAAATTTTAACACCAAATCTAACACTCGCGCTGCTGGCGGTTTTAAATCTACAGTTGGTGATCTGGCAAAATTTGCTCGTCTTTATATGAATGCTGAGATGTTTGAAAACGCAGAAGTTGTAGAAACAGTTAAAGATTATGGCCGCGGTGCAGAAATGGCAAAAGGACACCCTGATAAATATCATTTAGCAATTCAAAGCGGACTTATTGGAGGCGCCGTAGGTCATACTGGTGACGATAATGATTTTTTTTCCAACTTAAGATTTTTCGCAGAAACGGGTGAAGTTAAAGCTGAGTTATTAGTGGTGGAAAATGCAACCAGATATGTTGCAAATAGAATTTTTGCTAAAACACATCCAGGACAAAAAGAAATTATTGATGATTTTGTTCAGGTAAAATTTCGTAAGGAGTTTAAAGAAAATAATTTTCCTGAAGAGCGCAGCGAGCAACTCAACGAATTAGCAAGAAGTTTTCTAAACAAACCTGATAACCACTCTGAAAGAAAAATTTTTGAAGAATATTGTGCTATAATTGAGCGAATAGAAGCGATTCCTCGTCAAGAGCTCATTGCGAATAGAGAAGCAATCATTGCAAATTTCATTGCGGAGTCGACGAAAGAAAATGATGAAAAAATGGTGACAAAATTTTCCAGCAAGCAAAAGGCAAAAGAATTTGAAGATATTGGCAGCGATTCTAAAAAATCTTGGTTTGAAAGAATTTCAGATAAAGCGAGAGCAAAAGATGATTCTGAAATCATAAGATGAATTTCTGAATTAAAAATGAGGTGCAAACCGCTTTTCGCTGTGGTGGAGAGTTAGTTGCGATCAGATTCCAACGCCACAAAAATCAGAAAAAACTCTAAAAAATTAAACAAAAAATCTCCGAAGATTCTAAATTGGATTTTTAGAAAATTTTTTTTAAGAAGTTAGATTTGCGACAGACTCCCAATGGGTTTTACCAAATTTATCACGTCTTATTTAGAATGAATCCGCTTCCATTTCTCACTCACAATAAAATCATTCTCACCAAATATTTTTTGGTCGCGCTGTTTTTCACCGCTTTTTTAACCATAATAATTTCTCCAACCATCGCCTTTCCATCTTACGGCCTAGATGCTTCGTGGAATTACGCTATCAATCAAGCTATCGCCAATCATCTTGACATCGGCAAAGATTCTATTTTCACCGCCGGCCCATATTCTGCAATTTACACTCACCTTTTCCATCCCGCGACCAATAAAATGATATTGTTGGGCGGCATTTATTTCAGCTTATGTTGCTGCTTATGTCTAACTCTTCTAAGCCAAAATATTAAACTGCGTTGGGGATTTTCTTTCCTCGCTATGTTAGTAATTTTAGACATCGGCGACAGCTTCTACATCGCTTATCCGCTGATCGCTTCTTTAGTGGTTTTCCGCATCTGTTTTTCTCATAAAAACGCTGGGACGATCAACCTTCCCAAGCATATTTTACAAATTTCCCTCTTTGCAATTTTTTCAATTTTTGGACTTTTATGTTTAATCAAAGGCTCTTTGTTAATTCCTTGCATCGCTTCTCTCGCGCTTTCCTGCTTCACTTTGCTATATGTTAGAAAAAATAATCTCGCCGCGATCATAGCAATTTCTCCGATCCCAAGTTTAATATTTTTCTGGATCGAGGCTCAACAATTACTCAGCAATTTGCCGATCTATTTCTTCAATATGACCCAAGTAATTTTAGGACATAATGAAGCAATGTCGGTCGAAATCGGCGGCAGCGCTAACATAATCGCTTACGGAATTATGTCGGCGGCAATTTTATACGTAATTTTTCGCGAAAAATCTTTGGCAATTTTTCCCAGATTTTTATTAGCCACTGCAATCACCATTTTTCTTTTTATTTGTTTTAAAGGCGGATTTGTGCGCCACGATGAAATCCACAACTGGTCTTATTGCGCTGCTTCTGGCCTGCTTGTAGCGCTGCTTCTGCCTTTTATTTTTGAATATCAAATTCCTAATTTTTTACGAAATTTAAATATCGCGCCACTTCCCATAATCGCCGTAATTATTTACGCTTTCATTTACGGCGGCAGATTTCCCTCGCCTTCTCAAGCTTTTGAAAAAATTATTAATCAGGCAAAAATTTACCAAAATTTAAAAGAGCGAATTTTTAATCAAGATCAAGTGGCGCAAGATTTTGCGACAAGAATTTTGACTCTAAAAGAAAAAGCCGCTTTACCGATTTTGGCAGGTCGATCCGATATTTATCCCTTTGATCAATCTGATTTGATCGCATCTGGAAATATTTGGGCACCGCGCCCTGTGTTTCAAAGCTATTTGGCTTATACTAAAAAATTAGCGCAACTTAACGCCGACTACCTTTTAAGCGAAAATGCTCCGCAAAACATCTTTTTTAAAATCGCAACTTTTGACGAAAGAATTCCTGCACTTGATGACGGTTTAAGCTGGCCGATTTTGCTACAAAATTATACGCCGATAAAAATGGTGAATGAATTTTTGCTGCTACAAAAAAAATCTACGCATGCGGTTGTTCGAAAAAATATTTCCAGCAGCGAATATGGTTTGGACGAAATTATAGAAATTCCAAACAGTGCCAATAAAATAATTTTCGCCGAATTTGAAATTAAATTAACCTTGATCGGCCGTTTATTAGCGGCATTGTTTCGACCAAGCCAATTGCAAATTGCTGCGACATTATCTGATGGCAGTACGAAAATTTTTCGCATCCATTCCACCACCGCAAAAGCAGGATTTATAATTTCTCCGCTGATCGAAAATATTGAAGAATTTCGTTCACTCTTTGATAAAGATTTTATTGGCAATAAAACCGTAAAATCTTTTACGATTTCAAATCGATCAGCGCATAATTTTTTCTGGAAATCTCGATTTAAAATAACTTTTAGTTCTATTTTATAACTTGCCATCGTCACTCGCGAGTGACGATATGTTGTAGGACAACCATTCTCAAACCAAATGAATCTCGAAAGAATCTATCAACATCGCTTCGCGGCGGTTAATCAGAAAAATAAACTGTCGAGTTGGAAAATAATTTCTGAATTTATTTACAAGAAATTGGGAGAGCCAAAATCAATCCTCGATCCTGCGGCTGGCAATTGTGAATTCATTAATCAGGTTCCGTCAGAAGAGTGCTGGGCCGTTGATATTTCTGACTTCATAAAAAAATCTGCCCATGAAAAAGTAAAATTAATCATCGGCGATAATCTTAATGTCGAACTTCCTGAAAATTATTTTGAAGGAATTTTTATCTCCAATTTTTTAGAACATTTACGCAGCCAAGAAGAAGTCGCGCTGTTTTTAGAGCGCATGTATAAAACCCTAAAAACCGGTGGACGCATTGCCATCATGGGCCCAAATTTTAAATATTGCGCTGCAAACTATTTTGATTTCGCCGATCACACCGTAATTTTAACCGAAACTTCCATTGCCGAACATTTATACGGCGCAGGTTTTAAGATCGAAAAAATTCATCCAAAATTTTTGCCTTTATCTTTTCGTAGCAAAATTCCCGCTTGGAATTTTTTGATTAAATCTTATTTAGCACTTCCTTTTGCTTGGGTATTTATGGGTAAGCAATTTTTATTAATTGCAAAAAAATAATGTCAGATAAAAAAATTATTTTACTTGGAGGCGCTGGCCTTGTAGGTCAAAATCTTATTGTTCAGTTGAAGCAGCGCGGCTATAAAAATATTATCGTACTCGACAAACATCGCACTAATTTAGAGATTCTTCAGCAAACGCATCCTAATATTATCGCAAAATATTTTGATTTGGCGGAAAGTGGGAAATGGGAAAATTTTTTCCAAAACGCTGATATAGTTGTAATGCTGCAAGCCCAAATCGGCGACCCTAATCTTGAACCATTCATTCGTAATAATATCACTTCAACTAAAAATATTATTACGGCGATCAAAAAATATAATGTGCCATACACCGTTCATATCAGCTCTTCCGTAGTGGAATCGGCGGCTGATGATTTTTACACTCAAACCAAAAAAGAGCAGGAAAAACTTGTTATCGAAAGCGCCATAAATTGCATCACATTGCGCCCAACTTTGATGTTTGGTTGGTTTGATCGTAAACATTTAGGTTGGCTTTCGCGTTTTATGAAAAAAGTTCCGCTTTTTCCAATTCCAGAAAATGGCCGCTATATGCGCCAACCGCTTTACTGCGTTGACTTTTGTAATATTATTATCAACTGCATCGAAAACCCAATTTCGGGAAAAATTTTCAACATTACAGGCCTAGAAAAAATCGATTATATCGACATTATTCGCGAGATCAAAAAAGCAACCAAAGCGCGCTGTCACATCGTAAAAATTCCTTATTTGCTATTTTATTTTCTGCTGAAATTTTGGGCAATTTTTGACAAAAATCCACCTTTCACCGCCTCTCAGCTTAAGGCTTTAGTGGCTCACGACGAATTTGAAGTGATTGACTGGCCACAAATTTTTGTCGTAACACCGACGCCATTTTCAGAAGCGATTGATCAAACTTTCAATCATCCAATTTATAGTAAAACTACGTTAGAATTTTAATGTTACGGCAAAATATATGACTAAACAAAGAATCGCCGTGTTGGGCGCAGGTCCGATGGGGCTTGCTGCAGCTTATGAATTAGCCAAAAATAATTATCATCCCATAATTTTTGAAGCCGACGATCGCGTTGGCGGCATGACTGCAACTTTTGATTTTGAAGGTCTTAATATTGAGCGCTATTACCATTTTCACTGCATTTCTGATCATGGTTTTTTGGAAATTTTGCGCGAATTAAATTTAGAAAATAAAATGCATTGGCGCGCCACCAAAATGGGATATTACTACCAAGGGAAAATTTCATCTTGGGGAAATCCTTTGGCGCTGTTGCGATTTCCGTCTTTAAGTTTTGTCGCAAAATTTCGTTACGGCTTGCACGTATTTTTGTCAGTAAAAAGAAATCATTGGCAAGATCTTGATAAAATTGACGCCGCAACTTGGATAAAAAAATGGGTTGGCGCTGAGGCCTACGAAATTTTATGGCATAAACTTTTCGAATTTAAGTTTTACCAATATAGCGACAACCTTTCAGCCGCATGGATTTGGAGCCGCATTCGCCGCATCGGCAAATCGCGTTATAATTTATTCAAAGAAAAACTTGGCTATCTTGAAGGCGGATCTGAAACTTTATTGCAAGCAATGAAATCAAATATCGAGAGCAATGGCGGCGAGTTTCGTTTAAAATCTCCAGCGTCAAAAGTTGTGATCGAAAATGGCAAAGTTAAAGGCGTAATCGCGCAAGAAAAGTTCGAAGCTTTTGACCATGTAATCAGCACCGTACCCCTTCCTTACTTGCCGAATTTAATGCCAGATTTACCAGAAAATATTTTAGAAAAATTCCGCGCCACCAAGAATATCGCTGTGGTTTGCGTAATCGTAAAATTGAAAAAAGCTTTAAGCGAAAATTTTTGGCTCAACGTAAATGATGACGAAATGGACATTCCAGGGCTTGTGGAATATAGCAATTTGTGCCCGCTTTCAAACCACATTATTTACGCGCCCTTTTACATGCCTTTTGAAAATCCAAAATTTCAAGAACTAGACGAAACTTTCACCAACAAGGTTAAAAACTATCTGCAGAAAATAAATCCTGATTTAAAAGACGACGATTTTTTAGCGATTAAAGTCAGCAGATATCGTTATGCTCAGCCAATTTGCCAGCCAGAATTTTTGAAAGATTTGCCCAATTTTAAATTGCCCATCAAAGGCTTACTTGCCGCCGACACTTCTTATTATTATCCTGAAGATCGCGGCATTTCAGAAAGTATTGATTTTGGGCGCATGATGGCTCGCACCATAATTTCTTAAAATATGATTCGACATTTCCTAACTAAAGAATTTTTAAGATTTTTACTGGTTGGAGCCACTGCTGCGATTGGCAATTGGATTTTCCGCATTGTTTTTAATTTATGGACCGACAGCTTCGTTTTATCGGTTGTTGGCGCCTACGCCGTGGCTGTGATAATTGCTTTCGGGCTTAATAAAATCTATGTTTTTCCTAACTCTAATCAAAGTTTAAAAAACCAAATCCGCTATTTCGCCCTCGTCAATTTTATTTCTTTTTGGGCGGTTTTAGCCTCAGCTGTTTTGATTAAACAATTTTTAAAATATCTAGGAATGCCTCACTACACCTCTGAACTAGCTCACTTCATCGCCATCGCCATTCCAATGTTTGGCAGTTTTTTGATCTATAAGTTTTTTGCGTTTAAACAATAGAGCAGAACTTGATAGCTAAACCATCGTGCTTTTGCGCGCCGCTTGCTGCTTGGTTTGTAACATTATTTCGTGAGAGGCGATTTCTTTATGCATTTTACAAAATCACTTCCACCAACTGGCCAGATTCAACAAATTCCAGCTCTTCGGCGTTACAAACATTTTTCAAATCATCAGCAATTTCCGACAAATTTTTTGGCGAATTAACGCGCAATTTTTTCACCGTGGTTTTCATCGAAATATTTTGTTCTGACTTGAATTTACGCACCTCAAAAATCACAGCTAGCGCGGCCTCACCCATTTCAAAGAATTTTTCATTAAAAAATTCTGCGCCCAATTTTGGCCAATTTCCACGCGCGTTAATTGATTCAGTTTTTTCAAATTCTTCGGCAAAAATTGTTGAATAAATTTCGTCGCAAATGTGCGGAATAAACGGCGCAAATAGTTTCAACAAAGTGTTGAGGCAAATCTTCAAAGTTAAAATTGAGCTTTGTTGTTTGGCTAAAATTTCTTTTTTCTCAGCTTCAGAAAACTCAAGGCCAGCAAGCTTCTCCGCCGCAAGTCCGTAAGATCTAACTTTGCAAATTTCCAAATAATTGTCGCAAAAATCGCGCCAAAAAAATTCTTCAATTGCTTCACGCGCGCGGGCATATTCGAACTTTTCAAACTCCGCAGTGGCACGTTTTGTGGTTTGCTGCAAGCGGCTTAGAATCCACAAATCTGCGGCTTCGGTGATGTTTTCTTGTTTGGTATTTACATCCAAAATCGCGAAATTCATCGACGCAAATTTTGCCGCGTTGAAAAGTTTGGTAATGAGTTTTTGGCCGATTTTGAAAACGTCTTCTGAGTAAGCGGTGTCTGCGCCCAAATGCGAAGTTGAGGCCCAATAGCGCACAATGTCTGAACCTTTTTCTTCAATTAGCGAAGTTGGTGTCACCACGTTGCCTTTGGATTTACTCATTTTGGTTTTGTCGGAAGCCAAGCACCAGCCCGAGATCATCAGGTTTTTCCACGGAATTGAGTTTTGGTGCAGCGTTGATTTTACCAAAGTGTAAAACGCCCAAGTGCGAATAATTTCGTGGGCTTGCGGGCGAAGATCGGCGGGAAAAAGTTTTTCGTGGCGATCTTTGTCGAAGCTAATTTCATCAGAAATTCCCTTACTTGAAAGCTGCGGCGAAATTGACGAAGTTGCCCAAGTGTCCATGATGTCGGTTTCAGCTGTAACCTCTTCACGTAAATATCCGCGAGGCAAATCAACATTTGGATCGCACGGAAGCTGATCAACTTCGGCAACTAAAATTTTTCCTTCTTCCCCTGCCCGTTTCGAATACCAAACCGGAAAAGCCACGCCGAAAAAGCGTTGGCGTGAAATGCACCAATCCCATGCAAGTCCATCAATCCACTGATCGATGCGCACTTTCATATATTCTGGAAACCAATTGCACTCGGCAGCTTTGGCTTTGAGAAGGTCTTTTCTGTCGAGAATTTTGATGAACCATTGCGGCACGACAAGAATTTCAATCGGCACGCCAGAACGCTCGGCGCATTTTACTGCGCGAGTGATTTTTTCTTGTTTAAGAAGAAGATTTTTCTCTTGGAGATCAGCAATTACTTTTTCTTTAAATTGCTTGTGCGGCAAACCTTCGATTTTTCCGTCTTTTTGTAAAATTACGTTGAGCGACAAATTGTGCTTTTTCCACCAGCGAATGTCGGTTTCATCACCGAAAGTACAGCACATTACGGCGCCAGTTCCTTTGTCGAGTTGGACTAAATCGTCGGGAATAATTTTTACTTTCACGCCAAAAAGTGGCGTGATGGCGTGAGCGCCGTGAAATTTTTTGTAGCGTTCATCTTCAGGGTGAACCATCACCGCAACGCAGGCTGGAAGCAGCTCGGGACGGGTTGTCATGATTTCAATTTTTTCGTCTGAGCCTTCAATTCCAAACAAAATATAATTCATCACGCCTTCAACTTCCTTGTCGATCAAATCCGCTTGTGCTAGAGCGGTGCGATCACTGATGTCCCAAAAAAC
>CAYSUM010000012.1:33959-39555 GCA_964434225.1 uncultured Rhizobium sp.
TGTCGATCAAATCCGCTTGTGCTAGAGCGGTGCGATCACTGATGTCCCAAAAAACTGGTTCGAATTTTTTTTCAACTAATCCTTTGCGATATAAATCAACGAAACTGGCTTGCGAAATTTTTTGTGATTCGGGGGAAATTGTTTGATATTTTTGATCCCAATCAACTGACAAGGCGATTGAATTGAAGAGAATCTCGAATTCTTTTTCAGCTTCATCAACAACTTCGCGACATTTTTTTACGAAACTTCCGCGGCCATTTTCGCTTTCAAAAACTCCGGCTTTTTTTTCAATAATTTTTTCAACCAAACGCTCGGTTGGCAGGCCGTTATCGTCGAATCCCATTGGGTAAAAAACGTCTTTTCCCGACATTCTTTGAAAACGCGCCACAAAGTCAGCTTGCGTGTAAGAAAAAACGTGGCCCATGTGAAGAACGCCTGAAACTGTTGGCGGCGGCGTGTCGATTACAAAGGTTTCAGATTTTGGCAAATCATTTTTCCAAGCGAAGATTTTTTTTTCAGCCCAGTGATTTTGCCAAAATTTTTCACGGGTTTTAGCGTCGTATTTATCTGTTAGTTTTTGGGAGAGTTTTTTGTCGGACATTTTGGATTTTTTTGCTTTTAAAAAATAAACCCCGCCATGTTAGCTAACGCATCGTCATTGCGAGCGGAAGATACAACGGGGTCCACTTACTACTCAATTTCAATAATATTAACCACATAACTTCCCATATTATGGAAGTAGATTTTGCCATTCACAACTACGGGCGAGTGATAAATTCTTTTGCCAATTTCGAAAGTTTTTTCAATCTTACCGTCAAGCGAAGAAGCAATCAGCAACTGGCCGTCAGTGCGCGAAATCACAAGCTTGTCGCCCATCATCACCACGCCGTTATAAATAAATTTTGTTTCGGGTTTTTTTTCTTTTTTCAAATTCGGTAATTGTGAAATCCATTTGATGCCACCAGTTTTTCGGCTTACCGCCAACAATTTATTGTCATTATCAATCACAAATAAAAACTCTGCTGCGGCCCAAAAATCAACAATTCCAGCGATTTCTTTTTTCCATAAATAATTTCCATTGTTTAAATCGAGCGCCATCATAACTCCGCCATTGCCGATAGAATAAAGCTTATCGCCTTGAATGACGGGCGTTGCATCGATGTCATTCAAATAAAAATCTGAACTATTTGCTTTGCCGATATTTAAATCTTGCGACCATAAAAGTTCGCCAGTTTTTTTATTCATCGCGTAAATTTCGCCAGAAGAAAATGATGCAATAACTTGATCTTCGTAAAGCAGCGGATCAGCCGCACCAAGAATCGCGGTGTTGCGCAAAATTGCCGATGCAACCCATTGCAACTCGCCATCTTTAGCATTTAAGGCGTAGAGTTTATTATCGTTTGTTGTGACAAAAACTAAATTACCGTCAGAAACTGGTGCGGAAACTGGAATCGAAGAAATATCTTTTGACCACAAAACCTGTCCATCAATTGCACTTACAGCCGCGATTTTATTGATTCCTGCCACGGCAAATATTTTCTCACCATCATCGGTTTTGGCTAAATAAATTTTTGGACTACGATAATTTTTTAAAAGAAGAGTTGGGAAAACTCGAGTTTTCCAAAGTTTTTGTTTGGTCTTAACATCGTAGGCAAGCATCTTTCCCGCAGCATTTAGCGTATAAATTTTATCGTCTTTAATGATTGGCGAAAAAACAAAATCATCGTCATCAGTTGAGCCAAAACCGCTCCAGAACAGTGATGAATCTTTCAAAATTAATTCACGCGAAGAGTTGAAGAATTTTTTCTTAGTCGAGAAATCTTTAGCAAAATTTTCAATGCGTTGATTTTGCTGTCCCGCCGAACCATTCCAAAAATCATTTTGTTGCTGCTTTGGTAAAGTAATTTCAATTTTTTCTAGCGCTGGGTCAAGCTTGATTGGATCAATAATTTCAAAAGCTGAAACTGCTTTGGTTTTGTCATATTCCTTTTTTTTATCGGCACAGGAAAAAACACAAAGCAGTGAAAAAATTATTAAATATTTTGGTGCTAAACGACAAAACATTTAAATTATTTTTTAGATTCAATATTAGTGGTTTTAGCTTCTTCAGCGGCCGGTTGATAGCCTTTGGCAACAATCATTTTCATACCATCTAAAACTCTGGTTTTGATTGTTTGAGTAACTTCTGGGCTTTTAGAAATTGATTCCAAAATTTCGTAAGCTTTTGACAAATTATTTTTTTGAATTTGTAAAAAAGCTTTTTGTTCCGAGATTTGATATCTCAATTCTTTGCTGTTGCTTTCAATTTTTTCGATTCTGACCAAAAGATCTTCTTTTTGAATTTCTTCCTCATCAGACAACCAAGTTTTAACTGCGAGTAAGCCGCCCAAATCTTTGACGTAAGAATCGCAATTTCCGCATTCGCTGATTTTTTTGTAAACTTCGCCAGCTTCAGCTTTTTTATTTTCGTCAAGAAGCATGGCGGCGTAGCGAAGCGAAGCTAAAGATTTTACACCTTTTGGCGCAGAAGATGTTTCGTAAATTTTTTGCAAACCTTCACGCGCTTTGTTCATGTCGCCCAATTGTTGATCGATCAAAGCTTGGTGAAATATTTCAGAAAATTTTTCTTCTTGTGAATTTTGATAAAGAGCAAAAGCCGCAAAACCAACAACGCCAACCACTGCAAAAGTTGCAACCGTAGTAATAATTTTACCATTCTTGGCAAAGAATTTTTTGACACATTCGCTTCTGGCTTCAGATTTAGCTTGGTTAATCAAGCTGTTCATTTCGTTATTTTCTGACATGGTTTTTTTAGATTTAGTTGAAAAAAATTACTTATTACCACTAGCAACACTTCGCATACAACAATCCAAAGTGTTTTTTAAAAGATAGGCAATGGTCATTGGCCCAACTCCTCCAGGAACTGGCGTGATTGCTTTTACAACGTCTTTAACATTTTCAAAATCAACATCGCCAACCAATCTGGTTTTGCCAGTTGGAAGCACAATACGATTAATTCCAACATCAATTAAAATGGTATCGCTTCTGACCATATCAGCCTTCACCAAATTGGGTACGCCAGCGGCGGCAATAATAATATCAGCGCGCAGACATTCGGCCTTTAAATCTTTAGTCGAACGATTAGCAATTGTAACGGTGCAACTTTCAAGCATCAAAAGCCTTGCCAGCGGCCGCCCTACAATATTTGACGAGCCGATTACTAAAGTTTTTAATCCAGCCAAATTCTCTCCAACCACCGATTTAATCAAGTGAACACAGCCCAAAGGAGTGCATGGAATCAAAGCTCCGTCATCACCGCCAACTTCACCCACTGAAAGTTTTCCAACATTAACCATGTGAAAACCATCAACATCTTTGCGCGGATCGATCGTGCGAATAACTTTTTTGGCATCGATATGCTTCGGCAAAGGCAATTGCACCAAGATGCCGTGGATTTTTTTATCAGCGTTTAATTCTTCAATTTTTAAAATCAGATCTTCTTCTGAAATATCGGCAGTCATTTTGAATTGCAAAGAATTCATACCCACCAAATGCGCCGCTTTTTCTTTATTGCCAACATAAACTTCACTGGCCGGATCGTTACCCACCAAGATCACAGCAAGGCTTGGAATAATATTGAAATTCTTTTTAATTTCTTGAATTTGGGCAGCAATTTCGCGCTTCATTGAAGCAGCAATTTCTTTGCCATCGATAATATTTGATGTCATGTGATTTTTAGATGCGAATAGACTTAAAACAGGTTTTTATTATTTTTATTCAGGTAAGTTTTGATTATCCAAGAATTTATTTAGATTTTCTTTTTTGATAAAATTCTAAAACAAATGAGTTTAAACCAATAATTTACAAATTCTTACCCCTCCCTGATTGGGATTTTTTTAGATCTGATACCATATAAATCGAGTATTCATTTCCCTGAAATACCGGATTAATTTCTTTCATATCATTATCCATAGCAGCAGTCTTTATGATCAAATATTGAAAATCATATTTTGCTGCCAAATTTAAAAAATCTTCTCGCGATAAACTATCAAACGCAACTTCTTGACCATATAAATCATTTTTTCTGTTATAATTTTCTTCAAAGGAATTTTCATTAAAAGGGAATCCAGGTCCTTGCAATACTGCACGCTTAGCAACCAATGTTACATCTAAAGATAAAGTTTCGCTAGTGGCAAAAACAGCATTTTCATCACTATTATCTTGAATCCATTTTGTCATTTCATTAGCTCGCGACTCAGAAGGATTATCAACGAAAAATACAGCGGTATAGATTGAAACTATAGTTAGAGTTACAAACAAAACTTGAGCCAGAACTTTTTTCTCAAAAACTTTATAAAAATTCTGACCTATTTTTAGATTTAAATATTGAGAAGAAATTGCACTAACCCCTGCCAACATCCAATAGCCATACATTGAATATCGACTCGAACCAATCATTACCAAATATTTTATTGCAAAAACTACCGCTAAATATTGCACCAAAACACAGCCCACATAAGAAAAAAATGATAAAGCAGAAACAATAATTAATTGGCGGTTATTTTTCTTAATACCAAGCAACAAACCAAGCAGCAAAGCAATGTTGATTATCGCAAAATGATATAGCCAAGAATAATTCTTAAAATTAGCAAATTTTGAGACCAAGTAATGGTGAGAATGAAGACCAATGTAAATATCTATAAACTCTTGATTAGAAAGATTCGAGGCTTCACTAAAAAAACTATATATCAAAAGGGCCGGTAATAAAAATCCGCCAACCAGAATTAGCAAAAAATCCTGCGAACTTTTTTTGTCTTTGCAGCAAAAAATAGCAGTAAAAACAATTGCAGAAATACTGATGGTAAAATGAATCGCAGTAGCCAAAGCAAAGGCGATTATAGAAGAAAACCGTAAATTATTTTTATAATTTGATGCATAAATCAAGCTTCCTAGAAAACCTAAAAAAAACGCCAATGTTTGTGGTGCCACAAAAAATATAATCGATGGCCACCAAGCAATCGAAAGCAGAATATTATTTTTTAGAATTAGAAAAATAAAAATAAGAATTGAGATCTGGGCAATAAAGTCAGATTTCTGATCCAAATTATCAGAAAAATTAACACGAACTAATTTTAGTAAAGCGTAATAAATCAAAACTGGCAAAGCGCTGATAAAAATGACTTTCAGCACAAAAATAGTTTGATACCAATTACACTGAAAAATCTCACTTACAAAAATTATCACATTACCAAAAACCTGCCTCAAACTTAACAACATCGAGGCATTGGTAAAGAAATCATTTTTTAGAAAAGTAGCATCAAAACTACGTTCAAAAAATGCAAACATATCAGTGGCTGGCCAATCAAAAGCCGTGAGAAGATTCTTTTTGAAAAGAAAAATCAGCAGGGAATAAATCCCTAAACATGCGGGGAAAATATGAATTGTAGGTTTGTGCATATTTGTCAAAAGACGTAGCTCTAATATTTATTCCGTAAATACCAATTATAAACTTTCCTAATCCCATATTCTAAAGAAACTTTAGCTTTCCAGCCCAAAGAATTGATTTTGGAAACGTCCATGCATTTGCGCGGAGTGC
>CAYSUM010000013.1:0-39499 GCA_964434225.1 uncultured Rhizobium sp.
ACGGCAGGAATTCTGAAAATGATTTTACCGCACTAATTTGCTCAAGTCAGGAAGATATCGGAATTGCCATTCTTTCCAGCATTTGTCTTGAGGGAGAAAATAATGATGAACTGGCTAGCAGAAGTTTATTGGAATATTTCCCAAAAATACTTTACGGCATCTTAATCCGAAGCGGAAAAAGACCAAATGGCTTGCTAAAAGATTTTATCGAAATGATGACGCATGAAAAATTACTACAGGCCCAAAACTATTGATCGCGCGAAACTATAAATTCTGCTAACTCAACCAATAGAGCGGCTTGCGGGCCGAAAATTTTTAGATGGGTGATAGCTTGTTCTTTTAGCAAAATTAGCTGTTGAGAGGCTTGATCTAAGCCAATTAAATCAACAACGCTGGCGTTTTCTTTGGATTTTTTGTGAACTTGTTCGTCAATCTCAATCTTGTTTTCAGCGGCGCCAGAGTGATCCAAAATATCATCTTTGATTTGAAAGGCTAAACCAAGATCGTGAGCAAAATAACGTAGGGCATTTCGCGCCTCTGAACTTGCGCGACCAAGAATGGCGCCAGCTTCGCAAGATGCCATAAAAAGTTCGCCGGTTTTTAAGCGATGCACGCGCGCTAATTCTTCGCGGGTAATTTTGCGATTTGCCATTTCCAAATCAATCATCTGACCGCCCGCCATGCCTTTGTGACCAGCGGCGGTGGCAATAGTTCTAATTAATTCGCAACGCACATTGGCATCTTGGTGAGTGTCAACGGAAGCCAAAATTTCAAAAGCGTAAGTCAGTAAAGAATCGCCTGCCAGAATCGCCGTCGCTTCATCAAATTGCTTGTGACAAGTCAAAACGCCGCGACGCATATCGTCATTATCCATCGCTGGCAAATCATCGTGGATCAAAGAATAAACATGGATAAATTCCATCGCCGTTGCAGTGTTGAGCGAAAGCGGAGGCGCCACTCCAAAAATTTGCGCGCAAACAATAGTCAAAAATGGGCGGATTCTTTTTCCACCTGACAAAGTTGAATAGCGCATCGCCTCCACCAATTTTGATTCATTAGAATCTAACGGCAGCAAATCGTCCGTTCTTTTTTGAACCAAAATTGAGCAGGCAATTAGCGCTTCTTTGAGATTTTGATTGAACATTTTATTTCAAAACTTTTGCTAAATATTTTCCGGTTACCGATTTTTTATTTTTTGCCACATCTTCTGGCGTACCTTCAGCCACAATATATCCGCCTTTTTCACCGCCGCATGGTCCAATATCGATAATCCAATCTGCAGTTTTCAAAACGTCCAAATTATGCTCAATTACCAAGATCGAATTGCCGGCATCAACCAATTTATGCAGCACTTTTAAAAGCTTGTTAATGTCTTCAAAATGCAAACCAGTTGTAGGTTCGTCCAAAATATAAAGCGTATCACCCGTGGCTTTACGACTTAATTCTTTGGCCAATTTAATTCTTTGCGCTTCGCCGCCAGAGAGTGTCGTCGCACTTTGTCCGATTTTAATATAGCCCAAACCCACGTCGCACAAGGCTTTGAACTTGTCATGAATGTGCGGCATGTTGGCGAAGAAGTCGGAAGCGTCTTCGGCGGTCATTTCCAAAACGTCAGAAATTGATTTATCTTTATATTTAACTTCCAAAGTTTCGCGGTTGTAGCGCTTGCCGTGGCAGGTTTCGCATTTGACGTAAACGTCGGGCAAGAAATGCATTTCAATCTTGATCAAGCCATCACCCTGACAGGTTTCGCAACGGCCACCTTTTACGTTAAACGAAAATCTTCCCACTTTGTATCCACGAGTTTTTGACTCTGGAAGCGCGGTATAAAATTCACGAATAAAAGTAAATGCGCCAACGTAAGTACAAGGGTTAGAACGAGGCGTACGGCCGATTGGGGATTGATCAATTTCGATAATTTTGTCGATCAAATGCGAGCCAGTAATCATATCGTAAGGCCCCGGAGTAACTTTCGCCTTATTTACAATTTTATCCAAAGCGCGATAAAGCGTTTTGATAACAAGGCTTGACTTGCCGCCACCAGAGATTCCAGACACTGCGGCGAAAATTTTTAACGGCAGATTTAGTGTGACATTTTTTAAGTTATTCGCCGTGGCATTCTTCAAACAGATCATTTTTTTTGGATCTTGTTTGCGACGGAATTTTGGAATCGCGATTGATTTTTTACCGCTTAAATATTGACCCGTAACGCTTTTTGGATCTTTGATTACGTCTTTTGGCAGGCCGGCAGAAATAATTTGTCCGCCGTGAATTCCAGCTCCTGGACCAACGTCGATTAAATATTGCGCTTCACGCATCATTTCTTCGTCATGTTCAACAACGATCACCGAATTTCCTAAATCGCGAAGATTTTTTAGAGTCGTAATTAATTTGTCATTATCAGATTGATGCAGACCAATTGAAGGCTCGTCTAAAACGTAAAGCACACCAGAAAGTCCAGAACCAATTTGCGAAGCCAGACGAATTCTTTGCGCTTCGCCGCCCGATAAAGTTCCCGATTCACGATTTACGGTTAAATATTCCAAACCGACGTTACGCAAGAAGCTCAAACGACGCTTAATTTCTTTTAAAAGACGTTCAGAAATTTGGCGATGCGTTGAATTTAATTTCGGCTCCAACTCTTCAAACCATTGATCGGCGCGCTCGATTGACATTCTGCTAACTTCGCCAACATGCAATCCATCAATTTTAATCGACAAAGCTTGTTCGTTCAAACGATTGCCGCAACAGCTTTCGCAGGTTTTTAAAGTTTGAAATTTACTTAATTCTTCACGCATCCATTCGCTTTCTGAATCGGAAAATTTCTTCTTCAGATTGTTAATAATTCCTTCAAAAGGCTTCTTTACTTTGAAGGCTTTGAGGCCATCTTCGTGCTTTACTTCAATTTCTTCATCGCCCGTTCCGTAGAAAATTTTCTGCTTAATTTCTTCCGGCAAAGTTTTGAAAGGAACATCCAAACTGAATTTATATTTATCAGCTAAAGCTTGGATAATCTGTTGATAAAAACGGGCTTGCGTGCCTTGCCAAACTGCGATTGCGCCTTGACGCAGAGTTAAATTTTCGTCTTCAATAACCAATTCTTCACTGAAATAAAATTCCGTTCCAAGACCATCACAAGATTTACATGCGCCGTATGGAGAGTTGAAAGAGAAGAGTCGCGGCTCGATTTCAGAAATTGTAAAACCAGATTCTGGGCAAGAAAATTTTTCGCTGAAAACCAAAATTTCACCTTCTTTATATTTGGCATTTTTACCTTTGGCACTTTCAGGAAGACCGACAATTTCAACAAAAAGTAGTCCGCTTGATAATTTTAAAGCGGTTTCAATCGAGTCAGCCAAACGATTGCCAAGATCGTCCGAAACGACAACGCGATCGACAATAATTTCGATGTCATGTTTTTTATTTTTATCAAGAGCCGGAAGAATTTCGTTTAAGTCGTGAACATTTCCATCGACTTTAATGCGCTGGAAACCTTGTTTTCTAACACCCATCATCTCTTTACGATATTCGCCTTTTGCGCCACGAACGATTGGAGCGAGTAAATAAATTTTAGATTTTTTTGGTAATTCCAGAATTTTTTCCACCATCAAAGACGATGATTGGCTTTCAATTGGCTTACCAGTTGCTGGCGAATAAGGGACGCCGATACGCGCAAACAAAAGACGAAAATGGTCGTAAATTTCGGTAACCGTTCCAACTGTTGAACGGGGATTGCGCGAAGTAGTTTTTTGATCGATCGCAATTGCTGGAGAAAGTCCCGTAATTGATTCAACATCTGGCTTGTCTTGCAGGTCTAAAAACTGACGGGCGTAAGATGAAAGACTTTCAATAAAACGACGCTGACCTTCAGCATAAATGGTGTCGAATACTAAAGAAGATTTTCCCGAACCACTCAATCCAGTAACCACAACCAACTGATTTTTAGGGATTTCGATGCTAACATTTTTTAGATTATGTTCTTTGGCGCCAACGACTTTGATGAATTTTTCTTCCATGAGAATTTTAGCCTGTTTCTAGTAATTAAGGGGATTTCGAAAAATTGAAACTAACACCACAAATCAAAACCCGCCACGGAAATTTTTTCCGTGACGGGCCTTATCTGAAGAAGTTATCACTTGGATAAATTCCTCATCTTTCCATAAGAGAAAGAGCTTTCGCTATCTTTAGATTAATGTATTTCTACATAACTACCGATAACGTAAGCACAACAATAAGAGGTATGAATACCATGTTGAGTTACGATATTTAGTAGTTTGGAGCCTTCATTCTACAATGAAAGCAAGACGAGAAACCTATCACAGAAATCAACTCCCAAATAGGAACTGACCTAAGCGACAAACCTCAGCGCGATGAGTTCAAACTTCTCATCACCTCATCCCGCACTTTTTTGGTTTCCAAAATAGTTAACGGGATAAGACCTTTTTGCAGCAAGTAACCATCAGATCCGATGGTGTCTGCACTAATTATTTCTTTCGTAAATTCACGCATTCCTGAAATTAAATCGAGATGCTCTTTTTTTAAATAAATGAAAAGCGGGCGCGAAACTTTATATTTTGAGGAAGCAATATTTTCAAAACTTGGTTGCACTCCGTCAATCACTGCAGCTTGAATTAATTCGTGATTTTCTTCAAGAAAACTAAAGCCAAAAATTCCAAGAGCCTGCGCATCGTTATGCAATTTTTGTACGATCAAATTATCGTTTTCGCCAGCTTCAATAAATTTTCCGTCGCTACGAATTACGTGACATTTTTTCTGCCTAATTTTTTTGTCAGGATAAGCTTCGACAAATTCTTGCATTGCGGCGCAAGATTCGTCCATCACCAGTTCTACAAAAGCATCGCGCGTTCCCGAAGTTGATGGCGGACCATAAATCGCGATATTTACCGCTGGCAGTTTGGCGTCAATTTCATTCCATTTTTGGTAAAAATTTTCGACCAATTTACCACTTTTTAAATCAGGAACTTTTTCGGCTAAGGCTAAAAAAATCTGTTTTTTGGTCAGGCTATATTTTTTACCAGAAATTGAATTTGCTAGAACAATTCCGTCGTAACCAATTTTAATTTCGGTGATTCCAGCGATTCCGTGTTGTGCACATTTTTCGATTTCGCTTTTTTCGATACGACGCGAAGCATCGGAAAAATCAGGATAATTATATCCAACGCCTGAACAAAAAAGTTTAAAACCACCGCCGGTACCAGTTGATTCCACGATCGGAGTTTTAAATTTGGTATTTTTTATTTTGCTGTTACGGCCAAATTCTTCTGCAATTGTTGCTGCAAAAGGATAGACCGTCGAAGAACCGACAATGCTGATGTGATTTCTGGTTGCAGCATTAAATTCAAAAGAAAAAGCTGGTTTACAGAAAACAAAAATTAATGAAAAGATTAGAGCAGAATTTCGCAACATAGCCGCAGGATTTGTTTAATATTCAAAGAAACGGAGCGGTCATATCGCCATCAAAGATAGGTGTGGGGCATCATTTGGATTTGTCACTAAAAGTCAAATTTTTCTTGTATCCGAACTTGTGTCAGTTGAGAATTGTAATCACATAAGCACTTCTCAAAACTTTCTTACAAAATTGTTGCAAAAACACTTCCTCCCCAAAATCGCTTTTTTTGTCTTGCTCGCGGCATTTTTATTGCCCAATTTTTCTGCCTTCGCCAAAGAAATTATCGCCAAACCAACCTTTATAATTAAAGGAAATGAGCGAGTTGATAACGACACGATCGCTGCCTTTTTACCTTCCAAATCCACGCAAAAAAATGCCAAATTTTCTAAAGCCGAAATTGATGACGCATTAAAAAAACTTTACGAATCTGATCTTTTTTCCGACGCCAAGATCACTCAAGATGACAGCCAATTAATCGTTGAAGTGAAAGAAAATCCGCTGATTTCTGAAGTAAAATTTTCTGGCAATAAAAAAGTTGAAGACGATGCGCTGCAAGGCGAAATTTCTCTAAAAAAACGCGGCGTTTTTACCAAAGCAAAATTGCAATCTGACTTAAAAAGAATTAACGAACTTTACCTTAAATCTGGTCGCTTCCTAACTAAAATCGATCCAAAAATTATTCAGAAAGAACAAAATCGCATCGAAATTATTTTTGAAATTTATGAAGGCGCCAAAGCTAAAATTTCCGATATTTATTTTGTGGGAAATCTCAATTTTCCCGATCAAGATTTGATGGATGAAATCTCAACCAAAAAATCAAAATGGTATAAATTTTTCTCTTCCTCAGATGTTTACGATTCTGATCGCATCGAATTTGATAAAGAAAAATTGCGTCGTTTTTATGGCACGCAAGGTTATGCCGATTTCATCGCCATTTCATCAATCGCTCAAATCACTCACAATAAAGATAAGTTCTTCATCACTTTTTTGCTGGAAGAAGGCATCAAATATCACGTTGGCGAAATTAATATCGTCAACCACATCAATAAATTTGATGCGTCAATTTTAGAAAAAGAAATTCTGATCAAAAAAGGTAAACTTTATAATTCCGAATTAATCGATAAAACCGTTGATGCCATGGCTAAAATCATGTCCGACAAATCTTACGCTTTCGCTCACATTGAACCAGTTTTGAAGCGCAATAAAGAGCAAAAAATTATCGATATTGATTTTGTTATCGAAGAAACGCCGGCGGTTTATATCAATCAAATTCGCATCACTGGAAACACCAGAACTCTTGACGAGGTGATTCGCCGCGAATTAAGAATTCGTGATGGCGATGCTTACAACATCACTAAAATCAACCGTTCCAAGCAACGTTTAGAAAATCTTGGCTTCTTTGAAAAAGTCGAATTTAACACTAAGCGAATCGGCAATACCGACAAAGTTGATTTAGAAATTATTGTAAAAGAAAAAAAGACTGGCGAGTTGAACCTTGGTATTGGCTATTCCACCGTAAATAAAATTACCGCCAATATTGGAATTAAAGAACGCAACTTGATGGGAACCGGACAAGAACTGGGAATTAACATTCAACATTCTTTTAGCGGCCTAACTTCTGAACTAAATTATACCAAACCATATTTCATGGGGCGCGCAATTGACGCGGGTTTCGACATTTTTGAATATGATATGTCGAAACGTAATACCTTAGTTTACGATCAAAAAACTCGCGGCATCACTTTCCGCGGCGACTATTCCATCACCGAATTTTTGAAACATCAGATTCATTATTCCTTCCGCGACGAAAACATCAGCAACGTTGACAGCACCGCTTCGCTGAACCTGCAATATCTTCAAGGACATTTCATTCATTCAACAATTGGCCACACGCTTCTTTACGACAAAAGAAATAATCGCCTTAATCCAAGCGACGGATATTACCTATCTTTAAGCCAAGATTACACTGGTTTGGGAGGCTATATTCGCAACACTAAATACGAAGGTTCCGCTGGTTATTATACGCCAACTTTTAATGATGATTTTATCTTAAAATTCTTATCTCGCGGCGGTTATATAAATGGCAACGGCCAAGATGTGCGTAGTAACGATTCGTTCTTTTTAGGTGGCAATAATTTCCGCGGTTTCCAATTTGCTGGCTTGGGGCCCAGAACAATCGGAACAAACGGTTCTGCAGTTGGCGGCAGCGTAATTGGCGGTAAAATATATTACGTTGGAACTGCTGAATTCAAATTCCCGCTAGGATTGCCCAAAGAACTTGGGATCAGCGGCGCGCTATTTAGCGATAACGGAACCGTAAAAGGCGTCGATCAAATTAACAAAAAAGGTGCTGCGGTTGCCGATAGTGGCTCTTTGAGATCTTCTTACGGCTTAAGCTTAATCTGGTCTTCGCCACTTGGACCCATTCGCCTTGATTTCTCGCGCGTTGTGAAAAAAGAGCAATATGACTTAACTCAAAACTTCCGCTTCAATTTTGGGACAAGCTTCTAGAATTTAATTTTTGCAATAGTTGACAAAATCAGTCAACTATTGCAAAAATTTTAAGATTCTAATTCTAAAGACTTTGCCATGTTTGAACTAAGCGAAAAGAAACTCCACAAGCCATTTGGTAACGATATCGACAAGCCACAGATTTTTTTCTTTCTAAAAAAAATCCTCGGCCCCGATTCGTCTTTTTTTTGGATGAGTGCCATTTATGGCGTCGTAATCAGTTTACTAAGTCTTGCAGTACCGATGTCGGTACAATCATTGATCAATTCGATCTCTTTCATCGCTTTGGTTCAGCCCATCATCGTTTTAAGCGTCATAATTTTTATTCTGCTCATTTTTTACGGCATAATTAACGCTCTACAGCTTTACGTTACCGAAATTTTTCAAAGACGATTTTTCGCCCGCATGTCTTGCCAAGTTGGACTTTCTTTGCTGAATGCAGATCATGTAAGCTTTGAAGAAGCCAACTCAGACGAAATGATAAATCGTTTTTTCGATACTCTTGCCATACAAAAAGCGATTCCAAAATTCTTAACCAAAACCTTCACCATAATTTTACAATCGATTGTCGGACTAATTTTAATCAGCTTTTATCATCCGATATTTTTGATTTTTAGCATGTTCGTAATTGGTGGCGTCGCCGCTATCTGGCTTTGTTACTATAAAAAAGCTGTTGTCAGTTCTTTTCGAGAAAGTCGCAGGAAGTACGATGTCGTTGGTTGTCTTGAAGATTTAGCAGGCAAACATCAACTTTTTAAATCTCGCAGCGGTTATGACTATGCAAAATTCAAAATCGATTTCTTAACTGGTCAATATTTGAAAGAGCGCAAACATCATTTTATAAATTTGTTTTCGCAGACAATTTTACTTTTTGCACTTTACGCAATTATGACCGCTACTTTGTTGGGAATTGGCGGCTGGCTGGTTTTAAAAGGACAATTAACCATCGGACAACTTGTCGCCGCTGAATTAATAATGTCGGCGATACTTTATAACATTGCACATTTGGGTCGAGAATTTGAGAATTTTTACGATTTAGTCGCAGCCTGCGAAAAACTTTCACAATTTCAAAATATCCCTCAGGAACAAAACGGAGTGATTAAACTTAATCAAAAAATATCGGAATTAAAACTAGAGAACGCCTGCTACAATTACCTAAACAACAGCTATAAATTTAACCTGACTTTTCAAAGTGGTAAAAATTATCTGATTGCCACCAAAGGATTTTCCACACAAAAAATTTTGATTGAGATAATTAATGGATTTAGAAATCCAAGTTTAGGCAGTCTCACTGTTAACGGAATCGATGCTGAAACTCTTGATAAATACGAATTTCGTTCACAAATTTCGATCATCGATAATTCGCCTCTAATTGAAGGAACGGTGCGCGAATATTTGACCTTCAACAACAAAAATATTTCTCAAAAAGAAATTAATCAGGCGATTAAAATTGTTGGTCTGGAAAAAACTTTTGAACGCTTACCAAAAGAGCTCGAAACTCGCATTATTCCTTCTGGTTGGCCGTTTTTAGAATCAGAAAAAATTCTGCTAAAAATCGCTCGCGCTTTGCTGCATAAATCGCAAATCATCATCATTACTGAAGTTTTGGACATGCTGATTTTACGAGCTCGCCGCAATGTTTTAAAATATCTAACGCAAAATCGTGAAACTAACTTAATTTATTTTTCACATCGCGTTGATGAAGCCCTAGATTTCGACAGCTATCTTTTTGTCGACAAAATCCAATCTTACGAATTTTCAACAATCGAAAAATTAGACGAATTTGAACGAGGTTATGAAAAAAATGACTAATAATTTCAAACTCGACGATTTGCACGATTTTAGAAATCTGCAACAAATCAAATTGCCCAAACCATTAAAAGTTTTGCCAAAAATTCTTGGTGCTTTTTGCGTAATTTTATTACTGATTTTAATTTTTACACCTTGGCAACAAAACTCTAAAGGCTTTGGCTACGTTATCGCTAACGACCCAAACGACCGCGCTCAATCAATTAACGCACCAATTAACGGCAGAATAAAAAAATGGTATGTGCGCGACGGTTCGCAAGTTAAAAGTGGCGATAAATTGGTCGAAATTGTTGATAACGATCCACAAATTCTTGAACGTTTAAAATTTGAAAGAGACGCCAAAAGCCGTAAATATCAAGTTGCACAAAATTCTGCACAAACCGCAAAAATAAATTTTGAGCGCCAAAATGAACTTTTCCAAAAAGGCCTAAGCGCTAAAAAAGATTTTGAATATGCCAAAATCGAATATCAGAAATTACTTGGAGCTGCCGAATCTGCGGCGGCAGAATTTGCCGAATCTGAAACCAAATTATCACGCCAATCCAATCAAATTATCTATGCGCCAAAAGATGGTGTAATTTTGAAAGTTCTCGCCGGAGATGGCGCGACCACAGTTAAAAGCGGCGATAAATTAGCAAATTTTGCTCCCGAACTAAGCGATCCCGCAGTCGAAATTTATGTTAACGGCAACGATATTCCGCTGATTTACGAAGGTCGAAAAGTACGTCTACAATTTGAAGGTTGGCCGGCAATTCAATTCAGCGGCTGGCCCTCAATTACAATTGGCACCTTTGGTGGCGTGATTAGCTCTGTCGATTCTTCAATTTCAGAAAATGGTAAATTTCGCGTCATCGTCAAAAAAGATTCCAACGCAACTTGGCCCGATCAAAGATTCTTACGTCACGGAGCTCGAGTTTATGGCTGGGTTTTACTTAATCGCGTAAGTTTAGGATACGAACTTTGGCGCCAAACTAATGGCTTCCCGCCTTCTTTTGACTCGCCAAATCACGATCACCATCAAGCCGAAAAAAAGACCAAATAATGCTAAAAAAATTTACTAAATCAGCTCTGATTATTGTTTTATTTATTGGTCAAATTCCTGCTGTTTTTGCTTCCGAAACCAAAGAGTTGAGCGTCAAAGAAGTTGTTGATTGCGCAATCAAAAATTATCCAAAAATTCTTTCACATTACGACAAAATAAATGCTGCCGAATCATCTGTTTTGGCATCTAAAGGCTTTTTTGATGTAAAACTAAAACAAAGTTATTCCGATCGCAGTCGTGGTTATTACGACGGGAAATCTTATAATATTGAGCTTGAAAAAGAATTAGGAATTTTGGGCAGCAAAGTTTATAGCGGCTATCGCAAATCTTACGGCGATTTTCCATCTTACGAAGGCGGATCTTACACCAATAGCGGCGGCGAATATCGCGCTGGCGCTAAATTTTCTTTACTAAAAGATCGCGATATCGACAAAAGCCGACTCAGCATTATTCTTGCCAATCTCAATTTAGAAGAAGCCAGAGTTGAGATGGAAAATATCAAAAAAGAAATTGAGCGCGATGCCAAAAAGGCTTATTGGACTTGGGTTACTGACGGTAAAATTTACGAGATTTATGACGAACTTTACAAACTTTCTTTTGAGCGCCAAAAGCATCTTGAGACAAGAGTTGCCAAAGGCGACGTTGCTCAAATTACCGCCACCGAAAATAAAAAGAATATTTTACGTCGCAAAAGCGCTTTGGCCAAAATTCGTCAAGAATTTGAAAATAGCGCTATTTATTTATCGCTGTTTTGGCGCGATTCTCATGGGCATCCAATAGTTCCAAAAAAATCACAATTACCAAATTTTGTAAATAATGTTGGCGATTTAGACATTGAGCAGGTCAAAAAAGATAAGCTTTTGGCAATGTCACGTCGACCTGAATTACGCCTGATAAAAATTAAACGTGATGAGGAAAATAATAATTTAAAATATGCCGAAAACTTGGCCAAACCTCAACTCGATGTTGACATTGGAGCATCTGATGATGCTGGAAATGGCCCAAGATCAAGAGGAGAAAGTAATAATTATGCCAAAATTGATTTCTCCATTCCGCTGCAACAAAGAGAAGCGAAGGGAAAAATTAGCGCCGCAGAATCGAAATTAAGCGCCATAAAATATGAACAAAAACTTTTAGAAGAAAAAATCGCCACCCAAATCGATCAACTAAAAACTAAAATTAAAACACTAACCGAAGTTCATTCCAACTTAGCAGAAGAAGTAAAATTAACTGAAATTTTAGAAATTTCTGAGCGCGAAAAATTTAAACAAGGCGCCAGTAATTTATTTTTAGTAAACGCCAGAGAACAAGAATCATCAGCTTCAAAAGCTGCTTTAGTTGAAATATTCAGAGATTATCAAGAGCTTTTAGCTGAGTATAATTTTGCTGTATTTGCTGAATAACCTCTAAAGTTTGCGCAAAAAATTCATATAAATTGTTGCACCAACTGCGTCGCAATCATTGATTTTATATCTACCGCCACGCGCAACCGGATAAGAAAAATCGCCCGAAAAAACATCAAACGCCATATCGCGATGATAGGAAGTTTTGTCGTCACCAAACAAATCAAAACAAACTTCAACCGCGCTAAAATTCTTGTGCAAAAATTCTGAAATTTTTTGCGCTCTTTTTATTTCAGTCGCAATTCTTGGCGATTTTATTTGAACTGAAATTTCCCGAGAAATATTTTTTAAATCATAGTTCAAAAGCGCGATTTTACTGATAATTTCAGCATTTTTACCAGAGAATTTACGAATCAGAGAAATATTTTTTTGCCTGATCGCATCACGCAAATCAGAATTTTTTTCTTCACCAATTTCTTCCAAAAAAATCTCTAAAAAATTTGGCAAAGAAAATTCGATTAACAAATTTTTGACCTGCAATTTTTTTAAAGTTGAAAGCAGAATTTCGATAATTTCGAAGTTTGATTTCTCAGCGTCGCATCCAATAATCTCAACGCCAGCTTGGGTTTGCTGACGATCTTTATAAAGATCATTGTTTTTTGCGCAAAGCACGTCGCCAACATAACAAAGCTTTATTGGGAGTTCTTCTTTTTTTAAACGACTGCTCAGAAGCCTTGAAATTTGTGGCGTGATGTCATTTCTAAAAATCAGATTTTGTCCAGAAATTACATCAACAGTTTTGAAAGAATTTTGCGCATTTTTTGGCGAAAAACTATTTTCAAATTCCACTAAAGGCATTTTCACCAACCGGTATCCAGCTTTTAAAAATGCACCTATGGCCTGATTAATATTTTTGTGATTTTTTTCCGCTTCATCAAAAAGCAAGTCGTAAAATCCAACGGGAAGAAGTTGTTTTTGCATCTTATTTATCTTTTAAAAATTGTTCCAAAGCCAACATATCAGCCCATGCGACTTTCTTTTTTGCCGATTGGCGCATCAAGTAAGATGGGTGAAAAATTACGAAAGTTTTGATTTTTCGTGATAAAAATTTTGGCGCATAATCCATAAATTTTCCGCGCACCGAACTGATTGGATCTTGAATTCCAAGGATCGCTGCCATTGAAGTTGCCCCAACTAAAACCAAAACTTCTGGATTTAAAAGTTGAATATGACGCTCCACAAATGGTCGACAAATTGCTAATTCTTCTTCTGTTGGACGACGATTTCCAGGTGGTCGCCAAAAAATTACGTTGGTGATATAAAAATTTTCTGCGCGAGTCATGTTAATCGCACGAAACATACCATCCAAAACTTTTCCCGAATCGCCACAAAATGGAATACCTTGCAAATCCTCGTGATTTCCAGGCGCCTCGCCAATCACCATTATTTTTGAATTTGGATTTCCATCAAAAAAAACCGTGTTGGTCGCCATTTTTTTTAAATTGCAGCCGTCAAAATTTTCGACAGCTTTGCGTAGTTCGACCAGATTTTTCGCGCTTTCCGCCGCTTTTTTTGCCGCAGCGACAATTTCATTTAGCGAAATAAATTTCTGATCCGAATTTTCCGGCACAGAATTTGTGATAATGGTTTGTGATTTTTTTGCCAAAGTTGAAAGGGCTTCGTTGGTTGAGAATTGCGGTTTGACGACATGTGTGATTGTTGGAATTTCTTGCGGCATATCGTAAAATCTCTCTTCATCATCAAACAAAATTACTGCCGATTTTTTTATTTCAGAAATTTTTTTTACTGGATCTTTTTGCGCAAAATGATTTTGCGATTTCTCGGAAATCACTTCGTTCAAATCATTATCGATATAGATCTGTAGTGCTTCGGCAAGATTTTTTTTGGTCATTGCTTTACTACCTGTTTGATAAATTTTTGGAAATCATCAGCTTTTTCAAAATTTTTATAGACCGAAGCGAAGCGTACGAATGCAACTTTATCAAGCTTCTCGAGCGCCGCCATCACCATCTCTCCAATTTTTGAGGAAGCAATTTCGGTTTCACTTTCCACTTCAAGTTGACGCACAATATTATTCACAAATTTTTCCACCTGCAATTCTGAAACTGGACGTTTGCGCACCGCCATTTCAATCGATTTCTTCAACTTTTCTGGATCAAAAATTTTCTTCTCGCCATTCTTTTTTATCACCAAAATTTCACGAAGCTGTACGCGCTCGTACGTTGTAAATCGCGAGTCGCAAGCTGCACAATAACGCCGCCTTTTCACCGATTCGCCATCATCAGAAATGCGACTATCTTTCACCTGTGTTTCAATATTTCCGCAAAATGGACAACGCATATTTTATAATTTTTCGGTTAGAGCGGCTTTGATGAATCCTTCAATTTCGCCATCCAAAACAGATTGGATATTTCCAGTTTCAAAATCGGTGCGCAAATCTTTCACAAGTTGGTAAGGATGCAAGACGTAAGAGCGGATTTGGTGGCCCCAGCTATTGTCAGTTTTGCTTGATTCTGAGGCAGCGAGCGCATCTTTTTTCTTCTGCATTTCCATCTCAAACATACGCGATTTTAGCATTTTCATACATTCGGCGCGATTCCTTATTTGCGAACGATCGGACTGACATTGCACCACAATATTTGTCGGCAAATGCGTCATTCTTACTGCAGAATCAGTTTTGTTAACATGTTGTCCGCCAGCTCCAGAAGCGCGGAAAGTGTCAACGCGGATATCTTTTTCTTCGACGACAATTTCAATTTCGTCATCAACTTCTGGATAAACCCACACGGAAGTAAAACTAGTTTGTCTTTTGCCATTGGCGTTAAAAGGTGAAATGCGCACCAACCTGTGCACCCCTGATTCCGTCTTCATCCAACCGAAAGCAAAACGACCAGAAATTTTCAATGTAGCGCTGCGAATTCCCGCCTCTTCGCCATCCATCATGCTGATAATTTCAACTTTGAATTTTTTTAAATTTGCGAAACGTTCGTACATTCGCATCAGCATTAATCCAAAATCGCATGAGTCGGTTCCGCCAGCTCCAGCGTTGATGTCGAGGAAGCAATTATTAATATCAGTTGGTTCAGAAAATATACATTCAACTTCAAAACTGTCGGAGTTTTTTTTGAGTGAAATCAGATTTTTTTCGATATCTTTTAAAAGTTGGTCATCAGCTTCCGACTTGGCTAAATCAGCATATTCACGATTATCTTTTAAGCCGTTTTTAATTTCTAAAAACGCTTCCATTTTAGCATCCAAAATCGCTTTTTCTTTTAGGATTTTTTGGGCTTCCGACTTGTTATTCCAAAGTTCGGGATCTTGTGATTTTTTATTTAAAGCGTCTAATTTTTCTTGTAATTTTTCCGGCTCAAAGACACCTCGCGATCAAAGCTAGCGAAGCTTCAATCTGGGTAATGAAATTCTCAATTTCAGCGGACATTTAGATAAATTATTGAAGTTTTGAAGAAGGCAAATAGGGTGCGCGCCACTCTCCTTCCTCTTCAAAAATTTTTCCATAAAAAATATGACTATTTCAGCAAAAAAATTTGACGTTTGTGTGATTGGCGCCGGTCCGGGTGGCTACGTAGCCGCAATTCGTGCCGCACAACTTGGTTTAAAAGTTGGTATCGTTGAAGCCAATCATTTGGGCGGAATCTGTTTAAATTGGGGCTGTATTCCAACTAAAGCACTTTTGAAATCTGCCGAAGTTAATCATCTTTTACACAATTTAGATGGCTTCGGATTTTCTGCCAAAGACATTGAATTTGATTTCGCAAAAATTGTTGAACGTTCTCGCGCCGTTTCAAAACGCTTAACTGGCGGGATTGCTGGCTTGATGAAAAAAAATAAGATTGAAGTTGTCGACGGTTTCGCAAAATTTTTAGATGCCAAAAAAATCTCGGTTTCTCAAAACGAAAAAGAGGTGGCGCAAGTTGAAGCGACTTATTTTATTATCGCAACTGGCGCTAGAGCGCGTGTGATTCCCGGCATGGAACCTGACGCAGAAAATATTTGGACTTACCGCGAAGCCATGATTCCCAAGGCTTTACCTAAATCTATTTTAGTTGTTGGCTCTGGCGCAATTGGATCAGAATTCGCTTCATTCTACAAAAACATGGGCTCGGAAGTTACTCTAATCGAAATGGCAGAAAATATTTTACCAGTTGAAGATGAAGAAATTTCAAAAATCGCGCGCAAATCTTTCGAAAAACAAGGAATTAAAATTCACACTTCTGCCGCACTTAAATCTTTGAAAAAAGGCAAAGGATCAGTTACGGCAACGATTGAAATCAATGGCAAATCGGAGGAAATCACTGCCGAGAAAGTTATTATGGCCGTGGGAATCGTGGCTAATATCGAAAATATCGGACTCGAAAAAACCAAAGTTAAAACCGACAAAGGTCGCATCATAGCTAATAATTATTTAGAGACTTCTGAGCCAAATATTTTTGCCATCGGTGACGTTGTTGGGGCGCCTTGGTTAGCTCATAAAGCTTCTCATGAAGGCACAATTGCCGCAGAAAAAATTGCCAGCAAATTAAATAAATACGACGCGAAAAAAGTTCATCCAATCAAAGTTGAAAATATTCCCGGATGCACTTATTCAATGCCGCAAATTGCTTCTGTCGGTTTAACCGAAAAGAAAGCTTTAGCTGCTGGCAAAAAAATTAAAGTTGGACGTTTCCCTTATATGGCTAACGGAAAAGCAATTGCCGCTGGAGAAACCGAAGGTTTGATAAAAGTAATTTTTGATGAAAAAACTGGAGAACTTTTGGGAGCGCATTTAATTGGCGCCGAAGTTACCGAAATGATTCAAGGCTACGTAATAGCGAAACAAGCCGAATTAACCGAAGAAGATCTGATGCATACAATCTTCGCTCATCCAACAATGTCGGAGATGATGCATGAAGCTGTTTTAGATGCTTACGGCAAAGTCATTCATTTTTAGTTTGACAACAAAACTTCTGTTAATATTTTGCGGCCCGCCTTTCGGTTACTTCACAACTTCAACTCTTTGCTAAAAAGCTCACAGAAGAAGAGGTAACGCAGAAAGAAACTGATCAGCAATGGTCAGATCTATCAAAACCTAATGGTGTAATAATAATGAAAAAACTTTCATTGATCCTTGCTGCAGTTTCTCTTTTTGCAACTGCCGCTCAAGCTGCTGCTCCTGTAGCTGCTGCTCCTGCTAAAGCTGAAGTTAAATCTGAAGTTGCTGCTACTAAAGCTGCTGCTCCAGTTGCTGCTAAAGCTGAAGTTAAATCTGAAGTTAAAGCTGCTGCTCCAGTTGCTGCTGCTACTGAAGAAAAAGCTGCTCCTAAAGCTAAAAAAGCTCACAAAAAAGCTCACAAAGCTGAAGCTGTTAAAGCTGAAGAAAAAGCTGCTAACTAATTTATTAGTTCACAGATATTCTGTAAAAAGCCAAACTGGCAATTGTCAGTTTGGCTTTTTTATTGCCCATCGTCGTCTCAGGATTGTTTGTATCCATTATCGTAGTTTGATAGAATAATAGCTTGATTTTTTTTCGAGCGTAAAAAGAATGCGCGACTCTCAAAATTTATAGTATTTGCCGATTTAGCTCAGGGGTAGAGCTACTGTCTTGTAAACAGTGGGTCGGGAGTTCGAATCTCTCAATCGGCACCATCCCCTTCCAAATCTCAGATGAATTTCATTTCTTCTTTTCTCTTTTGGATCTTCATCAGCGCTTGGGGAATTATTATTCCCATCATTTACCTTCCACCTTCTCTAATTTTTAAAAGTTCAAAAATTGCCGATCATGGCGCTAAAGTTTGGGCCGCAGTTGGACTTTGGGTTTTGAAAAAACTTTGCAAAATTGATTACGAATTTGTCGGCTTAGAAAAATTACCGAAAGAAGCTTGTATCGTCGCCTGCAAACATCAGTCAATGTGGGAAACCATTGTGATGCATTTAATCTTTCATCGTCCAGTTTATGCTTTTAAAAAAGAGTTGCTAAGCATCCCTTTTTACGGCTGGTTCTTGCGAGTAATGAGCGGAATCATCGTTGATCGCAATGGTGGAGCCAGCGCTTTAAAAGATTTAATCAAACAGACCAAAAAATATTTATCCCGAAATCAAACCATCGTTTTATTTCCGCAAGGAACTCGCGTTCCCGTTGGCGCAAGCGCCGATAAATATCCTTATCAAGCAGGAGTCACCGCTTTATATATGGCCTGCAATGTTAAAATTGTGCCAGCAGCATTAAATTCTGGAGCTCATTGGCCCAAAAGCGGCATCAAAAAAAACCCCGGCAAAATTATTTTGGAATTTTTAGATCCAATCGAACCCGGATTTTCTAAACAGGAATTTGTTTTAAAATTGAAGTCAGCCATAGAAAAAAGAAGTGAAGAATTACTTGGCTAATTCTGATTTTTTCAAAGATTTTTTAACTTCCGGCGGAATATATTTTTCATCGTGTTTTACCAACAATTCCTTTGAAAAAAACTCGTTTTTCTGCGCATCAAATTTTCCCTTCGCAACAACTCCCTGACCTTCACGAAACAGATCTGGCAAGAGTCCGCTATAATTAATTTTTAAATCCTGCGCATAATCAGTAATCACAAACTCAGTCAAAGCTGCATCAATTTTTCTTACCGAATCTTTTTTTACCAAACCACCAACGCGAATTTGTTTATTGGCGGTTTTTTGCAGAACCTCTTCTGTCTTAAGCTCTAAAGGAGCGTAAAAGAAAACAATATTATCACGAAAATTCGAAATTACAAAAATCAGCGCCACCAAAGATAGTACAAAAACTGATCCAATAAAAATTATTCGCTTTTTTTTACGCTGATTTTTCATTTTTAATTTTTGATTTTATCGACAGATATTTTGCCCCTACAAATAACATTAAACCAGTCATGGCAAGAGTTGCAACCGCATAAGCTACCACCACATAATTTGAATAATCGTTAAGATTTTCCATAAGTTTTGAATTTAGATTTTTAAGCGACTTGCAAAATAAAAGCTGATTCTTACTTTGCGCGGCTCGTTTTTTATATGCCTGAATAGCTCAGTTGGTAGAGCAAAGGACTGAAAATCCTTGTGTCGCTGGTTCGATTCCGGCTTCAGGCACCACTTCCCTAGAGTTTAAGCGATTGCAATCACCGAAACATTTCTCCCACAGTCCTTCTCTCCTAAATGCGTCGATCTTCTGAAAGAAAAAAAATCTTTTTCATTTTCATAAGTATCAATTCCAAGATTTTCTATTTCAAAAATCTCTGCTTCGCGTAATTTTTTTTCAACATAAGCTGGCAGATCAAACTGGTATTTGTCTGCGCTCGCGCCATTTACAAAAAATTCTTTATTTGTCGCACTTTCGCTCAAAAAATCATCGAAAAATTCTTGCGAAATTTGGTAAGATTTTTGCGCAATCATCGGACCGATTACAGCTTTAATATTTTTTGCACCTAATTTTTTCATTGCCACAATAGTTGACGAAATAACGCCCAACTTGGCTCCACGCCATCCAGCATGAACAGCGGCAACAATATTTTTCTCTTCATCAAAAAATAAAATCGGCGAACAATCAGCGGTAATTATGCCAATCGAAATATTTGGTAAATTGGTTACAATAGCGTCAGCCTTGGGCAAACTTTGTTCGCCGTGAATTTTTTCTGCACAGTCAACAACCAAAACTTCACTGCTATGAATTTGATTTACGAATAAAACTTTGGTAGGAAATTTTTTTTCAGATAAAGCACGAGTAAGATCAGCACGATTTTTTAATTGGCGATCGATGATACAATTTTTACCAAAAAAATGATATTTGATGTTCATAATTGTGATTTGAAAAAACGTAATTTTGCCAAATATTCTTGCGGATTTTTGATATTTACCAACGAATCTTTTGGCGTAAAAAACATGTCGTGAAGCCTTGTTAATAAAAAGCGCATCGCCGCTCCCATCAAAGCAATTTTTAAGAATTTTTTTTCTTCTGAAGAAAATTTTCTGATCGACTCATAACCATTCAACATTTCTTCAAATCTCGCTTCTTCAAAATTATTTTTTTCATCAAAACACCACGCATTTACAATCACCGCGAAGTCATAAATTAGGGCATCGTTGGCTGCAAAATAAAAATCAATCACGCCGCTTAATTTTGCCTGATCGTCGAAAAAAATATTATCAGGAAAAAGATCAAGATGACTAGCGCAAGCTGGCAAATCATGATTCCACGACTCTTTTAAAAAACTTAAATCTTGTAAAATTTCAGTGCGCAGATTTTTTTGATAATTTTCAACAAGACTCTCGAACTTAGAAAACAAAGGAATCCAGCCGTCGCTGCCCAAATCATTTGTGCGCGACATTTTAAAATCTGTAGCTGCCAAATGAAGCTTGGCCAACATCTTCCCCACTTCAAAACAGTGATTCGGCGTGATGTTGTCATAATAACCATCTTGGCGACTTTTTAGAGTTGCGCCTTGTAGAAAAGTTACGATTGCGGATTTTTTTTCATTCAAATCAGAGATCGCCGCCCCAGAATTATCAAGGATTGGACGTGGACACAAAATGCCATTTTTGGCTAAATGCAATTTTAAATTTATAAAAAACGGCAGGTCATTTGGATCGATTCGCGATTCAAAAATTGTTAGAATAAATTTTCCTTTTTGGGTTTCTAAAATAAAATTTGAATTGTCGATGCCATCAATGATTTCCTTGAGAGAAACCAGATTTCCTAAATCATATTTTTTTAGATGCTGCGAAATTTCTGCTTCCGAGATTTTTGTGTAAACTGCCATTATTTTTTATCGTCTATTTGTTGAGTTTTTTGCCATCCCGCCTGCCACATCGAGTTTGATTTTACGCTTTTTGACCACAAGCCTTGTGATTTTTTTTGCACTGATTCTACGCGTTCCTGAAATTTTTGCGTCGGCGCTTCCAGCGTGATTTTCCTAGCTATTTCAGCAGTATGATTCGCAATTTTTGGATCAATTTTTCCTTGAATTTGTGGATTAAAAATTCGCTCAATAAAGTTGGTGGTGTTTTCAAAAAAGCTCATTACTTCTTCTGTGGTAAAATCTCCAGTCGTTCTGACGTTGCGCGAAACGCTGAGCAATTCAAAATAACGCGCAAATAATTCTGAAAGAAATTGATGCGGCGGATAGGACTTCAAAGCATCGACCATTAGCCTTTTAATTTCGCCTTTCAAAGCTACGCTTGGCGGATTTCGATCCTTCATGTCGAAGCCAATACATTGACGAAATTCTTCGCCTAAATTTAATCCGCTTTCAAATTCTAGCGCGTGAGCCATTTCATGAGCCATAAGGTTGCAAGTCATCTGACGCAAAATTATCGACTTCTTCACGCTTGCAGAAAATGTGCCCAAAATTTTGTTAAAAACTTTACTTTGTTCGGTCAAATAACAACCCAGATTCGTGTCCCAGCCTTTGGTAATCTTGACTTCAAACTTTAAATCTTTTTCTTGCACTTTGGTTAAAATTAAATCCAAGCCATCTTTAAAAAGCTCGATACGATAAAGCTGGCAGAAGGTTTGCACGAATTTATTCAGATTCGGCTCCGTTTCAAATTCAACCTGCTTGGCAAAAATATTTTTTAGGATTTCACTCATATTGCTCGCGCTAAAATTATGCCGCAGGAAATTGCAACATTCAAAGATCTCATATTGTTTTGCATGGGAATAAAAATTCGATGATCAGCTTTTAAAGACACGTCTTTGGGAACTCCAGCACTTTCCCTACCAAACATTAATACATCATTTTTTTCAAAAGAAAAATCGCGATAATCTTTACTGGCTTTAGTTGAAGCTAAAACTAAACGCTGATTCTTTTGCATGATTTCGCTCTCATAAAACTCTTCAAAAGAGGCGTGACGGAAAATTCTGGCTTTATCAAAATAATCTAAAGCCGATTTTTTTATGCGCTGAATATCAAATGGGAAACCGCACGGCTCAATAACATGAAGCTCAACATCAAAACATACGCAGGTGCGAATTATGGTTCCAACATTTCCAGCAATATCGGGCTGATATAAAACTATCTTTGTCATGACTCGATTTATTAAAAAAATTGAACAAAACTTTTAAAATTCTTTGTCTTTTAAATACTGATTTGTAAAAAACTTGTGCTTTCCTAAGTACCAACCTTCCAAATCTTCAAGCAAGTAAAATTTAGCAATGACCGAAACCGTAAAAATTATTTTTGTTAGCAAAGGCGAAAAACAGGAATTTAACGTTCCCGTTGGAACCACAGTTTTAGAAGCAGCTCATAATAATAATATTGATTTAGAAGGAGCTTGTGAGGGCTCTCTTGCTTGTTCAACTTGTCACGTTGTTGTTGATAAAGAATTTTATAACTTACTTTCAGAGCCAAGCGAAGATGAAGAAGATATGTTGGATTTGGCTTTCGGCCTTACTCCAACCTCCAGACTTGGATGTCAGATTATCATGACCAAAGAGCTTGATGGCCTGACTTTGATAGTGCCCGACGAGACCCGTAACGTTTCAATGAATTAATTTGTTAAACTAAAAATTAAAATAATATGAACAAAAGCATCATAATAAAATCAGGCATCGTCCTTGTAGTTCTTGGTCTAGTACACAGCGTTTTTTGGTTCTTTAAAACCGGACAAATCGAAAAGCAGGTTAATAATTTTATCAGCGAAAATAGCTCGCATGTTTCAGCTGGCGAAATCTCGGTTTCAGGCTTTCCTCTTAAACAAACCGTTACTATTAAAGATTTAAAATTCTCAGTTCCAAATCCAGCCTTTAGCAAATATCAAATCACTATTAAAAGTTTACAAGCTGCCAGCGGAATTTTTAATAGCAGCTTCACAATTTCTATCTTGGAACAAGCTTCAGTTCAAGACAATGAAACCAACGTTTCTGGCCTTGTTGAATTTAGCAAAGATCCTGAAATTACCGCAACAATTGCCGACGGAATAATCTCAAAATTTTCTTATTTAGATTTTGGCCATCGCGTTTTGGATGGTGAAAAAAATGTCATCTACGCATCAAGTGGTGCCAATATCGCCTTCGAAACAATTACCGAGGACGACAAAATTAAAACCAAAATCACTGCTGGCTTAAAGGATATCGAAGGCTTTGATATCTTAAGTATCTACAAAAATTCTTCTGAGAAAAAAGTTATTGAAGGCATCAAAACTGGTGAAATCACCATCGGAAATTCTTCAGCGCTTACAGCTTCAACAACAACCCCTGAAAGCAGTGTTGTCGCAGTCGCACCAACTGCTGCTAATGCTGTAGTTCCAGTTGCAGCTCCAGCTAATCAAACCCCTAACGCTATTGCGGCAGCTCCAGCTGCTTCTGATGCCGCCCCTAAGCCTGAAGATATGACTGCAGCAGTTGCCAACAACTTGGTTAAAAGCAATTTCTTGATCGATGCTGAATATATTCTGACTCCAAATCAAGGCGAGCAGCAAACTCAAACTGATCCAACTCAAATTCAAGAAACCCCTATTCAATATAGCAAAGCTCTAAAAATTAACAGTTTAGAATTCTCTAACCCACTTTACAAAATCACTGTTAACGGCCAAGTGGACACTTTTCAGGACGACTCTTTTCCTTCAGGCTCACTTACTTTCAGAGTTGAAAAAATTGACAATTTGATCAACCACATTTCAGCTGGATTAAATCAAATCGCAGATCAGAAAAAATCAGATTCTAACACCATTCAAGCTGCCGATTTAACTGCCAACAATACAGCTCCCGCTGCTGCAGCAGCTCCAGCAGCTACGCCATCAACATTGCCAGCAACTGACAATTCTTATCAAATCTTCTTAAAAAGATTTACTTCTAACTTGGCTTCAATCACTAAAGAAGTGAGCAGCAAAAACCAATTGAGCAAAGACGATCTTTCTGTCTTTGATATTCGTAGAGAGAAAAATTTAGATTTCTTGGTTAACGAAACTTCAACACGCGAAATCTTAGGAAAATTCTAATTAATGAAAATCTCTGATCTTTTAGCGCAAGCCAAAAATCAGTTAGAAAATTCGGGCGTGAGCAGTAGCAAACTAGATTCTCTAGTCCTACTAACTCACGCCCTTTCTGTTTCTAAAGAGCAGATAATTTTTAACCCTGATTTAGAACCCGATCAATCTTTGCAAGAAAAATTTTGGTCGATGATCAGGCGCCGCGCCAAACGCGAACCGGTGTCACATATTATCGGCAAAAAGGAATTTTACGGTTACGATTTCTTTGTTACTTCTGACGTGCTTGATCCGCGCCCCGATTCTGAAAGTCTGATCGAATTAGTTTTAAAAAAATTCCCCCAAAAGAACTCCAAGTTGAAAATTCTGGAAGTTGGAACCGGTTCGGGATGTTTAATTATAACCTTGCTACGATGCTTTAATTTAGCTGATGCCGATGGCATTGACGTTAGTGAAAAAGCTCTGGAAATTTGCCGCAGAAATGCCGCCGCGAATCAAGTTCAGAATCGTTTAGAACTTTTGCAATCCGATCTTTTTTCCTCTCTTGCTGCCAATAAAAAATTCGATTTAATCATCTCAAATCCACCTTACATTCCCTCAAAAGACATTTTGGAATTAGAATCTGAGGTAAAAAATTTCGAACCACATCTGGCTTTGGATGGCGGCTTTGATGGACTTGATTTCTATCGCGCCATCGCCAGCAAGGCACCAAATTTTTTGCAAAAAAATGGTCGCATTATTCTTGAAATTGGCTTTGATCAAAAAGAAGAAGTAGTAAAAATTTTTGAAGGCAAGAATTTTATCTTTGAAGAATCACAAACAGATTTAGCCGGCATTTCGCGGGCGCTATGTTTTAAAAAATAATCTCTAGCTTTGAGGTTTATATATTTATCTAGCTATCTCTTCACATCATCATTGCGAGAGCAGCGTGGCAACCCTTATAGTTTTGGCTTGCCCACGCTGCGTTCGCAATGACGATGTTAGAAATTTGCAGATTCCCCTCAACCAAAAGCAGGGAAAGCTCTAACTTAAATACGCAAAAATGTTCATCGCCAAAACAGTTGCTGAGATTCGATCGCAGCTAAAAAAAGAAAAACTCATCCAAAAAAAAATCGCCTTCGTGCCAACAATGGGAGCTCTTCACGATGGTCATTTAGCCTTGGTAAAAAAAGCGCAAAATCTTGCCGATATTGTAGTTGTAAGCATCTTCGTCAACAAAACGCAGTTCAATGATCAAAATGATTACAAAAATTATCCGCGCCAACATGAAGAAGATTTACAAAAACTAAGAAATTGCGGAGCTGATTATGTTTTTTTGCCCGACGATGACGAAATGTTTAACGCTGATTTTTCGCATAAGATTATTCCAACAAAATTAGTTGATTGCCTTTGTGGAAGCTCTCGTCTTGGACATTTCGACGGAGTTGCCTTAGTTATCACCAAACTTTTTAATATCATAAAACCCGATCTGGCAATCTTTGGCGAAAAAGATTTTCAACAATTGGCGATCATCAAAAAGTTAAATGACGATTTGAATCTTGATGTCGAAATTTTTTCGCAAGAAACTCTGCGCCAAAAAAGTGGATTGGCGATGTCATCACGCAATCAAAGATTATCGGAAGCTTCTAAAATCAAGGCCGCTGAACTATTTTCTACTCTAAAAAAAATTGCCGAAGAGGTAAAAAAATCTCCACAAAATATTGCCGAAATTTTAGCAAAAAAACGTAAAAATTTACTAGAAAATGGTTTTGAAAAAATTGATTATTTAGAAATTCGCGAAGAAAAAAATCTTGAAATCGTCAGCAATTTTATTCCCAAAAAACCGTCCCGCATATTCATTGCAGCTTATTTGGACGGCGTTAGATTAATTGATAATTTAAAACTTTAATACAGACATGGAACTTCCTCTTCTTATCGGCAATGCAGTTTTTGCAATATGCGCCATCATGTTTTGGATGAAATCTGCGGCTCTGAAAAAATCTTCTGCCGCAGAAATTGCAGAACTAAAACAAAAACTCGACGAAGATTTAAAAGAAATGGATATCTCGGCAAATCAGATGCGCGAAACTATGGTGGCCGATAACAGAAAAATTGATACGCTGCAAAACGAAGTTTCAAAAGTATACAAAGAAAAGGAAGAAGAACTAAAATTAAGACTTGAAGCTGAAAAACAAATCGCGCTCGCCATTCACAAATCTGAAGATATTCAAAAAAGAATGTATGATTGGAAAGTTGCTCAAGAAGCAGCAATGAAGGATTCTCAAGATACAATCATCAAAGTTGGTGAAGATCTTTATCAAAAGATTAACGCCAGCCATCAAGCCGAAATCGCTAATAGCAAACAGATTTACGCGCAAGTTATGGAATATATTAAGAAAACTTTTGCTGCTTCAACTCCAACTCAAACGTATTCAACCCCTTCCACGCCTGCCGCGCCAAAACAAAAAGAAGAAGTTTCTGCACAAGCTGAAGACTCTCCAAAAGCCGCGGCAAGTAAACAAGATCTTTCCAAAAAATTAGTCGCAGATTTGATTCATTCGATGAAAGATTCTAATCACACAGAGGGAGAAAAATATTTTATCGCCAGCAATTTTGACGCCGATAAGGCTAAAATGTTTTTATGCGAAGTGGCGTTTTTACAAGATTCACACTTTTATATTTTCGATTTCAAAGCTTGTGGCTTCTTAAGCGATTATTCACAGGCCGTCGACAAAAACGCAGCCGCAAAAATCGTGACGCAAAAGCTCGACAAATATATCGCCTACTTAAGCAATCCAAAATATCGCAACGCGATTTTGAAAGCCGCAGATTCAAAAAATATCAAATTTGAAACTGGCGACATCATTGTAGTAACACCTTCAATCACTGAATTAGATACTTTAGAAGCTATCGGATATTTAGAAAAACTCGAAGATGCTGGCGCCAAAGTTGCAACTTTCGACGAACTTATTGATTTAACTTTATAAAATATGACAGAAATCTTGCCGCAACTTCCAATCATCGCCGCCAAACATTCTTTCAAAGTTGAGGTTGAGCAGGGCAAAAAATATTCTTGGTGTTCTTGCGGCCTAACCAAAACCGAACCTTTCTGCGACGGCTCTCACAAAACTCGCACCAATTCCGACGGAGCCAGCATTATGAAATCGGTTAAGTTCGAAGTAAGTGAAAATAAAACTGTTTTTCTTTGCGGCTGCAAACATAGCAAAACCCCGCCATTTTGCGACGGCACTCATAGTTCTCTTTAAAAATGACTGAAAAAAAATCGAAGAAATCGCTGAATTTAGAAAATCTTTTTGCTCTCAAGCCATTTTTTAAACCTTATTTCCGCGAGATAATTCAAGCCTTCTTGGCCTTACTCGTCACTGCTTTAATGGTTTTATTTTTCGGCAAAGCCATCAAATCTATGATCGATTTTGGCTTCGCAAAAAATGATCAACATCTCTTAAATTTATCTTTATTAGCCTTCGTTTCCGCTGTAATTATTATGGCAGTAGCCGGCTATTATCGCTCGTCGCTGATTAATTCTGTCGCCGAAAAAGTAATCGCGGATTTGCGCAAAAAAGTTTACAATCACGTCATCCGCGTCTCGACGGAATTTTTCGAAATCACCAAAACTGGCGACGTCGTTTCGCGCCTCACCGTTGACACAACTCTGCTCTATGAAACCATCAGCAGCACCGTTTCTTTCTTATTACGCAACTCATTATTTTTCGTCGGCGGCATCACTTTATTATTCTTCACCAGCGTCAAATTAAGTTTGCTCACCATCATGCTGATTCCGCTTGCCATCGCGCCGATTATTATTATAGGCAAATCGGTTAAAAATTTATCCAAACAATCGCAAGCCGCCACAGCCATATCTGGCGCGCATATTGAAGAAAGTATCAACGGCATCAAAACTATTCAATCTTACTTATGCGAAGAAAAAGAATCGCGAAATTTTTCTGGCTTAGTTGACGAGGCGCTAAAAATTTCTTTAGAAAAAATTCGCATCAAATCACTAATGGTTGCTTTGGTAATCGCCTTTGCGTTTGGCGGAATCGCCCTTGTGCTTTGGATTGGCGGCCATGATGTTTTAAGCGGAAAAATCTCCGCAGGCGAGCTTTCTTCTTTTATTTTTTACTCAATAATTACCGCCACTTCTTTGGTTTCGCTAAGTCAAATCGCTGGACAATTACAAAGCGCTTCCGCCGCCGCTGAACGTATTTTTGGAATTTTGCAGATCGAATCTCCAGTCAAAGAAATCAATAATCCACAGAGTTTTTCTGCCACAAAAGAAATCACCATTAAATTTGAAAATGTTGATTTTTCTTATCCAAGTCGCCGCGAATTTTGCGTACTCAAAAATTTTAATTTAGAAATAAAGCACGGCGAAAAAATCGCCATTGTCGGGTCCAGCGGATCGGGAAAAAGCACGATTCTACAGCTTCTGCTGCGCTTTTATGACGTAAGTTCTGGGTCAATTTCTCTCAATAATTTTGACATTTCAAAAATCTCGCTGGCTGATTTGCGCCATAATTTTTCTTACATCTCGCAAGATTGTTTTATTTTTTCAGGCACAATTTTTGAAAATATCGCTTACGCAGATAAATCAAGCACTCGCGACCAAGTGGAAAAAATAATCGCTGAAAATTCAGCGCTGCATTTCATCAATGATTTACCACAAAAAATCGATAATTTTGTTGGCGAAAAAGGTGTAAAACTTTCTGGTGGCGAACGCCAAAGAATCGCGATTGCGCGCGCCATTTTAAAGGATTCGCCGATTCTGCTTTTAGACGAAGCCACCTCTGCGCTTGATAATCAAAATGAAAAAATAATCGCAACAACCATTGCGAGCTTAGCCAAAAACAAAACCACCATCACTATCGCTCATCGTTTATCTTCAATCATTAACGCCGATAGAATTATTTTTGTCAGAGACGGATCAATAGCCGAAATCGGCTCACACCAAGAATTGATAGCGCGCGACGGTCTTTATAAAAAAATGCACGATGTGGAAATTCTTGAACTAAATTAGCTAACATTGCCATCATTTATTGCTCGATTTTTTTGGCTCTAACTTAAACTTTTTCGATATATCCTGAGCGCATTGCATCACAAGATTCTTTTGCTCGGGAGTGATTTCCTCAAACTTATCAATAATGCGATAATCACAAACTTTTTTACAGGCTGGACTAGTTTTACAAATTATTTCTTCCTGCGAATTAGGTTCAGCCGCGAATACTTGACCAACCACAAAAAAAATCGCTAAAAAAAATATTGGAGAAAATTTCATAAAATTTACTTTGGTATGGTCAAAAATGACGGATCTGGTTTAATTATTTCTCCAGCAATTTGAGGTGGGAATCAAAGCTGAATAATTTATTTCTATTCTGTTTGGTTTTGAGTTTTAGAACCTCAAGTTTGACTAATTTTTGAATTATCAAATTGGCAGTGTTGTAGCTAACCTCAAGCGAGTTTTGCATCTCTGTAACAACCACTAATAACTGGAAACCGACCAATATTTAAGGATTTTTTGGGACAGCCAATTTGGCTGAATCCTTGCGGGAAGTGGTGGACTTGGGCGGATTTGAACCGCCGACCTACTGATTAAGAGAACGAATTTTGTAAAAATCTGCAACAAACTAAAAATCACGACAACAATGAAATCAAGGCTTTACAGCTTTTTTCTTGTTGGTGACTGTTTTGGTTTTTTGCCATTTTTTACTGGCAAGTGTCCCAAGAGTGTCCCAAAAATATATTCAATACATGTTCAATACATACATACACTGAACATATTATTGCATTTCAATATATTCAATATATGTTCAATACATACATACACTGAACATATTAATTCAAATAAGCATGAAAGAAGAGTACTATAAAATCAATAACCCAAAACTAGATGCCTTTAAGCTTTTTGCAGATGCTGCGGAGTTTGAAAGCTTGGCAAACTCTCCAGAAGTGCAAAGTGTTGTTGCAAAAGCTCAGGAAAATTATCTCTCTTGGCAAGAGTTTAGAAATAAAAGTTGGGCAACTGATAAAAAAGAGAAGATATGGAGCCTAATCAAATTATATCGTAGCTTTAATAAACAAAAGACCATCATTTCTGATAAAGATGGAAGTAAATTCGTCTTCAATCCAAGAAGCCATGTTGAATTCTTACATCATATCGACTTAGAACTTGGCGGTAACTTTATGGGAATAGAAAACTTTTCAGAGGGTGATAGGCGCTGGTTTGTCCGCCGCAACTTAATAGAGGAGTCCATAGCCTCTTCTTTGTTAGAAGGAGCAAACACATCCCGCAAAGCTGCCAAAAAAATGCTTGAGGAGGGTAGAAAGCCAAGAGATAAAGGTGAGCAGATGATTGTGAATAATCACGAAACTATGAAGTGGTTAGAAGAGGATTTAAAGCACGAGGATTTATCTTTGGAACTACTAAAAGAGATGCATCGAAAAGTAACCCTCAATACCATAAAATCAGAGCATTACGGCGTACTCAGAGAAACACTTGATGAAGCTGGTAATCGTCTAGTAATAAAGCCTTGGGATGATGCAACAATTACCTATGTCGCTCCCGACAAAGAATTTGTCGAACGCGAGATAACAAAGTTTATAGACTTTGCCAATGATAAAGACGGAGAAAAAACTTTTATTCACCCACTAATAAAAGCTATCATGCTACATTTCTGGATGGGACTTTTACATCCTTTTGAGGATGGCAATGGAAGACTAGCTCGTATTATTTTTTATTGGTATATGCTTAGAAAAGGCTACTGGGCTTTTTCTTATCTATCTCTTTCGGAACGAATAATGAACTCGCAGAAAGAGTATTCAATGGCTTACGTTTACTCCGAACAGGATGAAAATGATTTAGGATATTTTATTCACTACAATATATCTAAACTAAAATTAGCGCGGAAAAACTTTCAGGATTACATAGAGGACAAGGTACTAGAAAACAAAAAGCATGTGGATCTTGTTAAAAAGGGCTATTCTTTAAATAGCCGACAAACCCGACTGTTGCATGCCCTGTTCAAAGAAGAGCAAAAATTTACTACATTAAAAGAATATTGTGCTGCAAATGATATAGGGAGAGTTACCGCAACTTCTGACTTTAAAAAATTAACTTCTGAGGAATTTTTGACAAAAAAACGCAATGGGAGAAATATGTTTTTTTATCCAACCGATAAAATCAAAACCCTCTTTAGATAGTAAGATAATGGCCAACTAATACTACTTCCGTTGCCCCTTTGCTGCTTCTGGATAAAGCGTTGAACATTCTCTTTTTATTTCCTCTCGCACCACAAATGGCACATCTACTTTTGCATCCACAATTGCTTTGAGTTTTCTTAACTCCTGCAACTCTGTGAATTCTTCCTCGGTTATTGTAATTGCTTCTTTCTTGACCTTCATCGCTGTTAACGCCTTCGCCTTTGGTTTTGCAATTCTTGCCTTTGGCTTCGTTGATTCTTCTTCATCGTCAGAAGACACTAAATCATCATATTCTTCGTAACTTGTATAATGCTTTTCTCGCGCTTTATCTTTTAAAGATTCTAGTCCGCTTCTAACAGCTAAAGATATTCTGCCAATTGCCGCATTGTTGTTAAAGCTTGGCCACCCCATATCGTTTGGCTCTCCATTTCGTCCGCCAATTACTTTTTTTACAAAAGAATTCACAACTTCATCACTAGTAAAAACCTCCTCCAACTCAGGATAAGTTGCAAAAGTGATGTGCATATGTTTGGTAAGAGCTGAAGTTAACGACTGCTCCGTATTATCTCGAGCTTTTGCTGTTGTTCTAGCGCCATCTGCTAAAGTTTTTGCCCTATGTTCCCCTAAAAATTCATCAACAGATTTTGTTGTAACCTTACCCTTCTTGTCAGTGTAATTAACGGGAATAATTTCGGGAAAGTGAATTAAGTTGGAGATGTTATCGACTGCACTGCCTAGCAATATTGTTATTTTATTTCTTGCAGCAACCGAATCAATTTTTGAAAACGGCTCAGCTGTTTTGACAATATTCTCTAGCGCTTTTGTTGAGGTTCTTACTGCAGATCCCTCATCTTTACCAGCTTCAAACTCTGGAATGGCAAAGTAGGCCGTGTTAGGAATGTGATTATAAAACGTCATGACAAGCCCGACCATTTTCAACAAAGATTCTCTGACAAAATCCCCATTTTCTTTATATTCAGATTCTATGCTTTGCAGGACGCGCTTGAGATTTTTTCCATCCAATCCAGCATCTTCCTGAGCTTTTTTTGTGTCAGCTCTTAAATTGGTTTTTAAGTTTCTCTGCTCATTATATTCTTCTAAAATACTATCAACCCTCTTATACAAGGACACTGCATTTCTTGAGCTGTCTAGAGCTGCTATAGCACTTATAAAATCATAAACTTTACCCCTTCTTTCGCGAAGAGAGTTTCTATTTTCTAGCTCAAATAATTCAAACACCTCTTCCGACTCTAAACTAGATAAAGCCCTATAAAAACCCATCTCAACCAACCCGTAAGCAGTTACGTGGTCTCCTTGCAATTTTCCAAGAACAGATGTTCCTCTTCCATCTATTCCAAACTCATAATCCTTTTCTGGAGAGAAGGTTACAACGATTGATTTACTTGCTGGTTTACTCATGTTTGTTAGTTTACTTGTTGGTCAGAATGCGCTCTAATAGCCCATAAACTTAATGTTAAGTTTAGTTAAGTTCTAAACTCAGAAAAAAGTAATGTTTAGTCATGTTTTGGTTTTTTGAATTATCTTTAAAACCATAAGTTTTAACAGGTTCTTGATATAAGAAACTTGATAAGAAAATGTCTCTTTTTGATTTGGCAAAACCACTAAATACAAGGCGTTCTTATAGAGAGAAACTCTCCCCACACCCATAATGAGTTAATGAAATTATTTAGAGTTTACTAAAAAACCGTTACAATATCAGGTTTTTTCAACTTCTTTTTTGTAAAGCTGAGGCTTTCTGGAGCTTCTACTTGTCAGGAAATTCTAGGTTTAGCTAGGTTTTCAACTTAATGAATTTAGACAAATTTAATAAACGATGAAAAAAATAACTATAGTCGCATTGCTTCTTTTGCTAGCATCCTGCGATTCAGAAAAAAACATTTATAGTTTGTATAGAAACTCACCATTTGAAGAGGCGGCAAAGGTTCATGTGGCAACTTTTGATGCTAAAGACAATGCGGACTACAATAAAACTAACTGTCTTATCGCTAAGGATTTATTCCAAAATCAAGAAGGTGTTGTAACAACTTTCTGGTGTGAAAAAGGAAGATATAAGGCAAGCAATACAAGCACAGGATTAACAAATAAAGTTAGAAACTTTTTCCATAAATAATTGACGTCCTAATTCTTTATGAAAAACCAGAAGAAGAGTCCCGATAAAATTACATTCGATAGATTAGAGAGCTTCAGAAAAACCTTTGATTATAAAGTGTGCGAGATGGCTGAGCTGCTTGGATTTACAGCAAGACAATATAGCAGATGCAGAAGTCGAGGTTGGGTTTCTGCTTATCGCTATCATGCTGTAAAAGATGCAATGATGATCCATATCTTGCAGGAAGGTCAGTCTAAGTTGGAACTTTTAAGTCAGATGTAATTTAATAGGGTTTTTAGGGGGTGGGGAGTAGGCTTTTTAAAAACGCCAAGCTCTATAATTGCCCGTAAGAAATTTATAAAAAATTTAGAAATCCTACCTGTGGAAATACCCAATCTCATAAAGTACATTGCAAAGCACTAAAAACTCTCTGGATTCTTTGCGATAAGCGATTGCTTCCTTAGTGCTGCAACCATTTCGATAATTGACCTCTTTTAGCCTCTTTAATCCTTCCTCAGTTCTCGCCCCCGTTGATTTACCTCCGTGCAATCTGCATCTGCCATTTTTCATTGCAGGAGCTTGGCAAGGTGTTTTACTTCTCTTAGTTGTAGCTAAACATTTCTTAGCATTATTGATGTTAAATCTAGCGTAATTCATTGTTGATATTGGTTAAATTGTTGTGGTGAATTTGGGGTTTGATTTAAGGGTTAGAGTAAAAAATTGGAAAAAAATCTCTACTCTAAAAGTGCTTTGTGTGCATGGGGTGGTTCGTCTATTTTTCGAAATAGGGGGGTGGGTATGGCATTGGAAGGCTTTTGGCAGTAAGATGAATAATAAACAGACTCAGTAGTGATATACTGATGTTTAGTTATATTGAGGTTACTTTCTACCCTAAGCAAAAACTATATTGATAAGCTGAAGCCTTTATTTTGCTGCCATTAAGCCTTTTCTCATTTTCCGTTTTGTGCCTGAAAATAAACTTTTCTTCAATCAAAACTTCAATTGCTCGAACGAGTGATTTCTTATTCCAACCAAGTTTCTTTGCCATAGCATCTTGAGCGATACAAAAAACACTTCTCATGCCCAAATGGTGATATTTAAGTTCGAGAAGCAAAACTAAGGCTCGCGGTTCTTTTCTTAGTCTCACAATTTCTGCTTCATATTTAGCAAAAACAAAGCCTTCGCCTTTTGTTATTAATTTTCCTTCTTCTTTTAGTTTCCAAACATTTTTGGCAGTTCTTTTTACCTCATCTTCATCAAGAGATTGCTCGAAAGAAAATGCATTAATTTCAAAAGCATAATCTTCAAATGATTGATAATTTTGGTGGTTATTTGCGGCTTTTCTTAGTTGATTAAAAAGGTAATTATTTCTCTGCCCTTCAGCAATTTTAAAGTCTGATTCGTTGACTATTGAGGGGGAGCCGAATATTCCGCGCGCGTGCGCGCGCGTAATGCTCTCTTTATTCACCAAATTCGGCTTTAACTTGGTAAGACTCGTTAAATCATCAAAACTACCTTTGGTGATTATGTAATGCGTTTTTTTGTCGGGATTAAATGAATAGGGTGCAATTATTAAACCACCTTCACCTCGAACATCGATTTTTTGCTTATATCCAGTTTTGGAAGTTTCGCCATTGAAGGAATAATAAAGATGCCTTCCACCGCTTGGCGTTGAAACAACAAATTTGCTCTCGCCAAATTCTGCCTCAAGTTCTTCAAGCGATAAATTTGGATCGTCGCAATCAATAACCGTGATGCCAGAAATTCTGCCTGTGATTAAGCCAATATTTGCAGCAGGGGAAATTTTCATCCATCTGTAAATAGTGGCAAGGCTTGGTGGTTTGCTCTGATATTTTTTCCAAGAAACTAGCGGGCGCTTTTTATCACAGGGAATGACTGAAAGTCCAAGTTGATAATACTCTATGGCATGCGCAACAAAGGGTTGGGGCGACTTGTTATCGCCGCCCCTTCCTGACGCGTTATTGATAGACACTGTTTGAAGTGACTAGCTCACAATTTCCACTCTATCCATCAAAACATAACGAGCGGTTCTCCTTTCACCCTCGCGGATAGTTTGAATCGCAATATCATGTTCATGCCTTAGAATGTGGACATAACTTGAAAGCCGTAGAAGCTTCAAATCATGGCTTTGAATGCTGGTGATACCTCGACCATCAGCTTTAATCAAAGCAATCAGAGTTCGCGCATTCTGACCTTCTAGATAGAGAGGTTTTAGTTGGTCATTTTTGGTGACAACAAATTTGGCAAAGATTCTTTCATTGCCCTTAGAGGAATTATTTCTTAACATTTTTTTACCGTTGGTTGAATTGCTAATGGGTTAAGGCTTTCAGTTGTTTGGCGTCCAAACTTCACAACTGAGAGCTTTTTTATTGTCTTAGGCACTTTGCACCTCGTTCACTTTGTTAACGCATTTGAAGAACTCGTTTTCGTCGATTAAGACGCGAGAGCCGATGCGCTTAAATGCAGATTTGAAGCCTAGTTTTTCGGCATTAAAAATTAGATGACGAATTCCGCCATGAGTGGCGAAAGATTTGTGCTCCTCCACAAAGTTGTTAATTGTGAGAAGGCGTGTGGGTAGGTTGTTGTTTTGCATGTTTGATTTTCTTTGATTGACGAAATTGATAAACAACACTCACTATTCGTGAAATGTTGTAGAGCAATTTGGTCGCACAAATAATCTTCGCAATCAGCTATTTTCTAGGTGGGAACTGGTCGGGAATATTTTTTTTGGATGGGAGTCGGACGGGATTTTCTTTTGATTTCTTTACTTTTTCCTCTCCAAGAATCCTATCTTTGTACTCCTTAACTACGTTTTGGAATCTACGTATTTTCATTATTTTTTCCTCTCCTGTAGTTGGAACAATCCATACAATTCCAATCGTGCCATCAATTTTCTTAATTGGATCTGGTAAAGGCCGCATTGCCTTAATTCTTAAAAAGACTTTTTGAGGTTTAAAATTTTCGCTTCCTCCCTCAATCAACAATCTCACTTCTTTCTCTATTATTAAACCTAAAGCGGTTCCAGCGACAGGAATCACCTCTTTTTCTGGTACGTCATCACCTCGAGAGAGGTTGTGTTCAAACGAATTCTTGGATTGCAATGCCGCAATCATCTCCGGAGGAATTGGTATTGCATGACCCTGAGCCCATTTCACAAAATCAACAAGCCTACCCTCTTTCTCGCAACCATCTTTTTTATAACTAAGAAAGTTTAACTTACCCAGAATTCCATCTTGCTGAAAAATAAAGGTGTATTCCTTTAACGCCTCAAATCGGTCAACTATAATTCTCAAATCTGAAAAAATTTGTTTCATATCGGGCGGAATCCCTTCTTGTAACTGGTATGTAATTTTTTTCTGAGAAAATTTTTGCAACATCTTAAATTTCTGATCGTCTTCCGGCAACCTAGCAAGAGCCCTTAGAAATTCGAAAGGACTGCATATTTTTTTTACCCCAACCCAGACATCTCCATCTCTCAACAGTTTAATTAAATATGTCGCTGAACTTTTTGAATCAGCGCGATTTATTATTAAAAGAGCCTTCTTGAGAAGTGATTGCGGAAAAATAGAAGAAAATTTTTCTTTATATGCGTTTATGACTCTAACTAGAGCGATTGGTGATAAAGTAATTTTTTCTTTAAGAAAATCATCATATCCCGCTGGACAGCACTCTACACTTGTACAAGTGCCATCTATCTCTCTCTTTTCTTTCCAGTACAACTGATGACCATGAATTCGGTACCTTTCTGTACTTAGCAACTCCTGCACCAATTTTTTTGCAAATAAGTTGTAAGCCTCATCAGTCTCAGAGACATTTTTTATTTGGTGAGGCAGCAGAGACTCTTCTTTAGAAGAAAGAATGATAACAGTTTCCTTGAGTGTCCAAAATGGCTTTGAAAGCCAGTAGTCGTAGTTTGCTTTTTTACTCATTAATTACTCCCAAAAATCTTGTTATTCATCCTCTCCACAACGCCAGCGGTGTGTGCATCGGAAATGTGAGAATAACGCTTAACCATCGAAAGCGTCTTATGTCCAAGTACTCCTGCAATTTCTGCTGATGTTGCGCCGTTCATTGCGAGGTAAGAGGCGCAGGAATGCCTCAGGTCATGCCATCTAAAATCTTTTATCTCAGCCTTCTGTAGTGCAGTTTCAAAAGGGGTTCGGATGTCGATTGGATTTTGCAAATTCTTTGCGGGAAAAACTAAGTTAGTGTTTTCGTTGCGGTTTTTGTAGCGGGATTTCATTAGGTCTTTAGCTAAACCAACTAACGGCAAAGAGCGTCGGTCACCGTTTTTGGTGTCGTGTAATGTTATCATGCTGCGGCTTAAATCTACGTCGTCCCAAGTTAAACTCATGATTTCCATTTTTCTTGCACCCGTTGAGATGGCTAGAATGGTGAGGACATAAAGGAATGGGCTTTGGCTTTCTTTGCAGGCTTGCAGCAATCTTTCGCGCTCTTCGTCGCTTAAATATCTGACCCTTCCTCTCGGCTCTTTGAATTTTTTTATTTTCAGCAAAGGGTTGTCTTGCATCCAGCCCCACTCTTTGACAGCGATGCTGAAGCAATGACTAAGTGCGGCACAATAACGATTTACAGTTGCGTCAGTTCTTCTAACGCCTTTGCGGTCGCTGGTTTCGGATGAAAGTTTGCTTCTGTGTTCGGTGATTAATGCAGGGGTGATGTCAGAAAGCAGAAAGCTGCCGATGCTATTTCTCCACCAGCCTAATTGAGTTTTTTGGTCTGAAATGCTTTTAGGTTTGCGTGGCAAAATCTCCGTCATGTAGCGGTCGATTAATTCTTTCGCGGTATGTTTTTTTGATTCACTGGTTTTGAAGTGACGTCCTTCTCTGATTGCTGATTCAGTGTCTTGAATCCATTTCTTGGCGTCGGTGATTCTTGCGAAGGTAGCTATTTGCTCAGGATAACCTCTGAGTCTGATTTTTACCCTGTAAGAAATTGCACCACTTTTAGCTGTGCGTTTTTCAATATTTGCCATTCGGTGTTTATCAAAAGTTTTTGACTGATGAAAACAACCTAAAAATAAGAGCAATAAAAGACAACAACTTTCAACAACTGATAAGTAATCAGAAGAGAAATATTGGTTTTAACCTTTTAAACAAAGGATTTAATAAATCAGATTTGCTTCTGCGGGGCAATTAAGGGGCAATCTTAGAAAGAATTATTTTCAATAGTTAGAAAAAATGCTTTATTTGAGATGGTTTTGGGGTGTCAGAAAAATAGAAGGGGAAATCAAAGAAGAATTTTTATTGCGGCGATTTATTGCGGTTTTTTGTTATTTAGTGCCCCAAGAGTGCCCCACAGAGGTATTTTTGAAGGAGGCTAATTTGTTTGTAGCCTTACTGGCATTGGTGGACTTGGGCGGATTTGAACCGCCGACCTACTGATTAAGAGTCAGCTGCTCTACCAACTGAGCTACAAGTCCGAATTAAAACCTCCGCATGTCACGCTTCAACAGACTCAGCATGACATCATCGTTATAATTTTAAAAACATAATGTGGGCATCAACATATCCCAAAGTGGCGTGGTTAAAGCCTTGCGGGATAGTGCCGATAATTTGAAAACCCACCGATTTCCACAAATTCACGGCAGCAACATTTGTTGAAACCACAAAGTTAAACTGCATGGCGCGATAGCCTGTTTCTTTTGCCGTGGCGATTGAATGCAGCGCTAAAGCTTTGCCAACTCCAAGTCCGCGGGCATTTTCGTCAACAATATAGCTGGCATTTCCGATGTGACTGCCGCGATCCACGTGATTGGATTTTAGCAAATAAGCGCCGACGATTTTTCCATCATTTTCAGCAACGAAAGTTTTAGCATCTTTGCTCATCCATTTATCTGCGATCTCTTGGCGCGCGGTTTCAGCGCGGTTTATATAAGTGTCGCCCTTGGCGATCACCGCTTTGAAAATGCGATAAATTTCATCAAAATCTTGAGCTGTTGCTAAACGAATTTTTACCATTTTTAAATAACTAATTAATTTTTCGCGTCATCTCGCTTTTCTCGTCTGCGACTCGAAGACGAGATGACACCGGGGCGCGCGTCGCTTTGCTCCTTCGCCCAAAGATCATTAGAAAAGTGCGTTTAGCACTTT
>CAYSUM010000014.1:0-21819 GCA_964434225.1 uncultured Rhizobium sp.
GGATTTGTTTAGACTGTATTGGATGAAGAAGTGATTTGAGGCCTTTATTTTCTAAGGCTTGATGGACATTTGTGGATTCCGCCAGACAGGAGTCTGGCGGGAGTGACGGGACTCGAACCCGCGGCCTCATGCGTGACAGGCATGCGCTCTAACCAACTGAGCTACACCCCCATTTAGAAGGGAAAATATCAAGTGGACTTTTAGTGGTGGGTGATGACAGGCTCGAACTGCCGACCCTCTCCTTGTAAGGGAGATGCTCTACCAACTGAGCTAATCACCCACTAAAAGTTTGGAACTTATAACATCTTAAATCGCTTTTCTCGCTGTGCTCGAATATGCGATTGAGATAATGAGTGTATCGCTTGCGCTTTTTCACCCATTTTTTAACACACAAAACCTAAAAAAATTCGAACGAGAATTCTCACGCAAAATTTAAAAACTCTACGTGTTTACAAACGCAAATTTTTTGGGGAATTGTTAAGAAAGTATTTTCTTAAGAAAATTTTAAATCGAAACAGATATTTTAAAAATTTTTTAAAAAAACAGCAAAGAAAAACCCTTACACGATTACTCGCGTAAGGGTTAAGAAACTATTTAACAGAATCTTTTAAAGCTTTACCAGCAGAGAATTTAACTCTTTTAGAAGCTTTGATTTGGATTTCTTTTCCAGTTTGTGGGTTACGACCTTTTCTAGCAGCAGTTTTTACTACTTTAAAAGTACCGAAGCCAATTAAAGTTACTACATCGCCTTTTTTCAAAGCTTTTGCAGTAGCTTTCAAGAAAGCTTCCAAAGCTGCGCCAGCATCTTTTTGAGATAGACCAGTTTGGTTAGCAATTTCTTTAATTAAGTCTGTTTTATGCATTGTTAGATCTCTTTTTAATTAATAATTAGAAATATTAAACATGCTATGAAGCCGCTTGTAGGCTGCTTTCAAAGCAATGTCGAGGCGGAAATTATATTGAAGAAATTTGAAAGCAACTACTAATTTGTAAAAATCTTTAATGTGTCAGATTAACGCACAGTTAGCTTGCCGAAAAAATCTTCGTTTCCGTGGCAACAAAATCAAGCTTCTGATCGGTATTGTCAATTGGTAATAACTCATCAAGCCTTTGAAAATCATAAGCCAGAGCGATGGTAATAATTTTAGAATTTTGTTTTTTTAGGTATTCAATCGTGCGATCAAAAAATCCTCCTCCCATTCCGAGCCTAGAAAGATTAGGGTCGAAAGCTAAAAGTGGCAAAATTACCAAATCGGGCAAAACCTTAGCACCATTTTGTGGTTCAAGAATTTTTGGGAAAAAGATATTGGGTTCTAAGGCTTGATTTTGCTGCGCTGATATAAAATCAAGATGATGATTTTTTTGAACTATTTTTGGGTAAGAGAACTTTATTTGATTTTGATAAAAATGCTCTGCGATCAGGTTTGTAGAGACCTCGCCGTAAGAAGAAAAATAAAGTGAAAAGATTTTTTGGGAATTTTGTGGATAAATTTTTTCTAAAAGATTGCCAATAAAATTTTGGTTAATTTGTTTTGATTTCTCTGTAATCTCTTGCTGCGACAGCTTCGCTCTTTTTTCTTTAAATATTTTACGCAGATTATTTTTTTGTTCAAAAACACTTATCATTAATAGTTGCGGATTTTTTTGGTCAGTTTTTCCAAATAATCAGAAATGTTTTCCATATTTTCGCTCACCGCATCATAAATATCGCGATCGCTTATCTCTGTTGCTGCAGACGTTTTTTCGTCAATGGTTTTTTTGCTGGCAGAATTTTGTAATTCTTCTTCCATAGTTAATGCTGAAATCGCCAATAAAGTTTTTTCATCAAGATTGCGAAAAGAAAAAGAAAGGTTGTTAACCCTTTCATTCAGATGCTTGGCGATGGTAATTAACTTTTCTTTTTCTGAATCTTGGCATTGGATTTTGTATTTTGATTTGCCGATGGCAATTTCAACTTCAGCCATTTTTTTCTCCTGAAATTATTTCTTCGATATGCGCCAAATCTGATTCTATGGCATTTACTAAAGATGAGCCGTGAGTATGGAATTTATTTAAATTTTGACTTAGTGACGCGTTTTCTTCGATAAGCGCATCATTCTCGCCGCCAAGAGCCGCAAGGTTTTCCTGCAATTTATTAATTTCGGCGCTTAAATTTTGAATCGTTGAAAATTGCTCATTAACTTTAGAAGATAGCGAATTTTCATCGCCCGAAATTGGCAGCATGCGGGATTGTGACGCGGTTTCATAAATTTTGTCGGTGGTGGTTTTTTCTAATTCTTTTAGCGCGCTATTCAAGCGTGCGCGCGCCTTGTCGAATCTAATTTCAAAATCTTGTTTAGACATTAGCTTCTGTAATCTTTGTTAATTTTGATATATTCTTCGTTCAAATCACAAGTCCAGACGATCGCTCTGCTGGAGCCGATTCCAAGGTTTACAGTAATTTTTACTTCTGAGTTTTTTAAATATTCATGAACCAATGATTCTATGTAATCAGGATGTTTTGCGCCATCTTTGGCTAAAGGATAATCGCCAATTTTTACGATGATTTTTTCTGGACTAGTTTCTTTGCAAGATTTGCCAACCGCCATTACAATTCGCCCCCAGTTGGGATCGCAGCCTGCGATTGCAGTTTTAACTAAAGGTGAATTGGCGATTGCGAAGGCCACTTCTTTAGCCTGAATTTTATTCATCGCGCCTTCAACTTCGATCTCGATTAATTTTTTTGCACCTTCGCCGTCAATTACAATCATCTTTGCTAATCCTAGAGCCACTTCATGCAAAGCCTCTTTGAATGATTTCAATTCTGGGTTATGTGAATCGGTAATTTGAGTGTGATTGACGGCTTTAGTTGCAAAAAGTAAAACGGTGTCGTTGGTTGATTGGTCTGAATCGACGGTGATAGCATTGAAGCTTTCTTCAGTGGTTTCTTGGAGTAAATTTTGCAGTGCATTTGATGAAATATTAGCATCGGTAAAAATATAACCCAACATAGTTGCCATGTTGGGGGCGATCATTCCTGAGCCTTTGGCGAAGCCAAAAAGTGACACGAGTTTATCTTCGATTAAACAAGTTTTTTTGATTAATTTTGGTTTGGTGTCAGTGGTCATAATTGCTTTTGTAGCTTTGTCCCAAGCATCTTCGTGACAATCAAGATTTTTGAACATTTGTGGAACTGCCAAGGTGATTAAATCGGCGTTAAGAATTTCGCCGATCACTCCAGTTGAAGAAACAAAAACTTCTTCAGGGCTACATTCTAAATATTCTGCAACTTTATTGACGGTTTTTTGAACTGCAGCTTCGCCAATTTTTCCAGTGAAAGCATTGGCGTTTCCAGCGTTGACAATCAAAGCTTTAGCAACTCCGTTTGCGATATTTTTTTTGCACCAAGTGACAGGTGCTGCGGGCATTGAAGATTGAGTAAAAACGCCGGCAACATTGGCGAGCGAATCGAAAGAGACCAATAATAAATCGTCTCTGTTTTTATATTTGATCCCACAATTTGTGGTCGCGATTTTAATGCCTTTGATCATGTTTAGTTTTTAATTTTTTTTGAAAATTCTCCAACAATTTTTTCTACTGCGGCAACAATTTTTGCCGCAGGTTTTTTTGCAGCAAAATTATCCGCAATTTCTTTTACAATTGTTGAGCCAATAACCACGCCATCGGCGCCGATTTTAGAAAAATCTCCAGCTTGGTTGGGGGTTTTAATTCCAAAGCCGATAACAATTTGCAAATCAGAAACTTTGCGAAGATTTTGTAAGTTTTTTTTATTTTCGTTTAAGTCGGCTACGCTAGTTCCTGTAATGCCAAGCATCGAAATCAAATATAAAAATCCGCTGGCATTTTTAGCAATTTTTTTAGCGCGAGCTTGATCGGTTGTTGGTGCAACAAGTCGGATCAAATCAAGCTTGGTGCGTGAAAAATATGGCATAATTTCTTGCTCTTCTTCCAGAGGTAAATCGACAATTAAAACGCCATCAAAGCCTGATTTTTCTGCATCCACAAAGATTTTATCTAAACCATATTTGAAAATTGGATTGTAATATCCCATTAAAATTAGTGGCGTAGTGGCGTCCGATTTTCTGAAATCTGCGGCCATTTCTAGCGTTTTTTCTAAAGTCATGCCCGCAGCAATGGCATGCTTCGCGGCGTTTTCGATGATTGGGCCATCGCCTGATGGATCAAGAAAAGGTGCGCCAATTTCAATAATATCACAACCAGCTTTTGGCAAGGATTTAAGCACTTCCAGAGAGGTTTTGTAATCAGGATCGCCAGCGCAAATATAGCCAATAAAGGCGCATTTTTTCTTGGCTTTTAGTTCAGAAAATTTTTTCTCAATTCTTTTCACAATTTAGCTCCTAAATGTTTTGCAATCGTGTGAATGTCTTTATCGCCGCGGCCTGAAAGGTTAACGATGATGCTTTGATTTTTCTTCATTTTTTTAGCTAATTTTACAGCAAATGCGATGGCGTGAGATGATTCTAAAGCTGGAATAATTCCTTCGGTTTGGCATAAAAGTTGGAAAGTTTCCACAGCTTCTTCGTCTGTAGCACTGACATATTCGACGCGTTTTTGTGAATGCAGAAATGCGTGTTCAGGGCCGATTCCAGGATAGTCTAAACCAGCAGAAATAGAGTGTGCGTCTTGGATTTGTCCATCATCATTTTGTAAGAAATAAGTTTTGTTTCCGTGTAAAATTGCAACACTTCCTTTGGTAATTGAAGCCGAATGTTCTTTGGTGTTTAAGCCTCTGCCAGCTGCTTCGACGCCATACATTTTTACTTTATCTTTTAAGAAAGGATAAAATAAACCGATCGAGTTTGATCCGCCGCCAATACATGCAACTAAAGCGTCGGGAAGCTTTCCTTCAGCTTTCTTGAATTGAGATTTTGCTTCTTTTCCGATTACGGAATGAAAGTCACGAACCATTGTTGGATAAGGATGTGGGCCGGAAACTGTGCCAAGTAAATAGTAAGTATCTCGAGCATTGGCAATCCAGTCGCGCATCGCTTCGTTAATAGCATTTTTTAAGCTTTTTGAACCAGATTCAACCGAGACAACTTCAGCTCCCAGAAGCTTCATGCGAAAGACGTTCTGCGCCTGTCTTTCAACATCTTTTGCACCCATGTAAATAGTGCAGGGCAGCGAAAAGAGGGCGCAGACGGTGGCGGTTGCAACGCCATGTTGACCAGCTCCCGTCTCAGCAATTATGCGTTTCTTGCCCATTTTTTTAGCAAGTAAAATTTGGCCCAAACAATTGTTGATCTTGTGCGATCCGGTGTGATTTAGATCGTCTCGTTTGAGATAAATTTTTGCGCCACCGGCATAAGCGGTAAGTCTTTCGGCTAGGTATAATGGGTTTGGACGACCGACGTAATTTTTTAAATAAGAAGCAAATTCGGCCTGAAACTTTTTATCTTTTTTAATTTTTTTGTAAGCTTCAGCAAGCTCTAAAACTGCAGGCATCAAGCTTTCAGCGACATATTGTCCGCCAAATTGTCCGAATTTTCCGTGAATATCGGCTTGGTAATTTGTCATTTTGGATGTTGAAAATGAATAGGAAATGCAAGGGCGGACAAGCTAAATGTGGTTCGGAATTTTTCTAGGAAAATCTGTAATATCTTTTTTTAAAGAAAGTTTCTTAAAAAATTTCACTTCAGTGGTTGACAAAGTCATTCTTTCCCATAATTTTACCGAAAATTCCATGTTTTTCCAATCAATCCAAAATTTTTCCAAAAACGAAAAATGGCTTTGTTCCTTTCAACATTCACAAACAAAATTGACAGCAAGGGTCGCGTATCAGTCCCAGCGCAGTTTCGCTCGTCTTTAGTGAATAAGGAATTTTCTGGAGTTGTGGTTTATGAGTCATTCGTAAATGACTGTATCGAAGGCTGTGATATTGAACGTATCAAACAAATTTCTGAATCTATCGACAGCCTTGATCCATTTTCTGAAGATCGTGATGCGCTTGCAACTGCCTTGCTTGGCGGTTCAGTACAACTTTCTATCGATGCTGAAGGTCGGGTTTTTATTCCAGAAGGCTTGTTAAAAAAAGCTAAGATTAAAGATTCTGCAGTATTTGTCGGCAAAGGTGCGACCTTTGAAATTTGGCAACCAGAGAAGTTTGAAGAATATATGGCTAAATCTAGAAAAGATGCCAAAGGGAAACTCAACTTGGTTCGCCTGAAAAAATGAACAATCTAGATTTTCACAAACCAGTTTTACTTAAAGAAATGTTGGAAGCCTTAGCGCCAAAGGAAGGAGAAGTTTATTTAGATGCAACATTCGGTGCGGGTGGATATTCAAAAGCAATTTTAGAATCAGTGGGTTGTAGTCTTTACGCTATTGATCGTGATGAATCAGCAAAAAAATTTGCTGCAGTTCTAGAAAAAAAATTTCCAAAAAATTTCACTTTTTTACGCGGTAAATTTTCTGACAGCGTAGAACTTTTAGCGCAACAAAATATCACCGAGTTAGACGGAATGGTCTTCGACATTGGTGTATCCTCAATGCAATTTGATGACAAATCCCGCGGATTTTCTTTTGATTCTGATGCGAAATTGGACATGAGAATGGATCAGCAAAATCCGTTCAGCGCCTTTGAATTAGTTAATGAAACCAGCGAAGAAGAACTAGCAAAAATCATAAAAGAATTTGGTGATGAGCCGAAAGCAAAACAAATTGCTAAAAAAATAGTGTTAGCTCGCAAGAGCGCTCCAATCAATAGTTGCCGCGATTTAGCTGCGATAGTTCGATCTCTCTATTTTGGTTATTCAAAAACAGATCCAGCAACAAGAACCTTCCAAGCTTTAAGAATTTTTGTAAATCAAGAATTAGATGAGCTCAAAATGGCCTTGGCTTCATCGATCACTCTTCTTAAAAAAGGTGGACGTTTAGTCGTGGTGTCTTTTCACTCTTTGGAAGATTCGATCGTTAAAAATTTCTTAAAAAAAGAAGCGGGTTTGGATCAAACTTATTCGCGTTATCAGCCTGAAAATATTCAGGAAAAATCAGCCAGAAATTTTCATGTAATTACCAAGTCGGCAGTTTCTCCCACAAAAGAAGAAATCACGACCAACCCGCGCGCGCGTTCATCAAAAATGCGTATTGCGGTTAAACTTTAATTAAAAAATGCAAGACACAAGCGGCCAAATTAACAATTTTTATCTAGCAAACACCGCGCTGCTATCTGCAATTTTTTTTAGCATTATTTTGATGTTTGTGGTGCAATTCAAAGTTGAACTTTTGCAAGATGAAATCACTAAAACTGACACTGATATTGTGGATTATCGAGATAAAATTCAGCTTTTGGAAGTGGAATGGGTTTATTTAACAAGGCCAGAAAGACTGCGCACTCTTGCTTCGCACTATTTGCAAGATAACGGCTATACCTTAGCAAGTCAGGTGAAAGATGTTGATCAACTGGAGCATTATTATTTAGCGAGCTATCAAAAAATTGAATCACGCGATGTGGCTTCAAATGAGCAAGATCTAAGGCCAAAGCAAATTTCTTTTTAGTGTAAATACTGCAAAAACACTTATTTTGCCTTCACCGCAATATCTTTTCTGACAAAACCTTCTCTCCAATCGATTTTTGTAATTGCTTCGTAAGCATTACTGCGAGCGGCTTTAAAAGAATCAGCCTCGGCGATAATATTTAAAACTCGTCCGCCATTTGCTAAAATTTTTCCGTCTTTTTTTATTGTTCCGGCGTGAAGAATTCTTACGTTAGAAATTTTTGCAGCTTCGGCCAAATTTTTAATTTCGGTTCCTTTTTGATAGGCTTCAGGATAGCCATTGGCGCACATTACAACGCAAACTAATTTTTTATTCTCATCAAATTCAACTTTAATTTTATCAAGATTTCCATCGATTGCAGCTTCGATTAAATCGATAAAATCAGTTTTGATTCTTGGTAAAATTACTTGAGTTTCGGGGTCGCCAAATCTGGCGTTAAATTCTAAAAGTTTCGGGCCATTTTTTCCGATCATTAAACCAGCAAATAAAATTCCTACAAATGGCGCGCCAATGTTTTCAAGGCCGCGCAAGGTTGGTTTGATTGTGCTCTCGATAATAATTTCTTCCATTTCTTTGTTGATGAAAGGTGATGGCGCGAAAGTTCCCATGCCGCCCGTATTTGGTCCGGTTTCATTTTCGCCAACTTTTTTATGATCGTGAGCAAAACCAAGTGCGACGAAGTTTTTTCCATCGCAAAGTGCGAAATAACTGACTTCAAAGCCATCAAGAAATTCTTCAACGATGATATTTTTTCCCGCTTCGCCAAATTTTCCTGATAAAATTTCCGTAACTGCTTCCCTAGCTTCATCTAAATTTTGTGCGATGATTACGCCTTTCCCAGCGGCCAATCCGTCTGCTTTAATTACGCAAGGAAATCCTAAATTTTCGGCGAATTTTATCGCTTCTGCAGCATCGGTAAAAGTCTGATAAGTTGCAGTGGGAATGGCATTATCGATTGCAATTTGCTTCATAAAAATTTTTGATCCTTCCAATTGCGCTGCTTTTTTCGAAGGTCCAAAAACACGAATTCCAACTTTTTGTAAATCATCGACAAGACCCGCAACCAAAGGCTGTTCTGGGCCGATGAAAACGAAATCAATTTTTTCTTTTTGGCAAAATTCGATAATTTTTTGATGTTCATCAATTTTGATTCCATCGACAATTTGTGCGATTTCAGCAATTCCGGCATTTCCAGGTAAGCAAAAAATTTGCTGCAAATTCGGAGACTGTTTAAACTGCTCGCAAATAGCGTGTTCTCTGCCGCCAGAGCCGATAACTAAAATTCTTTTCATTAGCTTAATTTATGATTTTAGATTTAAGATTTAGGATTTAAGATCGCGCGCATCAGTCTAAAACCCAAAATCTTAAATCTAAAATCATAAATCCATGAGCCTTAAAGAACATACCGTAAAATCTTACGACAAAGAGCTGCAATCAATAGCGGGAACGCTTGATGAAATGATGGATTTAGTGACAACATCGGTCGATATGGTCGCCGAGATGATCAAACATAATCACGACAATTATTTAGAAAAAATTACGACTCACGACTATAAAATTAATTCTTTGGATTTTTTAATTGAGCGCAAAATCACCACAATGTTAGCGCTGCGTCAGCCGATGGCGGTTGATTTACGTTACATCGTTTCTGCATTAAAAGTATCTTCAAATCTTGAGCGTGTTGGAGATCAGGCGAAAAGCATCATCAAAAAAATTGATCGTATTGGTGTAAAATCTTTCGACGAACATGTGACAAAATCTTTGCTTGAAATGGTCGAGCTTTCAAAAGCTATGGTGCGCGATTCAATCATTGCTTTCAACGAGCAAGACACTGAAATGGCTGATGCAGTTTTAAAACAAGATGATAAAATTGATGCAATTTACAGCGGACTGTTTGGAATTTTGGAAGGTGATTCTTTCAGCAAAGAGCAGGCCGAAAAAATTATTAATATTTTATTTATCGCCAAAAGTTTTGAACGTCTTGCCGATCATTCAACAAACATCGCTGAGATCACTAAATATGTAGCAACCGGAGAAACCAAATAACAGATGCAAACCAGAGAAGAAAAACGCGAATCAGGACAAATTGCTAAAAAAGACAATAAAGATTTAATGGGTTTTGCGACCAATTTTCCAAAAGATAAAATGGAGCGCAAGCCAGACTGGATCAGGGTTAAAGCGCCACAATCAAAAGGTTATTTTGAAACCAAAGAACTTCTAAACGAAAAAAAATTAATTACAGTTTGCGAAGAGGCGGCCTGTCCGAATATCGGCGAATGCTGGGCGCAGAAGCATGCAACGGTGATGATTTTGGGATCGGTTTGCACCAGAGCATGTTCGTTTTGCAATATAGAAACTGGTAAACCTGACGCGGTTAATCCGCACGAGCCTGAAAATGTTGGTGATGTGGCAAAAGTTTCTGGACTCAAACATTTGGTGATTACTTCCGTTGACCGCGATGACTTGCCTGACGGCGGCGCCGACCAATTTGTAAAATGTATTGAAAATGTGCGCCGTAAATCGCCCGACACTACTGTTGAAATTTTAACGCCAGATTTTTTAAGAAAAGACGGTGCGCTTGAAAAAGTTGTGGCGTCAAAGCCAGATGTCTTCAATCACAATATTGAAACCGTTCCGGGTCTTTACGGCACTATTCGTCCTGGAGCTCGATATTTCCATTCGCTAAATCTTCTAAAGCGCGTTAAAGAACTTGATCCGTCAATTTTTACCAAGTCTGGTTTGATGGTTGGACTTGGCGAAACCAAAGAGCAAGTGCTGCAAGTTATGGATGATATGCGCTCAGCGGATATTGATTTCTTGACGATTGGACAATATTTGCGTCCGACTTTGCGCCATGCGCCAGTTGATCGCTACGTTCATCCTGATGAATTCGAATTTTACAAAAAAATGGCTTACAACAAAGGATTTTTGATGGTGTCATCAAGTCCTTTGACTCGTTCATCTTACCACGCTGGCGATGATTTTGCCAAGATGCGCGATGAAAGAAACAGAAGACTTGCAACTAAAAATTAATTTCTAAAAGACATGAAATCATCTGAGCAGTTTTTAAAAGATCCGCTGGCAATCTTTGCTGGACGTGGGTCGCTGCCGATGATGTTGATCGAAGATTGTCAGAAAAATAATCGTAAATTTATGGTTTTTTTGCTTGAGGGCGAAAAATACGAAATTGATTATTCGGCCTTCAACCCAATCAAATTAGGCTATGGCGAGATCGAAAAATTTCTCACCGCGCTTCATCAAAATGACATGAAGAATTTAGTTTTTATCGGTGGTGTCACTAAACCAAATTTTTCGTCATTGAAAGTCGACAAGCGCGGCGCGGGTTTGTTGGCAAAAATTTTAGCCAACAAAATTTTAGGGGATGATGCTGTTTTGCGAACTGTGATTAAATTTTTTGAAAAAGAAGGATTAAAAATTTTACGCATCGATCAACTTCTTGATTGCGTGGTGTCAACAAAATCAACTCTTACAAAGATTCAGCCAACCAAAGAAAATCTGGAAGATATTTCTGTTGGTGCGAGGGCGATTAAAACCTTTTCGCAATTTGATGTTGGTCAATCAATCGTAATTGCACAAAAGCAAATCATTGCGGTTGAAGCGTTGGAAGGCACTGACGAGATGATTAAAAGATGTCAGAATTTGAAAGTTGACTATGCCAAATCAGCTGTTTTGGTGAAGATGAAAAAAATCAAACAAAGTATGAAAGCCGATATGCCAACAATTGGTGTTGAAACGATTAAAAATTGTGCCATGTCAGGAATTTGCGGAATTGCCATTCAAGTCAACTCTACGTTGGTTTTACAAAAAGATGAAGTGATAAAAATTGCAGATGAATTGGGATTATTTTTAACTGTAATTTAATGAATCCGAAAATTTTCTCTCACCCAAAATTGATAAAAGAACTTCCTGACGAAGTTAAAATTCTTTTTGGAATTTTTGGCGATGAAATCCGCTTAGTTGGAGGGTCAGTGCGAGATTTGCTTTTGGGAAAAAAAGTTAATGATTTCGATTTTGCGACCAGATTTTTACCACAAGAAACTATCAAAATTTTAGAAAAAAATAAAATTAAGGCGGTGCCAACTGGCGTAAAATTTGGTACGATCACGGCTGTTTTGAATGAAAAAAATTTTGAAATTACCACCCTGCGAAAAGATTCGCAAACCGATGGACGTCATTGTAATCCTGAATTTGTCGATGATTATTTTTTAGATGCTGCTAGGCGCGATTTTACGATTAACGCGCTTTACCTTAATTCTGCCGGGTTTGTTACAGATTATTTCGACGGTATTTCTGATTTAAAAAATCACCAAGTTAAATTTATTGGCGATGCAAATAAAAGAATCGAAGAAGATTTTTTGCGCATTTTGCGTTTTTTTCGTTTTAGTAACGAATATGCTCAGAAGCTTGATATTGAAGGCTTAAAGGCTTGTACAAAACAGAGAAAAAATTTAGAAAAATTATCGCGCGAAAGAATTCGTTCGGAAATTTTGAAGATTTTGATGAGTGAAAAAAAAGAAAATTTAATTGCGATCTTAAAGATTTTGAAAAGCAAAAAAATTGCTGCAGAAATATTGTCATCAAACCTCGATATTAAAGCCTTGGAGAATCTTTTTGAAATTGAAAAAAAACTAAAAATTTCGACAGATTTAAATTTGAAAATGGTGGTGTTGTTTTTTTCGAAAGATTTGGATTTAAAAATTTTTGGCAAAGAAATTTGTGCGACGAACGCAGAGAAAAGTTTTTTTGAATTTGTGAGTTTGTATCGCGATGGACTGCGCAACAAGTGCAAGGTGAAAAAATCGAGAACTAATAACACTTTCAGTCGTCATCTTGCACTTGTTGCTTGGTCGATTGCGGACTTGAATAAACTTCTTTTGTCGGCCAAAAAAGAAACTGTTATGAATTTTTATTTATTCATTTTCGCCAAAAACTACGACCCAGAAAAAATCCCAGAAGCCAAAAAAATTGTTAACTATTTAAAAAACTTCTTCCTTCCAATTTTTCCTCTAAAAAGTGAAGATCTGATTCAACTCGGATTTTTGGGAAAAAATCTTGGAATCGCTTTACAAAAAGCCAAAGAAATTTGGGCGGAAAATGATTTTAAAATAACTAAAAGTGAATTGATCGCCAGCCTTAAAGAATAAAGCACGCGGGCATGTTGACTTTTATCTAAGTAAAAATATTTTTTCGCGATAACTCGTCTTACAAATTAATTTCCAAAAAATGGCAACTTCCAAGCAGGAACAGCTCTACAACGAAATTGTTGAATATTACAACTATGCTGATCGTTTGCTAAGTGCTGTTGACGACAATGAACACGAATTGGCCACACAACAATTTTCAATCATTGAAGATGTGGTAAATAAACTTGAAGAATGCGCAGATACCTTGACGACGCAATATATCGACTTCATTAAAAACGGCGAATCGGAAAAAAATTCTGAAGCAATTCGCAATTCGCTAAATAACATTATGGCCAAGATTGAAGAGTGTCGCAATAAGACTTTGATGCTTTACCATCTTGATGAAGCTGAGAAAGATATTAAGATGTAATCATGGAAAAATTCCAAAACACTGTTGCAAGAATCAGTTCTGATCTCAAAAAAATCGACGAAATTATTTTAGAATTTTCGGTCGGCAAATCTCCTTTAATAAAAGAAATTGCTAATCATTTAATCTCTTCGGGCGGAAAAAGAATTCGTCCAATTATTCTAATTCTTGCCGCCAAGCTTTGCGGCAGTAAGGCAAATTCTGGTTATAATAATCTTGGTGCGGCGGTGGAATTAATTCACACGGCAACTTTGCTTCATGATGATGTGGTGGATAATAGTTTGGTGCGTCGTGGCAAAAAAACTTCCAACGCAATTTGGGATAATAAAGCTAGCATTTTGGTTGGCGATTATTTGTTCTCGATTGCCTTTCAATTGATGGTGCGAAGCGACGACATGCGAATTCTTGACTTACTTTCCAAAGCCTCAAGCACAATGGCTGACGGTGAAGTAATGCAGTTGGAAAATTCTTCTGACTTAAAGATTAGCGAAGAAAAATATCTCGAAATTATTTTTGGAAAAACTGCGGTGCTTTTTTCAGCTGCCGCAGAAACTGGTGCTTTGCTCAATAAAAGCGCTGACGCAGAGATTTTGGCGCTGCGTGATTTTGGCAGAAATCTGGGAATAATTTTTCAAATTGTTGACGATATGCTTGACTATTCTTCAAAAGAAAATGTTTTGGGAAAAGATTTGGGAAATGATTTTTTTGAAGGAAAAGTTACTTTGCCGATCATTTTAACTTATCAGAAATCTAACGAAAAAGATCGTGAATTTATCGCCGATCTTTTTGCAAAAAATTTAATGACGGCGGAAAAAAATCAGGAAGATTTTGCCGCAATTTTAAATTTGATGGAAAAATATCAAGGCCTTGCTGAGGCAAGAAATAAGGCACTATTTTACCGTGACGCTGCATTAAAAAATCTGGAGATTTTTAATCAAAACGATTCTTGTGATCTTGAAGCCAAGCAAGATTTAATCACGATTTTAGATTATTCTTTGGCGAGAATTTTTTAAGTAAATCCGCATGAAAAATTTCCGACAAATCGCGATTATTTTCGCAGTTTTTTTATCGCTAAAAAATGCTAATGCGCAAATTGTTGATAGCCGTTTTTATCGTTGGACAGTTTACGAATTGCAAGAAGATGAATTGCAAGATAAGCAATGTTACATTGTGGCGAACCCTTTAAATGTTGAATCCGATCAATCTACCAGACAAAAACCTTACATCATGATTACGCGCTTTCAAAGAGAGCGCAAAGAAGAGATCAGTGTTTATGGCGGTTATGAATATAAAATTAGCAGCAAGATTTTTTTTATGATTGATGACGAATCGCAATATCGCTTTCCAACTAAAGGAAGTATCGCTTGGGCAAAAAGCAAAGACGAAGACGTGGAGGTGATTCAAAAAATATTAAACGCCAGCAAAGTTAGAGTAAGAAGCGATTCGGCGATCGGAACCTTCGCGATTGATGAATATTCAACAAAAGGAATTGCAAAGGCTTATGCGCGGATGAGAGAGATTTGTAAATAGTTAATTCTAAGCCAAACTAAAAATGCGTTATGCACAAGAAGAAGGAAAAGCCGATATCATTAATTATTTGAGCACTCCAAGAAATTCGTCAGTGGCTCCGTTGTTAGCGAATGAACATGGTAGTGCAAGAAAGTTAAGTGGTGATGGAATGAGTATAAAAAATAAAAACCAGCAGATATTTTACTTCCAGCATTGATCAACGGTCACATCAACCCGCAGCGGCACGTCCAAAGCAAACGCATTTTCCATTTCTTTCTTTAAAATTTTTGTTGCGATTTCCACCTCGTCTTTTGGTGCTTCAACAACTAATTCGTCATGAATTTGTAAAATAATTTTTGAACGCAAATTATTTTCGCGGAATTTTTTATCTAAATTAATCATCGCTTTTTTAATAATATCCGCCGCGCTTCCTTGAATTGGAGCGTTGATAGCCAAGCGTTCCGCTTCGTTACGAATCATCGGATTTTTATTATTTATCTCGCGAATAAAACATTTTCTACCCGAAATAGTTCCGACAAAGCCATTGGTTCGCGCCAAATCGATGTAACTTTTCATATAGGAATCAATTCCTGGATAAGTTTCTAAATAAGATTTGATATAAGTTGCGGCTTCTTGCCGTGAAATATCAAGCTGGCGCGCAAGGCCGAAAGCGCTGATTCCGTAAATAATTCCAAAATTAATTGCTTTAGCTTTTGAGCGAATTTCATCGGTAACTTGGACCTCAGAAATATGAAAAACTTGCGCAGCAGTGATTCGATGAATATCTTTATCTTCTTTAAAAGCTTTAACCAAGTTGTCGATTTTGGCAACGTGCGCAATTACGCGCAACTCAATCTGCGAATAGTCCGCCGAGATTAAAAGATGATCTTTCGCCGCTACAAAACTTTCGCGAATTTTGCGACCTTCCAAACTTTTAATCGGAATATTTTGTAAGTTGGGATTATTGGAACTAAAGCGTCCTGTAATCGTTGAAGTGGTCGAAAAATTACTGTGAATTCGATTAGTTTTTGGATTGATTTCTTTTGGAAGTGCGTCGGTGTAAGTATTTTTTAATTTCGAAAATTTGCGGAAATCTAAAACCTTGCCGGCGATTGCGTGACCTTCCTCGGCAAGCTCTTCCAAAACACTGGAATTAGTTGAAAATGCGCCAGTTTTTTTTGATTTTTTTGAAGAATCCAAGCCTAATTTTTCGAAAAGAATTTTTGCTAATTGTTGTGTTGAGGCGATGTTAAATTCTTCGCCAGAAAGTTGGTGAATTTCTTTGGTTAAGTTTTGAATTTGTGTGGCAAATTCTTGCGACAAATCGTGAAGTTTTCTGATGTCGATTGCGACGCCATTATTTTCCATCGTAGCAATAACCTGTAAGAGCGGAAGCTCTAAACCAAAATAAGCAAAATTGAGTTTTTGTTGATAAATTTTTGGCGCAAAAATTTTGTAAATTTGTGAAATTGCAAAATTTCTAAAACAGAAAAAATCGGCTTTTTTTATCGCGTCTGAAAAAATTTCTGGCTCTTTATTTTTTTCAAGTTCGGTAAAAATTTCGCTAAATCCCAATTCGGTAATATCCTCGTTAAGATTAAGTTCGATCAACTCTCGCAAGTCGTTTTTTACTGCAGAATTAACGAGATGATTAATTAGCGAAATGTCTTCATAAGATTTTATTTTGACGATTTTTAACAAAGGTTTTGAATCAAAAAAAACTTTCTTGATTGAATCATTTTCTAATATTTCTGCCAAATCAGAAATCGTGAAACCTTTGTCTGAATTGGTTTGTGGCACTTCATCATTAAAATTAAAAAGATCGGCGGCTTGAGTTTTTACGGTAATTTTTTTATTGCTGAGGGTTTCGAAATAAAAAATTTCTTTTGGAGATTCATCAATTTTAGCGGTAGAAATTGTGACAAAATTATGATGATGGTCGATAGTGACAATGCCATTCAAAATGGCTTGAGTGTTGATTTGGTTGATTATTTCTTTCGAAATGATTTCGGTTTTTTTGATTTGGTTAAACAAGATTTGTTCAAAATATTTTTCTCTCTGATTTGATTTTTCGACAAAATTAACAATTTCAGTTTGACGATCGGTAGAAATTCCAAACTCTTTTTTAACGCGTAAAACCAAAGATCTAAATCCTTGAAACTCAAGGAATGAAACCAATTTCAGTGGATCAATTGCTTTAATTTCTAAGTCTTCAATTTTAATTCCAAGATCAACATCTTCTTTCAAAGCTGCGAGAATTTTTGAAATTTTTGCATTTTCAGCGCCATCGCTCAAAAGCTGGCGACGCTTGTCTTGCTTGATTTGATCGAGATTGGCAAAAATATTTTCTAAGCTGCCGAATTGTTGAATTAATTCTGCGGCAGTTTTTGGTCCAATGCCTTTCACTCCTGGAATATTATCTGACGCGTCACCCATCAAAGACAAAATATCGAGCACCTGATTGGGTCCAACAAAAAATTTTTCTCGCACTTCTGCATCGCCAATCATTTTATTTTTCATCGCGTCATACATCGCGACATTGTCATTGATAAGTTGCATCAAATCTTTGTCGGAAGAAACGATCAGAATTTTATTTTCTGGACCCGAATATTTTTTCGCGATAGTTGCGATAATGTCGTCAGCTTCGAATCCAGTTTTTTCTAAAATCATTAGATTCAGTGATTCAGCTGCTTCGCGCACGATTGCAAATTGCGGAATTAAATCTTCAGGGCAGGGCGGGCGATTGGCTTTATAAGCTGGAAAAATGTCGTTGCGGAAGGTTTTAGAGCCAGCATCAAAAACAATTGCGGCATGGGTTACGTCAAGTCCCGCCAATAATTTTATCAACATATTAGTGAAGCCATAAACAGCGCCAACTGGCTTACCATCCGGTCTGGTGAGTGGCGGCAGTGAATGATAAGCGCGAAAAACAAAACCATAGCCATCGATAAGAGCGATTTTTTTCATAATTTTAGATTTAAGATTTATGTTTGACGTTCTAGAATTATCGGAATCCTAAATCATAAATCTTAAATCAAAAATTTTATGTATCGTCTTTATCATCATACAATCTGTCCATTCTCGCGCAAAGTGCGAATTCACATGGCGGCAAAGGAAATAGGTCTTGAATTAATTGCTGAAAATTTTTGGGAAAGAAGAAAAGAATTTATCGCGATGAATCCAGCGGGAACGATTCCGGTATTATTCGACAATAGCAATTCTGCAGTGATTTCAGAAAGCGCGGTGATCATCGAATATATTGAAGAGAAACACAATGAAACCAGAAGTTTCCTTGGTGAAGGAATTCAGAAAAGAGCTGAAGTTCGTAAAATTCAAAGTTGGTTTGATATTAAATTTTTTAACGAAGTGGGGAAATACGTTTTGAATGAACGCTATTTCAACCGCTATTTACCCGGTTCCAAAGCTCCTGATTCGGAAATTTTAAGAATCGCGCGCCGCAATTTAAATGTGCATTTAAGCTATATCGAATATCTTTTAGAGAGCAGAAAATATTTGGCTGGTGAACAAATTTCTGTCGCAGATTTTGCGGCGGCTTCGCATATTTCGGTTTTAGATTATTTCGGCGACATCAACTGGCATCATTATTTATCGGTGAAAGAATGGTACAGTTTGATCAAGTCGCACAAGGTTTTTAGTGAAATTTTGCGCGATCGAATTGCCAATATTAATCCACCTGAATGGTATTCTAAATTAGATTTCTAAAATGATTGAACTCGACCAAAATCAAGCGTGCGTGTTTCTTGCTAAAAATAAAATAGAAAATTATGAGATCAAAAAAGTTGCTGGTGACGCCTCTTTTCGTTCCTATTATCGTATTTTTCTTGGTGATCAAAAATGGATTTTAATGTTCGCGCCGCCAAGCCACGAAGATGTTAAGCCCTTTATCAGAATTGATAATTTTTTAGTGGAAAACGGTTTTTCTGCGCCGCAAATTTTTGCAGTTGATGAGGTAAACGGATTTATTTTGCTCGAAGATTTTGGTGACGATACTTACTCAAAAGTTTTGATGCGCGAGTCAGAAAATAATTTAAAGAATCGGGAATTCGATTTATATAAAAGCGCTTGCGAATCATTGATTGAACTCCACAAAATCAATCCTCCCAAGGATTTTCCTCTTTATAATAATGCCTTATTTTTTCGCGAAGTGATGTTGTTTATTGAGTGGTATTTACCTTCGCAAAAAAAAGAAATTTCTTTGGCAGAAATTTCACATTTTAAACATCTGTGGTTTGAACTTTTTGATTTGCTCAATAAAGAAAATCAGGTGGTGGTTTTGCGTGATTATCATGCTGATAATTTAATGACATTGCCACAGCGTAAGTCTTTCAAAAGCGTTGGCCTGCTTGATTTCCAAGATGGCGTGATCGGATCAAAAGCTTATGATTTGGTTTCGCTTTTAGAAGATGCTAGAAGAGATTTGAATCGCGAAAATAGTCAGCAACTTTTGCAATATTATTTGGAAAAATCGGGCTGCAATAAAGAGTTGTTTTTACGTGATTACGAGATTTTATCTTTGCAAAGAAATATCAAAATTGTTGGAATTTTTTCACGTCTTTCACTTCGCGATGGCAAACATAATTATTTAAATCTGATGCCGCGAGTGCTTAATTTTATTAGACTTAGACTAAATTCACAGAATCCAATTTTTTTGGAAATGTCAGAATTATTACAAAAATTTATCTAAAATATGGCAGTCATAAATCAGGATGAAATTCCTTCGGCATCAATTCGAAGCACTTCGGTTGCAGATAATTTAAAATTGATTTCGGAAGTTTTTAAAGATATCGAAAAAGAATCAATTGAGATTGCTGAGATGCTTTTCGAATATTTAATCAATGTGGCCGATGAAGATGTGATGAACGGCACGATTCCTGAGCACAAAAATAAGAAGATTAATCGATATTTAAAAATTCTGAATCGTCTTTTTAGATTCTCGCGCAAGAAAGCTTCCAGCGGTGGTTTTAGAATTATCAGTCGCGAGATGATTGAAGGCTTGGATAAAAAAACTTATATAATTTGCATGTGTCATGATGGTGGCACGTCGCTTGATATTTTATGCGATGTCGTCAACGCGGAAAACAGCGCCAGAACGCCAACTCGATCGCCAGTGAGAGTTGTTGTGAAGCAGGCATTCGCGCCAGAAAAAAGTCGGGGGCAGTAAAAATAATCGGCCCATCAAAAATCGTTTGTTACTACTGACATAATAAGAAAATGGGTGGCTAATTGATTTACGACAGCGCCACACCAGATGTTCGCTCTTTCTCCTTGCAATGACGTAAAAAAAGCGGAACCCCTTTCGAGATTCCGCCCTATTTTTTACTTTTTAGATTTTCCACTAAATTACTTTTTAGCAGGAGCTTTTTTTACAACGGCTTTTTTAGCTGGAGCTTTTTTTGCAACAACTTTTTTCGCAACAACTTTTTTAGCTGGAGCTTTTTTTACAACGGCTTTTTTAGCAGGAGCTTTTTTCGCAACAACTTTTTTAGCAGGAGCTTTTTTTACAACGGCTTTTTTAGCTGGAGCTTTTTTCGCAACAACTTTTTTAGCAGGAGCTTTTTTTGCAGTAGCCATAAAATTTTTATTTTTTGTTATTAAAATTTTTACCAATAAGGATAACAAATTCGAATAATAAAATCATCGGAATCGCTAAACTTATCTGACTTAAAACATCTGGGGGAGTAAGCACCGCAGCAGCTATAAAAATTGCCACAATCCAATATCTCCTTTTATTTTTTAAATCATTGACCGACAAAAGACCAACTCTGATTAAAAAAAGCAAGAAGATTGGTAGCTGAAATGCAACGCCAAAACCGAAGAGTAAATTCAAAACTAAATTTAAATATTCACTGATTCGCGCTTCAAGTTGAATTGGAAGAGATGTTGCAGAGCCTTTAATTTCAAAGCTTGCGAAGAACTCGATGGCGAGAGGTAAGATCAAATAATAAGCGAGCAATGCGCCGAATAAAAATAAAAAAGATGAAGAAAATAAAATCATCAAAATATTTTTTTTCTCATTTTTGTATAATCCGGGTGCAAGAAAAAAGTAAAATTGTGATGCAAAAATTGGAAAAGAAAAAAATAAAGATGAGTAAAAAGATAATTTTAAATAGGTCGTGAAGGCTTCAGCGGGGCTGGTGTAAATCAATCGTCTATCTTGATGATCGGAAGAAAAATCGGAAAAAGGCTGAAGTAAAAAATTATAAATTTGTGCTGCAAAAAAATAGCACGCACAAAATGAAATCAGAAAAAAAATTACAGAAAAAATTAATCGATTACGAAATTCTTCGAGATGTTTTTGCAGTGACATAAAATTTTTAGAGTCCATTTTTCTAGGATTTTTTCTTGTTAGTGGAAAATTATTTTATCTCGATGCGAAGCTGGCAAACGGGATCATCATTGGCGCGATCATATTCTGAAAATTTTACACATTCAGGATTTTCGACAATATTGAGAGAGTTTTTTCCAACCGCAACGACCCGACCTTTTCTTGGATTTCCGTCGTCAATTTTTTCATCAAACCAATAAGCTTCAAAAGTTTTTAAACTGCCGTTGCTCATAAAAAGTCGATCGCGTTTCGCAAATTTAAAACCGATTTGATAGAAAGTTTTTCCTTCATCGCCATAAGCAACGATACCGATTTTGTCACCGATTTTACTGATTGGAAAGGTGGTTCCGATTTTTGCTTTTTCATTTTCTTTGCCGTCAAAATTTTCATCAATCATTTTTGTTGCAGATAAATGCATCCAAAAATTTGGCAATTCAGCGCTGGCGGAAATTATTTTTTGTGCGCGATCATTCACAATATTGTCACAATTGCCGTCAGTATTTTCTGGCGTAATTCCGTAAGTTTTTGTGCCGCAAATATCTCCAGGAAATGCGTCATATTTTTCAGCGAAAGCTCTAAACGCATCGTCATATTTTTTGATTTGCATGATTAAAGATTTGACGTCGCTAACTCGCGTCATCTGTTTAGCAAAATAAATTCCGATCATGATTATTATGACCAAGCAGAAGAAAATTAAAAATTCGATGATGGTAAAAGCGCTGGATTTAGGCAGAAAATTTTTACGAGACTTTTGATTTGCGAACATGTTTTTCATGGATGTTTACTGATATCAAAATTTGCGAGTAAGTGAGGAGAGGGTGTGGTGTGGGGAAGAATTTTTTACTCATCTATATCGTTTAGGCTGCCAGAAGGAG
>CAYSUM010000014.1:21919-38715 GCA_964434225.1 uncultured Rhizobium sp.
TGCCAGAAGGAGGTGCTGCTGTAGGTCCTGTTGGCGGAGTTGCTGTGGGGGTTGTTGCTTCAGGAGTGCCAGCGCCAGCTTCACCATTTCCTGCGGCAACAACACCAAAATCTTTATATTTATCGGCAAATTCTTGGTGAGCTTGAGCGGCTTTGCTGGTTTTCTCTTTTCCGTCTTTTGTAGTTCTGGTCGCGTCGAAGTCTTTGCCGCTTAATTTTCCGAGTGCGGCATAATCTTTTTTCATGTTTTGTACCACATTATTTTCTTTGATTGCCACTCTGGCTTCTTTGTTAAATCTGCCGCCCGTCATTTTATCAAAATTGCTGACTTCTTTATAACGATCTTCAGCTGATTTTGCTCTGTTTGAGTTTGATGCTTTGTCGAAAGCTGCGCTTGAGGCTTTCGCCGCGGCGGCCATCGGCTTGGTTTTTTCAAGTCGAGCATCAATAGTGGCAATTTTCTGAGTTGATTCTTGATATGATGCGTTGGCTCCATCTAAGCCGCCTTCCACATAATTTTCTTTGCTGGTGAGTTCTGACATTTCTTGGGCAACTTGTTCTTTTTCTTCTGGAGTGGAAGCGGATTCCGCTTTTCCTTGAAGTTCGGCCATTTTTTCCTGATTTTGGAAATGACCAGAACCGCCTTTGAGTGAGCCATCTTCATTTTTGGCAAGTGAGCCATCTTCATTTGTAACGGCTGCATCCGCGGTTTTGATGTCGGCAATTTCTTGTTTAATTTGTGCTGCTCTTTCTGCGGTTGGAGGAGTTATTTTGAGCGGAGGATTCTTCAAGCCAACTGCTGTTCTTACTGCTCTTGCGGCGGTTTGGGTTTTGGTAAGTGGTTCTGGAGAGCCTTTTAATTCTTTCTCCAAAGCTTGAACTGCTCTGATTGCGGTAGAAGCTTTTTGCGCGGCATCTTGGGTTGTTTTTAATTGTTTTTTCTCAGATTCATCTTGTTGGATTGCGCCAGTATCGGATAATTTATCTGCAACTGCCGAAACGCCTTCGGTTGAATGAGCTTCAGCATCTTTTGATTTTTGTCCGCCTGGAAGATTTTCGCTAACCGCATGTGAAACACCGCCAGCGCCAAATAGTTTTTCATCAAGAGCTCCAAGAGTTGAAGATACTGGATTTTCTTCTGACTTAGTTAAACCGCGATCGACCGCGCCAAGTTTACCGATAGTTGTGCTATCATTTTTAGTAGGTGTGGCGGTTTTTTTCTCTTCGCGATTTCTCATCACCTCGTCGCGAATCTGTTGTTTTTCATCGCTTGATCTAGCGAAATTGGTGCCGACAGCTAAGCGTTTACCAAGAACATTTGTTTCTGCAGAAGCCATTCTTCTGATTTTGCCAGATTCTTCCAAACGTTTTCTGGCATCGTCAAATTCATTACCGCCGACAGCATTTTGAGCTTTGCCAGCAATGTTTTTAGCAGCTCTGGCAAGAGAAGATCCGGCGGTATCGGCGCCTGAAGCCAAGCCTTTTACTGCGCCAACCGCTTTTTCTTTTGCTGATTCCAAATTAGCTTTGGTTGAAGCAAATGAATCGTCGCCCATTCTGCCGCCAGATAATTTGTGTAATGCTGCACTTGCGCTGTCTGAAGCTAATCCTGCTGCTCCGGCTGCTACTCCCATGGCTAATCCTGCTGCAGGTTTTGCGGTCGCGTTAGCCAAACTTTTTGCGCCGCCGATAACTTTTTGCGACATGCTCTTATCAACTTTAACATCACCTTTTTTGGCTTGATCGATGAATTTACCTCTTTCTTCTTTGCTCATTTTGCTCATGCCTTCTTTGGCTTCAGAGAACTTCATGCTCGTATTGATTTTGCCTTCATTTAGAGATTTGTCTAATGTTCCGCCGCCAAATCCAGCTTTCTGTCTTGCGGCTTGAGCTGCGGCAACCAGAAGGTTTGATCCTTCGTATTTTAAGCCTTTGTCTTTTTTCAAGCTTTCTAATTCTTTATCGCTGATACCGAGTTTTTTAGCTTCGGCTTTCATGCCTGATTCTTTTGCTGCAAGTAGTTTTTCTTTTTTCTTATCTTCGCTTAAGCCTGCAAATTCAGCAGCATTTTCTCTTTTATATTTACTCATCGCGGCGTCTCCGGCTTTTGCTAGAGATTCTTTCTTGCCTTGGTCTTGACGGTTTTTGTCCTGACGTTCTTTACGGGCTTTGTCGGCATGTTCACCTGAATCAAACAAGGCGGCATCCAATCTTTTCATAGGTTCGCCAATTGTAGCTTTCGCGACGTCGTTGAATTTTTCTGAAGAATAAGCTTTGGCATCATTAATTGCTTTGAGAGCTCCAGAAGCCATTGCGCTTGCTTTAACGCTGCCGCCAATTGATGCGCCAAGATCGGTCATGAATTTGATAAAATTCTTCATCAAGGAAGCGATAACCCAAATAAACAAGATTGAGAAAAGCGAAGGTATGCCTTCGGGATGTCCAATTTCTCCAACTTGAGATTGGCTATTAACGCTAGGCGGAAGTGAGGCAATCGTCCAGAATGATAGTAAACTAATGCGAGTAATGATGTTGATTGTCCAGACTTCATCCCAACAAATTTTATAGCCCAAAGACATTTTTATCACTTCATACATCATCATGTTGAAGAAGGCTAAAGTTGTGAGTAAGAAAATCTGTTGCAGCGAGAAACCAATCAACTGATTGAGCCAACTATCAAACATACCCTTGGTTTGGTTAAACAAGGTGAAGATGAAAAAGATTGGACCCAAAGTGAAGAGAATCGAAATAAAAATCTGCGCGGTTAGGTAATATAATACCGCATAACCAACGGCATAGACGTAAAGCATGAAGCTTAAATAGATGATCCAGAGATAGACCCATCCAAATATACTGGCGAATAACAAAGCAGAGACTTTTTTCTGTACAGCTTGCGAGAAGAACATGCCAAATACTTTGTCAACGCTGCTAAATAAAACTGATTTGTCGTAATAGTCATTAAGAGAGAGTGCTCTAGCAAGAGAAGGCGAGTCGTCAAAAGACGAGGCCATCATGAAGGCCAGATAATCGGTGCCGTCCTTAAACCATTTAACGACGAATAGATTAAACCAATACCAGCCAGTTGGACTGGAAAAGAAATAGATTAGAGCAATTTTAATACAGCGATTGATTAAGTCAGAGCTGCTAAGATCGGTAATGCCCATCAGATAAGTAACGCCGTAGAACATGATCATCATCGCCATACACATAGAAAGAATAGCCTGATATCTGCCATCCTGAACTAATAGAGTGTAAATTCTTTGAGACTGTCCAACTGTTTGAGTAACTTTACCGCTGGCATCAATTGAACGTCTGCCATCCATTGCTTCAATCACTGGAGTAATAACGCCGCCAATGATGTTTGAAATATTATTTCCTGGAGGATTAGAAACCTTAACGGTGACGAAGTATGAGCCGCTATTGTTGCTGTAAATGCTGCCACAGTAAAATTGTTTGCGGCATGGATTGGAAGAACTTAGAGACGGAGTTCTGCCATCGTCGCTAGGGTCCACCGTTCCAGTTGAGGTGTAGCCGCAAGTTAAACCAACGGCGTTAGAATTTGCCAAGCAAGTATTGCCAGAAAAGAAACCGTTATACATGTTGCTTGTCGGTGTAAGACATCTGCCACTACTTACATATCCAGTACATGCTGCGGTAGATCCGCATGACGTAGTATAAGAGCCGCCACTAGTAGCTATACAATTTGATCCAGTGTAGCAAGTGTCGGGTTGGTACGCTGGATTTTCTATTCTAACACCATTGTTGGTTGTAGCACCCGATCCTGGAATAATACAATTTGGTATTTCGGGATCTTTAATTTTAAAGGTAAGGCGGAGTTTGTTTAATTCATCGTAATCAGAATCAGAAAAAGGATCGGTATTATTTGAGTCGTAAATGTAAGATGAGGTACTGTTTAAGTAAGTATGGCAATAATAAGGATTGCCTTTTTGGGTATCTATTCCTTGGTTTGCAATCGAGCAATCTTTGCTTGCTGGATCAGCTACTCTGCTTAAAATACCAAATCCATCAAATTGATATTTGGCCGTAGAAGCTAATCTAGGAGTAGAATCGGTTGAAACTGTTGGTGATACAAGGTCGATCAAGTGAGGTTGAGCATCTATTGCTACATCGGCAGCGGTGGCTGTGGTGTTTATGCTTGGTCCTCGACAGCTATGAGTATCAGTTTCGCGGCATAGTTTTGCTTCTAACCATTGACCATTTGAAAACTGTAGAGTGCCATCAAATGAAATTTTCATGCCATTGTTACCGTTGTAACCAGCGCCTCTAGCAGAAGAGGTGTCTCTGTAAAGAATATCGCCACCAGAGCTTAATTTGCTTGAATAGTTGGTGTCTAATTTTCTGAAGTCGCCATTATTGGTCGCAAACAAGAATTTTAATCTGCTGTTTTGAGCAAAAGTCAGAATATTTTTTGACTGATAAATTATATTATTAGCGTTGGTGTCTCTGTTTCCGCTATCAGCAAATTGATCAAAATTTCCATAATAGCCGTTAAATACTCCAAGTCTTGCACCGCCTTTGTCAAAGAAGGTGTTACTAGACGACATCATGCCAGCAGTTGAAGCATTTGGAATGCTTGAGACTTTTCCGGTGTAGTTTTCTAAATCATAGCATTGGTCGACGGCTTGACCAGTAGTTGCTGGTAACTGAGCGTTGGCAAGCATTTTGGATGAGCAATAACTATTGCCACAAGAGCTTGCAAAATTGGCTTGATTTGCAGCGGAAAGAGAGGAAAGGGCTGTAACGCATGCCGCAGAGCCGATGTTGGAAGTTGCGGTACAGCCAGTTTTAGTGTAGTTATTAGCAGCGGTTCCAGGCGTGCAAGAAATTGTGCTGCGACAATCTGAATAAGGGCAGTAATAGCTAGCGTTGTTTCTATCATTGCATTCGGAAGCGTTAGCTTTGCAACCAACTAAAGAACCGCTTACCAAGTCATAATCAACCAGACATCTGCTGTCGGGATTTGTAATTGGTTCAGTTGTTATGCCTTTGCATAATACTGCTGGACGTGGAGTGATTTGCATCACCATTCCAATCCCACATTGTCTTGTAACGTTATTGCTGGTGGTGAAATTGGAATTCCAGCTTATCGGAGAAAGTCGAATTGTTTGACCTTTTCTAACAAAAACTTTGCTTGACCAAGATTGGCTCAAAGATCCTGATGAAGGAACGCTAAGAGCATCAAGCGGATCTGACGACGGTATATTAGAGAAGTCGTCATATTCGTAATAATCAGGATTGGTATCTGTTCTAGGAGATCCGTCGGTATTTCTGGTGTTAAGTATTCTGCCGTTAAGAGTGCAAGTGCCGCTCGAGGCGTTAAGGATAGTAAATCTGACAAAGCCAGATTGATTGACGGTGATATCTTTAAATTTCTGAAATTTTACCGCTAATGCACCGTTCAAAGAACAGGCTGAAGGTGGTGGTGGCAGCAAAATAACCTTTTGACCAGGCTCCAATGTTATTCTGGAAATGGGTGTGTACGGCTCTCCCCAGCCTCCATTTGTTAGTGGTAATTGTAATCCAACCTTTTCGGTAATGTTATTTCCAAGCGAATCTTTTACAGTCGCGGTCATAACATAAGAAGAGTTGGTTGCGGTTGCACATGCTGAGGAATTAGACCTTACAAACATCATGTAAGGCATGGTGTCGTTATTGGTGAAAGTTATGCCGCTAGAAGGTATGGTAAGCGATTGTGATCCAACTACTTGAGGGGATATGTTATCAGATTTTACGCTCGATCCTGCAGGTATTGATAGTTCGGTGGAAGAAATAACATCGAAATCTCTAGAATATGAGTTTGCAAAGATGTCTCCAGCAGCTTCAGATATTCCGTCTCCAGTCCATCTGATTACGCCTCCGTAAGTACCTAAGCCTTCAGATTGAGCATTGGATTGGATTTTAAAAAGAGGATTACTTGCAGTTGCAGCATCAACTGATGCAGCATATCCAAGCAAGGTTTGATATCCATTGGCAACAAGGTGACAATTCGATTCTGAAAGATGTGGGTAAGTTGCTGCGTTAATAGGGCTGGGATTTTTTGAGGCATCGTAATCGCATATCCAAGTTTTTGGATCAGGCAAAAGTGGAGTACCTTTTGTGCCTGCAATTTCTGTGGCCTGAGAAGAATCAAAAATATATCCATCGGGATGAGGAATTGTGTAAGCCACAAGATGTCTGGCTTGGTTATAGACTGCAGTATTCCATGAGCTATTTGGCGCAAGAGCTGTCGAGCCACCGATTTCAGAAGAGCCGTAATAATAAGAGTCGGGAATTGCGCTTACCACGCCATTAGCATAAGGTCTGGTCCAATGGCCGCTAAATTTTGTATTAAAATTCTGACCAGCATTGACATTGAAAATCGCTTCATTGCTCCAAGTGGCATCTTTGTAATTTGGAACCATGCCAGAATTTGTTGATCCTGATGACAGGCCATCAACTGGCATGTAGATAGTTAGGTAATTTGCGCTTTTGCTTAGAGTTACCGATCCGGTTGCAGTTATTGAAATTTGTGATCCAGGAAGAATCTGTAACCCAGAATTTTGTGAGGAGCTTTTTGGATCGGTAGCTTTCCAATTCGGCTCTGGTGCCGCACCGCCAGGTCCGCCAGATCCATTTAAACAAGCTTGAACGCAACTATCAGCACAATAATTAATATGAGATGCATCCATTTTAACCATGCTATTCTCATCGGTGGTGACAGCGCCAGAACTGTTAATTGTAGAGCCAGAACCATTTACTTGATTGCCATTACAACCACCAGATAAAGTTCTTTGAACAACGCCAGATTCGTAAGATACGGTGGCGGCGCCAGAAGTAAGACAAGTTTTAATGCCTGATCCTTGATTTGTATCTGTTAGTTCAAGAGCTGAGTTGTAAGCGCAAGCAGATTGAGCTGCGTTGGCGTGAACCTCAAGAACTTGAGTTTGATATTCGCCAAAATCATCAGCTTCGATACAGCCTTGATCGGTACAGGAAAGAAGGGGGAAAAATAACAACAAAACAAGGCATTTACTTAAACCGAGTTTAAGTAAATTTTTAGAAGAAAATAGTTTAATGAATTTTTCTAAAACTTTTTTGATCAAGATGAGGTCTGGAATTTTGAAGCGGCTGTAGCCCTTGAAGGGGGTAGTAAGACAATACTCAAAAATAGTAAAAACATCAAGCAGTTAATCAAGCTATTTTATTGTTAATAATTGCGGCAATCCGTTTTGTTTCTTGCAATTTTTTTGGTAAAAAATTTTCTAAGATTTTCAAATTTTTTTCCAATTTTTTGGCGTAATTTTCGGCAAATAAATTTTGATGAAATTTATGATGTTTAAGAGATGAAATGTTTTTTTGATCAAAAATATAAAGCGGTTTTCCTGTTGAAGCGCATTCCGAAATCATCGAAACTGAATCGCCAGTTACGATAAAATAATCAGCAACGCCAACTATTGCCAGATAAGGATTGGCGCTATTAATGATGTCCCAATCAAAAAGTTGAAAATCACAATCTAAATTTTCGGCGAGAGATTTTTTAAGATCCAAACTAGTTCGGCGACTGGTTAAAATTAACAAAGTTGCATCCATATTTTTAGTAACTTGCGATGCAATTTTTGCCAGATTTACTCCATCGCTTTTACTAAACTCAGTTTTTTTGCCATTGCCACCAACCAACAAAGCGATTTTGGTTTTGGTAATTTTTTTTAGCTCAGGAAATTTTTCTTCTTCTTCGCTTAGGCGTTTTTCTTCTATTCTGGTCAGTGCTCCGATAGTTGTGATTAAGTTCGGAAATTTTGCTTCATCAACCTCGTCATGTTTGGGTAAAATCACAAAATCGAATTTTGAAAAATCTAAATTCGGATTCATAATCTGAATAATTTTACTCTGATTTTGCGACTGCAATTTTAAATTAAGCGCGATTGGCGCAGATCTTCTGCCTGCTGAAATTATCAACTTCGGTAAATATCCAATTGCAGTGATTTTGTTTCTTAAATCGGCAGAAATTCTTAAGAGCGAATTGCTGAAGAAAAAATTCGGAAGGTAAGAAAAAATACTGTAAGAAAGTGTGATGATTTTATATTCGACTCCCAATTCTTCAGCAAGTCCAATACTTTGCGAGAACGTGCCCGGTCTGTTGTCAGCCAAAATCCAAATCTCGTCTTTGATCTTCATTTGGTTAGAGTTTTTAATTTTTCTTCTAATTTATTTGCAACATTTGGCGAAACAAATTTCGAAATATTTCCGCCAAGTTTTGCCACTTCTTTCACTAGTTTTGAAGCGATAAAATGATTGGTTTCAGAAGCTGGAAAAAAGATTGTTTGAATTTCTGGATCAAGTTTAGAATTCATGCCGAACATTTGAAATTCATATTCAAAATCTGAAACGGCACGAAGTCCTCGCACAATAACTTTGGCATTTTTTTCGCGAGCATATTTCACCAAAAGTCCTTCAAATTGTTCGACCGAAATTTTATGGTTTTCGTCCAAAGTTTTTATTTCTTCGCGAATAAGTTCAACGCGCTCATCTAAAGTGAATAAAGGGTTTTTGTAATTATCTTTTGCGGCGGCAATGATCAAATGATCAAAAATTTCTGCGGCTCTTTTTATAATATCAAGATGTCCAAAAGTGATCGGATCAAAAGTGCCAGGATAGATTGCAATTTTCATGTGCGTAGGATTTGTTATGTCAGTAAATTAACTTTATCAAAATTATGCGAATCACAATTCTGTCAATCGGAAAGTTCGAAAATTCACCGCATAAAGCGGTTTTCGAGAATTATCTTAAGCGTTTAAAATGGAAAATTGAGTTGCGCGAATTGGAATTAAAAAATGCGCAAAATATGTCGGTTGATAAAATTAAAGAAGGCGAAGGAGATTTAATTCTAAAAGCACTAAAGCCATCATCAAAATTGATTGTTTTAGATGAAAGAGGAAAGCAATTTGGCAGCATCGCATTCTCAAAAATGATTGCTGATTTTGCGTTGGCTGGTGATTCTGATTTAACTTTTGTGATTGGTGGTTCGGATGGTTTGTCGCAAGAAGTTTTACAAAAAGCTGGTTTAAAAATTTCTCTCTCAACAATGACTTTCCCGCATTTAATGGTGCGAGCGATTTTGATGGAACAAATTTATCGCGCTCAGTCAATTATTGCGGGGCACCCGTATCATCGAGAGTAAAACTGTCTTTCTTATAATAATTAACTTTCGCTAGTCGCGCCATCTTCCGAAACACTCGACCATCTGCTGAGTGCGCGCAATCTTCTGCTGTCAATACGTTCGCGAATTATAGAGGCTCGGCCTTTGGTGCGCGCCATGTCGCGCCATTTTCTTTCTTGATCTATTTGCGGTTCTTTTGCTCTTTGCAGTGATAATTCTTGTCTTTTTTTCTCAGCGTCTCTTCTTGCAATAGCTAGGTCGCGGGCTTTATTTACAGCTAATTCGCGGTTTTTGTCATGTAATCTTTTGTGATGCAAAATGATGTTATCAACAAACCAACGCCGGCGAATATTAGCATTTTTACGACGTGCACGACGCGACAACCCAGTTTTCTTGGTGCTATGCGTATGGCTGTACAAATTATGTACCAAGGCATGACCAGCAAGTTCGTTAATTAATCCCGGATGCAAGCTAATAAAATTAGATGCGCTCAAAGTTAACGAGCTGATTGTTGAAGGAAGGGCGAGAAAGAGTACCAAAACGTGATTAAAAAATAATTTGAAACGGAGGCGCGGCTTTTAAAGACTGTCTTCAAATTCAGATAGGCTAATTTTATGCCAAAATCTGAAGCTATCTGAATTTGAAGATGGGCTCTAGTAATTTATGTTATTTGTGCAACTTTTTTTCTTTGGCAATTTATTTGCCGATACAAAAGCGCGAAAAAATTACATCTAAAATATTTTCGACATCAATCTTACCGTTGATTTTGCCAATCTCGCGCGCCGTCATTCTTAAATCTTCGGCGGCAAGTTCAATATTTTTTTTCAAAGAAAAATTTTCTAAATTTTCCACAGAATTTTTTAGTGCAACGCGGTAACGCTCTTGGGTAATTAACGGTGAATTTTGCGATGGAATAATTTCAAGAATTTTTTCTTCGAGTTTTTTTATAAGTTCAGAAGTGTTGGTGTTGTTGGTTAGCGAAATTGTCAATGTGTGATGATCATTTTTAAAATTCGTTAGATCAATTTTATTTATCACCACAATCGTATTTTTATCAATTAAATCCTCGCGCAAAATTGGATTTGCTGCATCAACCAAAAAAATTTTAATATCTGCGCTAGCTGCTTTTTGTAAGGCGCGGCGGATTCCTTCTTTTTCGATTTTATCTTCAGTTTCTCGAATTCCTGCGGTGTCGGAAATTTTCACCGCAACTCCAGCAATACATAAATGGGTTTCCACAACATCGCGCGTCGTTCCGGCTATTTCTGAAACAATTGCAATTTCGCTTTGGGCTAAAAAATTTATCAAACTCGATTTACCAACATTCGGTGCGCCAATAATAGCAAGACTTAAACCATCCTTAATTTTCTGTCCGATTTTTTTGTCATCTAAATGTTTAGAAATTTCGGCGCTTAATTTTTTAACATCGGCTTCAACTTTATCGCAAATATTTTTTGGTAAATCTTCGTCAGGAAAATCAATTGCTGCCTCCAACATTGCAGAAATTTCGATCAAACGAAAACGCCAATCTTCGTAAATTTCTCCTAATTTTCCTTCAAGTTGTTTGAGTGCTTGCTTGTGTTGTGCTGCGGTTTCGGCGGCGATTAAATCGGGAATTGCTTCAGCTTGAACTAAATCAAGTTTTTCATTTAAAAAAGCACGTTTAGAAAATTCTCCAGCTTCGGCAAGGCGACAATTTTTTTGCTGCGATAAAATTTCGAGCAGTTTTTTAAAAATAAAAGGCGAGGCGTGAATTGAAATTTCGGCAACATCTTCGCCAGTAAAACTGTGAGGATTTTTAAAAAAAGAAATCAAAACCTCATCGATAATTTCAGAAGTTTTTGGATCGCGAATTTTTTGGAAAGAAATTTTTTGATGTTGTGGCTCGCCTTTAAAACCAAGGGTTTTTAAGCATTCAATCGTTGTTGGTCCCGAAATTCGAATCACTGAAATTCCAGAGCGAATTGGCGAAGTGATAGGTGCGAAGATAGTTGTCATCTGACTTAATTACGGAAATAATGGTGCAAATTCTAAACCTTCTTTTTCGTCAAAGCCAAAAACGATATTCATATTTTGTACAGCTTGTCCAGAAGCGCCTTTGCAGAGATTGTCGATCACCGAAACAATAATAACTTTATCGGCGGTTCTGGCTTTTTTTACTGCGATCACGCAAAAATTTGTGCCCACAACATCTTTAATATTGGGTTCGCCATCAATTATTTTTACGAAAGGTTCATCATCATATTTGGTCTGTAGGCAATTTTGAATATCGGCGACTGAAAATTTTGGATTAACCTTCGCGTAAATCGTTGAGATAATTCCTCGGTTGATTGGAAGTAAATGTGGCGTAAAATCGATTTCAATTTTTGCGCCCGCAGCCTTTCCAAGCTCTTGCTCAATCTCACCCATATGTCGGTGTTTGCCAACGGAATAAGCTTTTACTGATTCGTTAACTTCGCAAAATAAATTGGCTTGTTTGACCGATCTTCCAGCGCCAGTAGTTCCTGATTTTGAATCGATGATGATGTCGTGTTTCTCAATTAAATTATTTTCTAAAAGTGGAATCAGGGGAAGTAGCGCCGAAGTTGGATAACATCCCGGACAGGCGATCAAATTTGATTTTTTGATTTTGTTTCTGTGGATTTCGCAAAGTCCGTAAACTGCTTGCGGTTGTAAATCTTGCGCCACATGTTCGTGATCGTACCATTTTTTATAATCTGCTACATCTTCAAGTCTGAAATCAGCGGAAAGATCGAAAATTTTTAAGTGAGAATTTTTTGGATCGGACAAAAGTTTTTTGAAAGTTTCTTGTGAAGTTGTGTGAGGCAAACATCCAAAAACCGCGTCAATTTTGGTGAAATCAACTTCTTCGATTTTTTTTAAAGCTGGCAATCCGTAATGAATTAAATGCGGATAAAGCTGCTCAATTTTTTGTCCAGCGTTAGAATTGGCAACCAATTCGACGATCTCAACTTTTTTGTGGTTAAGTAAAATTCTGATTAATTCTGCGCCAGTATAACCCGATGCGCCTATGATTGCGACTTGTAGTTTTTTCATATTTTCCTATTTGTTTAAGAATCTTTTTTTGTAAAAAGAGGTTCCTTTACTTTAACCTTGGGTGCGATTTTCGATAATCTTTCGGCAATTGAAATGCGCCTTGCCACATTCCAATCTTTTGTTCTTTTGCTTTAGATTCAAGTGTATCCATCGCGTCGTCACTTTCAGTAAAATTATAAATTACCGCCATGCCGTTCTTGATCATTTCTTGATTGATTGAGATTTTTCCAATTTCACATTTCCCCAAAAATCGATTATACTTATCTTTTTCGGCATAATGACATGTCACTTTTTTACCGTTAATAAAATCGTAAAGAAACTCCTGTGAAACCTTGCCACAACTATATTCGCTCTTTTTCGCATCGAAACAAGTTTGATGATATTCGGGCGCGTCAATGCCAAAAAGTCGTGTCTCGCGATCATCAACTGAAATTGAATCGCCGTCGATAACTTTGGCGATTCCAGTAAATTCTTTATTAAAAACTAAATGAGATTTGACGCGCAAAAAATTGTTTTGTGACGCAGCTGGCTTTGAGATTACAAAAAGTATAGTGCAAAAAACTGCGAAAAAAATTGTGGTGAAAATATTTTTCATTTTACGATCTGACCAAAGTGTGATAAGAGTTCATCAAATCAAGTGTCATCCGGCTTGGTTCTGGATATTTATGTTTATCTTCGATTGAGCCAACGCGAGTAATTTCTGCCGCAGATCCGGTGATGAAAACGTCGATCGCGTCTGATAATTCTTCTGGTTTGATGTGGCGTTCTACAACTTTAATGCCACGTTTTTTTGCAAGTTCGATTACGGTTAAGCGAGTGATTCCATTTAAAAAACAATCAGGAAGTGGCGTGTGAAGTTCGCCATTTTTCATCACTAAAAACAAATTAGCGCCAGTTGCTTCAGCTAAATAACCGCGATAATCAAGCATCAAAGCATCGTTATAACCTTCGCGCTCCGCTTCATGTTTTGAAATTGTGCAAATCATGTAAAGCCCCGCAGCCTTGGCCGCAACTGGTGCGGTTTCAGGTGAAGGTCTTTTATATTTCGCGAATTTTAATTTTAGTCCGGCGCGACGCGCTTCTTCGGAATAATAAGGAGGCCAAGGCCAGCAAGCGACGGCGACATGAATTTTATTTCCTTGTGCCGAAATCGCCATTTTTTCAGAACCGCGCCAAGCAAAGGCGCGCATATATCCATCAACGATATTATTTTTTTGAGAAGCTTCTTTTTTTGCCGCTTCAAGTTCAGCAACTGAATAAGGCAATTCAAATCCCATCATATTTGCGGAAGCGTGTAATCTTTGTGCGTGCTCTAAACTTTTAAAAATCTTTTTGTTGTAAATTTTTTCACCTTCGAAAACGCAAGAAGCGTAATGTAAACCGTGATTAAGCACGTGAACTTTGGCGTCTTTCCATTCAACGAATTGGCCATTATACCAGATAAAGCCGTCGCGTTGGTCAAAAGGGATGAGATCCGACATATTTTTTGATTTTTAAATTGGAGAAGTGAGATTGGGAATTTCAATCAAACAGATGTCTTTCAAAACTTTCTACAAATTTCTCATGAAAATTTCGGTTATTATCACAACCTTCAACGCAGCAAAATATTTGTCCAAAGCCATCGAATCATTTTTAGCGCAGAAATATGAAAATAGAGAATTATTAATTGTCGACGATATTTCCACCGATGCTACTCACGAAATAATCTCCGACTATCAAACCAGATTTCCATTTTTTATAAAATGGATTCGCGAAAAAGATTCGGGAATTTCCAACGCGCGCAACATCGCTTTGAAATATGCTACGGGCGATATTGTCGGATTTTTGGGAGCTGACGATTTTTTACATAAAGATTTTTTTGCTGAGACAAAATATTATTTTGACGTGAATCCGAATTTTGACGTGATTTATTTCAACAGCTACTCTGTTGGCGAGATGAATGGTTTTGATGCAAGTTCAAATATTGTGGTAAATGTTCGTAACCTTATCAAGCGTTGCCCCATTGGCTCGGGCGAGTCTTTTTATTATCGTCGTGAAATTTTTGAGCGTTTTAAATTCAACGAAAATAATCGTTATTCGATGGATTATGAACTTAATATGGCTTTGGCCTCATCCAAAAAAATTGATGGTAAAAAATATTCTTTTTATCCAGTCAATATTACTGCAGTTTTTAATAGTCATACTGGCGAAAATATTTCTTCGGCAAATAGCATTAAACAAAGATTAGAAACTATCGCGGTGCAGTTAAAATATGCTAAATGTTCGATTTCTAAAGGCAGAATTTTTTGGCGCGGGAAAAAATTAATCGCAAAAAATTTTGCAGAATTTCAGAAAATTTTAAAAGCGATTTAGTGATGAAAATCTATCAAAACAAACTCGAGGGAGTTATCCTCAATAAGCGCGAAATCAACGTTTCTTTCGAATTTTTCCCGCCAAAAACTGATGAAATGGAAGTTAAACTTTGGGATGCAATTTTGCGTTTGCAAAATCTTAGGCCAAATTTTGTTTCGGTAACTTACGGCGCTGGCGGATCAACGCGAGAGCGCACGCATCACACTATCAAGCGTATTATTACCGAGACCGATTTAAAACCAGCTTCGCACTTAACTTGTATTGCGGCTTCGAAAGATGAGATTGATGAAATTTTGCGCAATTATTGGGAAAATGGCATTCGTCACATTGTTGCTTTACGCGGCGATATGCCAGCATCAAGTCCAAATTATCAACTTCATCCAAACGGCTATCAATATGCAAACGAGTTGGTGGCGGGTATTAAGAAGATTGGTGATTTTGAAATTTCCGTCGCTGGCTATCCAGAAAAACATCCAGAAGCTTCAGATTTTCAAACCGACATCGATAACCTAAAGCGCAAAGTTGATGCTGGCGCAACACGAATTATCACGCAATTTTTCTTCGATGCCGACGCTTATTTTTTATTTGTTGAGCGTTGTCATAAAGCTGGAATTAACGTGCCAATTGTACCGGGAATTTTGCCAGTAAGTAACGTCAAGCAAACTAAACATTTCGCTAAAATGTGTGGCGCCAAAATTCCCAAATGGATGGACGAAATTTTCACCGATCTTGACGAAAAACAAGACACCAGACAGTTAATCGCGGGAATTGTTGCCGTCGAACTTTGCCGAATTCTTCACGATGCTGGTGTCAACGATTTCCATTTCTATACCTTAAACCGTTCAGAATTAACCACCGCAATTTGTCACATTTTGGGAGTGCGCTAAATAATTTTGGGCAACACTTCTAGCCATCTTTTACACCGTCATTGCGAGTGTAGAGCGGCAACCCAGTGTAGTGTGCGGTTTACTGTTTTGGCCACTGTAGCTCGCGAGCGATGACGTTGGAAATAGCTCAAAATGACAGCCCTCATAATTTTTTAAAAAAACTCTTGCCAAAAAAAATCCCATAGGAAATATTCTCGATGTCGGGAGTGTACCAGAATACAAAACCTTTACAGGGAATATGGCTACACACGCCGGGTTTGCGTGGTGGTGGCTCCCGATACTTTCAAAATAAAAAAAGCTCCTTCGAAATTTTCGAAGGAGCTTTTTTGTTTTTATAGCTCTTCTGGATGATAAAAAATCTACCACCCAGAAGCCGGCTAAACACGCTGTTCGCGGTTTGCGTGGTGGTGGTTGACTTGAGTTATACCATTTCCCTCTCCTAATTACCTTTTTTAAGCAAAGTATTTTTGAGGAAAATTGCGACAGAAAATGTAAGCTGTACCACGTGGTACAGCGTCATTATCCGAGCAAATTTTTACCAAAAAGACGAAGCTTAAAAAAGGTAATTAGGAGAGGGAAATGGTATTACATCTTGTAGCGAAAAAATAATCTGACTTCGGTGCCTTTGTTTGGTTCTGATTCTATCTCGATAGAGCCTTTTTGAAGTTCAACCAATTGTTTGGTAAGTGGCAATCCAAGCCCGAAGGAATCAACTTTTCCTGAGTTGGGATTTTGTATTGTTTTATATTTCACGAAAGCAGTTTGAACTTGTTTTTCAGTCATTCCAAATCCTTGATCGGCAATTACAATCTCAAGAAATTTGCTGTGTAAATTAAAGGCAGTGCGCGCTGAAATGTTTATTTCTGTATGTTGCGGACTATATTTAATCGCGTTCGAAATCAGATTAGTCAGAATTTGCTTCATTCTTTTAGCATCCAATTTTATCGATTTTACATCACCAATAATTTCAGTTTTTAAAGTTACCTCCCTTCTTAAGGCATAATCATAATTCAATTTTATCGCCCTTTCTATAATATCTAAAACATTGATCTCTTTGCTTAGATCAACTGAAAAATTTCCAGAAGCCGCTGCTCCAACATCAAGAAGATCATGAACTAAATCATTCATCTCATAAGCAGTTTTTTTGATGTCATCAATATATTCCAAACATTCTTTTTGCGACTGAGGATTAAGAATTTCATCCTGCAAAATATTAGCCAAACCAATGATCGCGCTTAATGGAGTTTTTAATTCGTGCGTGATCGCAGGAAGAAAATCGAGGGTGGAAAGCTTGCTACAATCTTCAATCGACAAAGATGCGTTTGCAGTTTTTAGGATTTCAGA